>NZ_JAWRXI010000012.1:0-198848 GCF_046535075.1 Brevibacillus sp. SIMBA_040
TACTGGTTCAAAGCTGGCAAATCATTTAATGATAGACTCATTAACGCTTTCGCTGTTCAGTTTTCAAAGAGCATTTTCGTTGTTAGCGCTCGTGGCGCCGACCTTTTAAACTATATCAGGTCTTTCTCTTAAAATCAAGGGTTATTTTTTAGAAGTTCAAGTTTTTTTCATTCTCTTTAAAAATACCCTCAAAAGCGACAAGGTCTATCTTAACAAGTTCCAAACAGAATTGCAAGCAAAAGAAAGAATAAATTTTACCCCCCCTTCCGCTCATCTAAAATCGTCAATAGTTCTTGTATAGAATGAATCACCACTGCAGGTATCAATACACTCGAAAGAGCAGTAGCAGTAGTGTTTCTACTTTCTTTCTTCCACTTCTCCAGGCACCTTGTTCTCATTCTCTGATCACTCGAGCGCTGGCGAGGATCGAACTCTTTTAATTCATCAGGGAGATTTCGATCAACGAACACAGAAGTTACGTTTTTTCGATTGGCCATTTGAACATCGTGATCCAGTCTATCTCCAACATGAGCGACTACCTCTTCTGTCAACACATCAATCATTTTCGGATCAGGCTTTCCCGTCCCCACTTTTTCAGGCGTCAATATTTCATCGAAGTAATCGAGCAAGCCCAAGCCTTCCATTACTGGGGCTTGAAACTTGTAAAACCCATTGGTTACAACCGCCAGTGAATAACCACGCGATTTGATCGCACCCAATACATCCAAAATTCCGGACTCTAGCAAACTGATCTTAGGTGCGACCGCATGTTTTCGCAACAACGGCTCTATCTCAAAGGGCGCTTCCATACCCAGCTGCTTACATCGCAAACCTAAAATATCATCCCAATCATACGCTTCTACATACCTGCCTTGCTCCATTCGAAGCTCATGCTCGGCGACCATCTCCGAAATAATATCGATCTCTCGCCCCAGCTTCCCGGAGACCACCTCTGCGATCTCCGGAAAAACCCATGCCCCAAAAGGATTTTGCATAAGTGTGCCATCCAAATCAAAAGTTACCCAAAGCTTGCTCATTTTATCGCCCCCGACGTCAGTCCTTCAATAAATTGCTTGGATGCAAACAAAAAAGCAATAATCATCGGTAAAGAAGAGATGGTTAAGCTGGCAAAAAGCAGATTCCACTCTGTATCGTATTCACCAAACAGAGTAAGCACCCCCAAAGGAATAGTGCTCAGCTCCTCGCTTTTCAAAAATATCAGCGGATAAAAGAAATCGTTCCACACCCCAATCAGATGAACAATCCCCACAGTGGCAAGAGCTGGCTTCATGAGTGGCAAGATGATTTTGTAATACACCTGAAACCCGTTGCATCCATCCAGTCTCGCGGATTGATCGAGCTCAGTAGGCAGCGTTCGAAAAAATCCGTAGAACACAAATACCGCAAAAGGAATGCCGCCCGCCACATACAAAATCACCAGAGAAGTGAGCGTATCTAAAAGCTGCAGCTTCAGCATCATCATGTACAGTGGCAAAATAGCAAGCTTCATCGGCAGCATCAGGCCGATCATAAAAAAGAACAGGACGTACGAATTCCAGCGAAACGTGTAGCGCGACAGGTAAAAGGCTGCAAGCGATGAGATAAACAGAATGAAAAAGACAGACAGCCCGCTCACATAGATGCTGTTCCACACATAGGAGCCGAAGTTGACCTTCTCCCATACGGAAACGTAATTTTCAATCGATAAGGAATGAGGCAGCCCAAGCGGTTCAGTGAGGATCTCTATATTGCTTTTAAAAGAAGAGACAATCATCAAAAAGATAGGGTACAGCGCTAAAAAAGCAAATAGTGACAGCAACAGATACTTTGCATACTGGCCGAGACGTACCGTCATGTTCTCCCTCCTACTGTTCATATTCCCTTCGTTTAAAGAAAAAGAGCAGAACGGCCGTTGCACTCGATATCATGAGGAAAAGTACTACCGCCAATGCCGATCCAAGCCCAATCGACTCCCCGCCAGCTACAGAGCCAAATGCCAGCCTGTAAAAGTAGGTAGCCAACACATCCGTTGAAAAGTAAGGTCCTGCCTGCGAGCCCTGCATCGCGAAAATAAGCTCAAAGGTCTCAAAAGCTCCAATAAAGCTAAGAATCGTCATCACCATAATCGAAGGCATAGCCAGCGGAATCGTCATCTTCCAAAGCATAGTAAACCCGGAAGCCCCATCAATTTTGGCAGCATCGTATATTTCTGTCGGGATTGACTGCAAGCCCGCAAGAAAGATAAGAACGGCAAATCCGAGTCCATACCAGCTATTCACCAAAATGATCGTGTACAAGGCAGTATCAGGGCTGCCAAGCCACGGTCTGGCCCATTCCTCCAGCCCAATAAACGCAAGAAAGGTATTCAAGGCACCGTAAGTAGGATTGAGAATCAGGCTAAACAAGAAACCTACCACGATTACCGATAGTAGCTTGGGCAAAAAGATCACCATCTTGAAAAACTCTTTGCCGCGGATTTTGCTGTTGATGACAAGTGCAATCAGAAAAGCCACTGCCAGCTTGGTGATCACAATTCCGATAAAAAAGATAACGTTATGGCCCAGTCCACGGAAAAACGTCTCTTGGAAAGGGGATTCAGTAAACAGCCGTACGAAGTTTTCCAGGCCGATAAAAGAGCCTCGCTTCAGTCCATCCCACGCAAAGAAGCTATTCAGAAATGCAGAAAAAATAGGATATACCTGAAACCAAATGTAAAAGAGCAGAGCAGGAAGCAAAAACAAATGAACCATGTGCTTTTTCCAGTTCACACTCTGTTTTCTAGCCGTCTCTGTTTTGTTCACAGTCTTTTTTTCCAGTACAGGCATGGTAATGGGGTTCCTCCTTAAAATAAGGTACAGCCAAGCAGTCAGGCCCGACTGTACCTCCATATTCCTCGTTCCAGCCTTACTTTTTCGGTTTGAACCATTTATCAGCAGAAGCTTGGGTATCTCCTGCTACTTTGTCGACATCGATCTTGTTGATATACAGCCCTTGGAGTGAATCTTCAAACGTAGTCTTCGTCGTAGGAGTCCCCTCGCCAAAGTGAACCAGCATCAAAAAGGGTGCCATGCTCTTTTCGCTTAGCTGCGTCATTTTCTGCACCAGTGGATGTTTCGGAGTGACTCCAGAAATCGCGCTTAGACGATTCAGATCATCACTAAACATCTGTCCGAATTCCTTGGACGCGAGCCACTCGACAAAAACCTTGGCCTCTTCCGGATGCTTCGTGGACTTGGCAATTCCATAAGAGCCATCCACCCAGTTAATCATGGGAGTCTCTCCACCCTTTTCCTTCGCTAAAGCCGGCAGGATATCAATCGGCAAATCAGGGCTTTGTTTTTCAAAGGTTTCCAGACGGTAGCTGCCGTTTATATACATGGCTGCCTTGCCCGTGTAAAAAAGAGCTTGCGCATCTTTGTCATCAATACCTATAAAATCGGGCGGGAAGAAAGGAGCTAGCTCTTGCATCCGCTTGATAGACTCCGTAAAAGCTCCATCGGTAAATTTGGCTTGCCCTGCTAAGAGCTGATCGACGTATTCGTTTCCGCCATAGGAGCTCGTCCCAATGACACTATGGGTAATTGACAGCAGGTAGGATGCCTTGCCTGCCTGAGCAATTGGAATGATCCCCTTTTTCTGCAGCTCTGCGGAGACTTGCAGCAGCTCATCCCAGGTTTGCGGCGGGACCAGACCGTTCTCCTCAAATAGCTTCTTGTTGTAGAAAATAACAGCAGAGTTGATCGAGAGCGGTATCCCGTATACTTTCTGATCGCTGCCGCGTGCAGCATCCAGGTAAGTTCGCTCTATTTCTGCTACTCCTTTTACCTCATCCAGTGGCAGCAGGTATCCTGCGTCTGCAATCGAAGTCGCACCAGAGTACGGACGGAGCTGTACGATATCTACACCCGTCCCTGATGTGAGAGAATTACTTAGAATCGTGTTGTATTCCGTTGATTTAAACGATTTGAATTTCACCTTGATGTTGGAATGCTGCTTCTCAAACTCGGCAATGAACTTGGCGTACGCCTCTTTATCCTCTGTACGCCAGCTGTACATGACAAGCTCCACCGGCTCCCCTTTTGCCGGCTCTGTGGCTGGTGCAGTCGATCCTTCAGTCTGCCCTCCTGACGCTGGTGCTGAAGTCCCTCCATTACACGCAGCCAAAACAAACAGTAGCAAGACACAAAACAACCAAACCCCTACACGTCTCATCAAAAGATCTCCTCCATGCAAGATTTATGCTGCTTGTCTTCTGTGCAATTCTCTCTATGTAGTAATATTTTACAATCTATTATAGAATTCGGAAATATTTTTTCAACAAAATATTCGTATTTTTCAGATAATAGTTCATAAGAATCATCCTCGTGCATATCAGCTGACCCAAAGCCCATAGCAAAAAAAAGAGACAGACGATTGTCTGCCTCCCTCTCGAAACGGTATCCCGTTTCTTACATCATGCCCATACCGCCCATGCCACCCATATCTGGCATGCCCATAGGAGCTTTGTTTTCTTCTGGTTTGTCAGCAATTACTGCTTCTGTAGTCAGGAACATAGCTGCTACAGATGCTGCATTGGACAGTGCGGAACGAGTTACTTTCGCCGCGTCTACGATACCAGCTTCAAGCATGTTTACATACTCTTCACTAGCAGCGTTGAAGCCGATACCTACAGCTTCTTTTTTCAGACGCTCTACGATTACAGATCCTTCCAGACCTGCGTTCGCTGCGATTTGACGAACTGGCTCTTCCAGGGAACGGAGTACGATTTGCACACCAACAGCCTCTTCGCCATCTACTTTGATCGCTTCAACCGCTTTGATCGCATTGATCAGAGCAGTACCACCACCAGGTACGATACCCTCTTCTACTGCAGCGCGAGTAGAGTTGAGAGCGTCCTCGATGCGGAGTTTTTTCTCTTTCAGTTCGGTCTCAGTAGCTGCACCGACTTTAACAACTGCTACGCCGCCAGCCAGTTTAGCCAGACGCTCTTGCAGTTTTTCACGATCGAAATCGGAGGTAGTATCTTCGATTTGTTGACGGATTTGAGCTACGCGGCCTTCGATTGCTGCTTTGTCGCCAGCACCTTCAACAACAGTTGTGTTTTCTTTGGTAACCACGATTTTTCCAGCGCGGCCCAATTGTTCCAGCTTGGTGGATTTCAGATCCAGACCCAGCTCTTCAGTGATCACTTCGCCGCCAGTCAGAGCAGCGATGTCTTGCAGCATAGCTTTGCGGCGATCGCCGAAGCCAGGTGCTTTAACCGCTACAGCTGTGAAGGTACCACGCAGTTTGTTTACTACGAGAGTAGCCAATGCTTCGCCTTCTACATCTTCAGCGATGATCAAGAGAGGTTTGCCGCTTTGTACTACTTGCTCAAGTACAGGCAGAACTTCTTGGATGTTGGAGATTTTTTTATCAGTGATCAAGATGTATGGGTTGGAGAGAACTGCTTCCATCTTGTCAGTGTCAGTGATCATGTAAGGGGAAGCGTATCCACGGTCAAATTGCATACCTTCTACAACTTCCAGCTCTGTTACGAATCCTTTGGATTCTTCAACAGTGATTACGCCATCTTTGCCCACTTTTTCCATAGCTTCAGCGATCAGGTTTCCTACTTCTGGATCGTCAGCGGAAATAGCAGCTACTTGCGCGATGGAGGATTTGTTCTCAACCGGCTTTGCGATGGATTTGATTTCTTCAACAGCAGCGCGAACTGCTTTTTCCATACCGCGACGGATAACCATTGGGTTAGCGCCAGCAGTTACGTTTTTCAGACCTTCACGGATCATCGCTGCCGCCAGAACAGTTGCAGTGGTAGTACCGTCACCTGCGATGTCGTTTGTTTTGGTAGCAACTTCTTTAACCAGCTGCGCACCCATGTTTTCGTAAGCGTCTTCCAGCTCGATTTCTTTCGCGATGGTTACACCGTCGTTTGTGATCAATGGAGAACCGAACTTTTTCTCCAGTACCACGTTACGGCCTTTTGGACCGAGTGTAACTTTTACTGCGTTTGCCAGTGTTTCAACACCGCGGAGCATCGAGCGGCGAGCGTCTTCAGAGAATTTCACTTGTTTTGCCATCTTATCTCTACCTCCTGTTATGTGTTTTTCGTTCGACTTCCTATGTCAAGAGCCTTAACCGATGATCGCGAGGATATCGGATTCGCGCAGCACGAGGTATTCCTTATTGTCTACCTTTACTTCAGTACCAGCGTATTTGGAGAAGATTACTTTATCGCCGTCTTTTACTTCCAACGCGATGCGCTCGCCGTTGTCAGCAACACGACCAGAACCTACTGCGATTACGCGGCCTTCTTGCGGTTTTTCCTTTGCAGAATCAGGCAAAACGATACCGCTTGCAGTCGTTTCGTCTTTGGAGATAGCTTCGATTACCACACGGTCACCCAATGGCTTAAGCACTAAAAACACCCTCCTCAAAAAATGTAGGTAAACAAATTTACTGTTGTTAGCACTCGTCTTGTATGAGTGCTAACACCCAATTCCTATAATAATTGAATCACTATGTACTTTGCAAGTAGTTTCCCTCACTTTTTTCCATTTGAAATCTCTAAACCCTTTTTTCTAGCAGCCGCCCTAGTATTCAGTTCTAGTAACCAGACCCTGTCATATAAATCAATCATAGAATCAGAACAGAGCTACTCTCAAGGAGGGAACCCTCACATGCACAAATGGCTTTGGATCGGGATCGTCGTCCTCTGTGTCCTGGGGATTGGCCGCTTCTTCTCATCCGATAATACTTCCTTTATTCGTGTCAGTATTTATCCTGCCTCGATTTATTGGGACGGGAGGGAAATCGCCACCAGCGAAAAGCCCGGCTACTATAAAGAAGGCGGAAAGGAACTCCCTGCCACCATTGAGTATCGCGGCACCGTTTATGTCCCGTTGTCCATCATTGGTCGCCACCTGAACAAACCAGTAGGCTGGGATGGCTCTACCCATTTTGCCTGGGTTGGACAACCTCCCGCATTTGTCGAGCCTACAGTCGCTCCCAACCCGCCCACGGATGCTGCACCAGCTGCTCTGCCACCAGCCGTACCCGCTAGCACAACCGCTAAGACACCTAGCGACACCACGGCTCCTGCTATCGCGAAAAAAACGTCTCTCCAGACTCTATTTGGACTGACAATCGGCATGTCATCAGAGGAAGTAACCAAAGAATTAGGAAAGCCAGTCCGCATCGAACCGAGCAGTCTGGGCTATCAATGGTGGATCTATAATAGTGACCCAGCAAAATACATACAGGTAGGCATAGCAAACAACAAAGTAGTCGACCTGTACTCATTGGCTCCACAAGCCACACTGGGCAATGTCGGTGTTGGCATGAGCCAGCAGTCGCTAGAGCGTCAATATGATCTACAAGACATCGTCTCCTTTTCTTATATGGGTGCCCAAATCCAGATGACAAACCAAAAACAGCAGCGTCCTCTGGTTATGCAAAACGGCACGCCCTTTATCTATTATCTGGACAAGCAAAATGACAATAAAGTAACGGCTGTCCGCATGATTGACACCCAGATGCTATTGCGCGGGGGCTTTTACGATACAAAATGGTCTTATCAAGGAAAGGCACCCGATTTTAACCCTCCTGCCCTGAGCGTGGGCGAGCGTGAATTGGTAAACGAGGCATATGAGCGACAAATTCTTGATCTGGTTAACGTTTCACGCTATCGCTACAAGCTGCCTGCACTTCAGTGGAATGAAAAGGCGGCCCAGGTAGCAAGAGGCCATAGTCATGACATGGAGGCGAACAATTTCTTCGATCACGTCTCCGCTACGACTGGCACCAGTCCTTTTGACCGTTTAAAGCAAGCCTCGGTCCCCTACAGCATGGCAGGCGAAAATATCGCAGCCGGCTATCCCGATGCGATTGAAGCCCATGAAAGCTGGATGAACAGTCCAGGTCATCGCAAAAACGTTTTGGAAAAGGATTTTACCCAATTAGGTGTTGGAGTGATCGCGGACTACTACACACAAGCTTTTTTGACACCTCGCAACTAAATGATTTGGCGAATGGGACAAGCTCGGCACGCCCCTTTTCGGACGGGCCGGGTTTGTCCTTGTTCTTGTGTTCATGGAAGCTGAACCTGCTTTCGAAGCTGCTCCACTTTTGCTCCAAACTCTACGACTACCGTTTCATATTGCTTGGTATGTAAAATCATCCATGGCGGTCGGCTTCCCTTTTTCGGCATAATGACAAACATCTCCGCGATATCTGTATCAATCCCCGAAGAGGAATGCGTCAAGTGCTGCGGAGGAGCTAGCGGTATCCTGACAATCATCGCATGCTCAAGCGACGGATTCAGCTCAAGCACACGTCCACTCACACTGTGCAGCAGCTTTTGCGCCTCAGCCTGAAACACCTCAGTATTGGCAAATGTCGCGACGACCTTTTGTTGATCAGAGTCAAACAGCTCTACCTGCTCCGCTGCGTGTGCCGTCCCGCCAGAAAAAAACAACGCCAAGCATAGAATCAGCCACATCTTGTTGGAATGCACCTCCCCTCAAATAGCTTTCCTAGTATTTCCCATCTCACCGTTATATACATCCATGCGTAAAGGAATCGAACCTACCACAGAAAGAGCAAATAAAAAAAGCCTCCCGCTTTGAAAACAGGAGACTTCATGAGTCGTTAGCGAACAACCTCGTCCGCTTCCAAGCTGTATTCACTTTCCCATTCCTCTTGCTCCTTCAGCTGCTTACGGTACACAACCCGTGACAGCCAAATGCTCAGCTCGTACAAAAGCAGCAAAGGGATGATAACCAACACATCACTTACAATGTCCGGCGGCGTCAGCGTAACACCTATAACAGTTAAACCGAAATAGGCAAACCGACGTACCTTTGCCAGCCTCATCGGATTGAGAATACGCAGACGCGTGAGGAACATGACAATGATCGGGAGCTGAAACAACACACCGAATGGAATTACCATGTTGAACATAAATCCGTAATACTCGCCGATGCCGTAGTTAGGATTTACCCCGATGCTGGCAGACGTCGAGGTCATAAACTGCATGATCATCGGAAAGACCACGTAATAACCAAACAAAATGCCAATCACAAACAGAAAGCTTGCAGCCGGGATAAAATAAAGCGTCCCTCTCCGCTCGTTCTTCTCCAAACCGGGTGAAACAAACCGCCATACATGATAAAGTGCCACAGGAAGAGTGGCAACAATTCCAATGAGAAAAGCAAACTGCATGTACACGCGAAGTGCGTCCGAGGGATGCAAGGAGATGATCGGCACTCCATCTGCAATCGGCTCTTGCTTCAAATACTCAATGAGCGGACCGGCACAGAAGAAGCCGGCAATCAACGCGACAATAAATACGGCCAACACCCAAATGATACGCTTGCGCAGCTCCGTCAGGTGTTCAACCACTGTCATTTCTTGATCCGTCATGGCAACCACCTTACCCAATTACGCCTTTTGCTGTTCCTTTTCTAGCTGCGTGCGCTCCATTTCCAGCTTTTCGCGGATTTCCTTTTCAAGGCGCTCGCGTTCGATTCTCTCACGTACTTCACGCTCAATCTTTTCGCGGTCAAACGCATCCTTTTCAGTCACAACCGCAGCCTTGGCTGTAGTAGCGTCCTTGCTTGTATCCTTTGCAGCCAGCTCTTTGCGCTTTGCATCATCATCGTCTTCCTCATCGCTAGTCAGACTGCGCGTCGCGTTCTTGAATTCTTTCAAGGTATGACCAACGGCACGTCCCAGCTCTGGAAGCTTTTTGGGACCAAACAGGACAAGCGCCAAAATCAAAATTAAAATTAATCCAGGAATCCCGATACTGCCCATTTGCCTTCACTCCTTTTTCCTGTTAATTGTCAGTCTAACCAGCTAACACTTTCGTAAACCACCATATCCCAACCTCGTCATGTCAGAAGCCTCAATTCTCTCTCCTGCCAAAATCCGTGGTAGAAAAACGTCAAACGAAGTAAATGTCTCATGCATAACAGCCCCAGGCAAGCCCAGGATTGGAGTGTCACCTTTGTAAGCAACCATCAGCATGGACCCCGGAAGCATCGGTGTGCCATATCTTACCACTTCAGCCCCTACACCTGCAATCGCTCCTGGTGTACGGTCATCAGGGTCCACAGACATGCCGCCTGTAACCAGTACCAAATCGACACCTTTATCGAGGAAATAGTGAATCTCCTGCTCAATCGCATCTTTGTCATCAGGTGCCAAACGCTGCTCCACAACCGTTGAGCCCAGCGCCTCTACCTTGGAGCGAATCACCGGACCGAATTTGTCTGCAATTCGTCCTGAAAAAACTTCTCCACCCGTGGTGACGAGACCAACCGATTTATCCAGGAAAGACTTTACCTGCACAATCGGCTCACCAAACTGCTTCGCCAGCTCCTCCAGTTGGATAATACGAGTCTCCTCCATGATCAGCGGGATAATCCGGGTGGCTGCCAGTGTATGACCGGGATGGACCACCTGATCTCCATACATGGTAGAAAATGCAATACCTTCCAATGCATTGAGCGCATGAACGGCTTCCTCGTTGATCTTAGCCAAACCGGAACGAGATGCTTTCATCGAGACTTTGCCTTCGTACGGCTGTGTCAAGGTCAAACCTTCTCCGGAAACAGCTTTGGCAATACGAATCCCCGCTTCTTCCTCATGAATGAAGCCCTCTGGCATTTCTAGCACATAAATATGTTCTTTTCCGATCGACAAGAGTGGCTCGATGTCTGCTTCCGTAACAACATGACCCTTTTTAAACAACCGGCCCTTGAATTCTCCGGGCAGAATTTGTGTCATGTCGTGTGGCAGCATCATGCCAATCGCTTCACGTACAGGCACTTCACGCATTTGTGGTTTTTCTACCAACCCAATCCTCCCCAATCTTCATTGGCCTCTCCTGTTCCTTGCAAAATGTGCAAGGCATCCGCCAGCATATCGCCGATCGCGTTGAAACAGATCTCTACGCCTTTTGGATTGCCAGGAAGGTTGATAATCAACGAGTTTCCACGCGTACCCGCAACCGCACGTGTCAACATCGCACGACGAGATTGCTGCAGGCCGGCACGGCGCATTTCTTCTGCCAGCCCTGGAACTGGTCTGTCCATCACCCATGCTGTCACTTCCGGGGTGACATCACGCGGGCTAAGACCGGTCCCGCCTGTTACGATCAATAGGTCACACTTTTCCCGATCCACGAATTCGATCATGTTTTCCTTCAAGTCTTCCATATCATCGGTAACGGCACGGTATACAGCGACGTCTACGTGCAGCCATTCCCTTGTCAGATGACGAATGATCGGAATACGATCATCTGTCCGCTCTCCTCTGGCAATCGAATCACTTGCCGAAATTACGCCTACCTTCCATTTGCCCACAGCTCATTCCTCCGTTTTTTCATTCGATAGTATTGTACACTTTTTTGTCCGTGCTGTAGATAGTACTGTCAGAAAAGAGAGTTCCTGACACAAAACGTTCACGAATGAAAAAGGCCTTCCTCAGTCACCAAAGCATCCAGTGGTATATCGTGCGGCTCAAGTGGTACATGGTCTACTACCTGCATGGAGAATCCTATTCCTAGTAAAAATGGGCGATGCATAAGTCCTGCAAGAAAACGATCGTAGTAGCCGCCTCCATAGCCCATGCGACCCCCGAATCGATCAAATGCCACACCAGGAACGAGCACCACGTCGAGCTTTTCTACGTCTGCAGGCACCGCTTTTTCCGGATCGGGCTCCCAGATACCATATACTCCCTGCTTTAACATTTCCGGTCCACTAAATACGTACGGAACCAGACGCCGCTCAGAAGGGCGTGTCAGGGGCAGCCAGATTTCCTGTCCTCGTTTTTTCGCTTGCTCAATAAACGGGAGAATATCCATCTCGGCTCCAAAAGGATGAAAGGCCATAATTGCTTTGCTGCTCACCACTTGCTCGCATGCCAGCAAATGACTGCATGCTCTCTCAGATCGAAGCTTGCGTTCTTCTGGAGACATCGTTTTTCGCGCCTCCATAATATGGGTTCGGAGCTGTTTTTTATCCGCTTTTTTGTCCACTTTCAACCGCTCTCCTTTTGCACGGGTTCAAACAACGCCCCTCTAGGCTTGTCCCGTACACTCTCTCTAGGCTACACTTGCATTAGTATATAAAGAGGTGAACCACATGATCTTGCTACAAGCTGAACATATAGAAAAAACGTATGGTGTCGAGACCATTCTACAAGACATTTCCCTGCAAATACAAACGGGTGAACGCGTTGGGCTCGTTGGTGTCAATGGTGCCGGAAAATCTACCTTGATGAAGATTCTCGCTGGCGAGCTGAGCTACGACGGCGGAATTGTACGGATTCCCAAAGAGGTAACGATTGGCTATTTGGCACAAAACAGCGGGCTGGAATCGGAGAGAAGCATTTGGGACGAGCTGCTTTCTGTATTTGCTCATCTGCAGGTCGAGGAAAAGGAGCTGCGTGCGCTGGAAGCAAAAATGGGCGATCCTGCTATCCTCGCTGATGAAAAACGTTACCAGCAGCTATTGGAAAATTACTCTCACCGCTCAGAAGCGTTCAAGGAGCGCGGAGGTTACAGCTATGAGGGGGCGATTCGCGGAGTGTTGCACGGACTTCGCTTTGCCGATATGGATTACCAGACGCCGATTCGTACGCTAAGCGGCGGACAAAAAACACGTTTGGCTCTGGCCAAGCTGCTGCTGCAGTCTCCAACGATTCTTCTACTCGATGAGCCGACCAACTACCTGGATATTGAAACACTCACCTGGCTGGAAACCTATTTGCAAAACTATCAGGGAGCAATCCTCGTCGTATCCCATGACCGCTACTTCCTCGACAAGTTGGTGACCGTTGTTTATGAAATCGAGCGAACACGTGCCACACGTTACGTCGGCAACTACAGTCAATTCCTCGATCAAAAGGCTGCGCGGCTGGAGCAAGATTTGAAGCGATTTGAAAAGCAGCAGGATGAAATCGCCAAGCTGGAGGATTTTATCGCTCGAAACATCGCTCGTGCCACAACAACCAAGCGCGCACAAAGCAGACGTAAGACATTAGAAAAAATAGACCGCATGGACAAGCCGATCATGAAAAACAAATCGGTCCATTTTTCCTTTGATGTTTCCAAAATGAGCGGAACCATCGTGATGAAGGCAGCGAATGTCGCTATTGGCTACCCGGATGCTGTCCTCTCTTCGGGCATTACGTTTGAGATTGAACGCGAAGAGAGAGTCGCGCTGGTCGGACCTAACGGGATTGGCAAATCCACCTTGCTCAAAACGATCGTGGAGCAGCTGAGCGCGCTTCGTGGCAGCATAGATTTTGGCAGCAACGTCACAATCGGCTATTACGACCAAGAGCATCGCAATCTGAACGAACGCAATACGGTGCTCGGTGAAATCTGGGATGAGTATCCGCAAATGCTGGAAAAAGACGTGCGTACGCTGCTAGGCAACTTCCTATTCAGTGGGGATGATGTACAAAAGCGCATTTCCGACCTGTCTGGCGGAGAACGCGCACGTGTATCCTTGGCAAAGCTCATGCTAAGGCAAGCCAACTTCCTGATCTTCGACGAGCCTACTAACCATTTGGACATTTTCAGCAAGGAAGTCTTGGAAAATGCGCTCTACGATTATCCGGGAACCATCCTGTTCGTTTCCCATGACCGCTACTTCCTGAATAAAATCTCAACCCGGGTGCTTGAGCTAACAGGTGATGGTGTGACCAGTTATTTGGGCAACTACGACTACTATGTAGAGAAAAAGCAAGAGCTGGCGGAGCTTGCAGCCGAGCAAGCAGCACTCCCTGCCAAAAAGCAAGGCAGTGCTGCCTCTGTTCAACCTGAAAAATCATCCTACGAGCTGGATAAGGAAGCCAAGAAGCGGGAACGCCAACGCCAGCGCCGTCTGGAAGAGATCGAAGCCGCGATCCAAAAACGGGAAGCCGATATTACCAAATGGGAAGAAGAGCTGTGTCTTCCTGAGATCTATAGTGACCATGTCCAGGCAAAAGAAAGAAACGATCAGATTCATGCCGCAAAACAAGAGCTGGAGCAGCTGTATGACGAATGGAGCGAGCTCTCCGAGGCATAACCTCACGTCGAGCAGCGCTCATGTGCCGGCTCCTCCAAAGCCGCATAAAGTGCGGGAACGACGAGAAAAACGATGCAGGTGGCTGCTGTCACGATACCAGAGTCATTCAGCACCAGTCCTGCCAGTGAACCTGCGATTACACCAGCAAAGCCTTTAACCAGAAATGGTGTATCCAGTGCCAAATGGCGCAGGAATCGATCGTTTCTAAGCGCCAGTAAGCCAAGCACGACCAGAGATACGACGAACACCTTACTCCACATCGAAACCCGGATTAACCGCAGATTCATAGCCAGCTTGCGCTCCAGCATCTTGCCAACCTCCGCCCATTCTCCTGACACGATCTGCTGGGAAACACGCCCTACATGTGTTAAGGGCTGATCGGTTAGCAGACTTCCGGCTATCAATACAGCGACACCGAGCATCAGGCCTCCTGCTAGCATCAGGAGGCCCTTTTTGCCAATCCGTAAGCCCTGCAGCCTTGCAAAGGCAACGAAAAAACCAACTAATCCGGCGAGAAAGCCGCCTGCGTCCGTACCCAAGCCTGGAGCCACCATATAGTACAGCGCCAGTCCGAAAAAAATGGCAGCCGTCCCCGGCAACAGGACGCTTTTGCGTGGCGAGTCGTGGCTACCCGACTGCTTGTAGGCCTGATAAAGCGAAGCCACAAACAGGATCGCACTGCCGATTAGTACACCCTCGTATTCATTGCCTAATCCATAAAAGCGAGCCCCGATGACAGGGTCATAGCCGAGGTATGAATGGCGCATCATCGTCGCCCCACTCCACCCGTCGATTAAAATTGCAAATGCCGTGGCACCGCTTATGATTAGTGTCGTGTGTGAAAGCGAGCGGTGCTCCTGCAGGAAGGCAGCCAGTAGCGCCACTGTGATGAGCAGGCCTAAAACAACCTGCCCGGAAGCATTCCATCCGAGCACCCCTTCCACCAGCAATAGGAGAGGAAACCAGAGAAGTGCCAATAGTGCGAGACGAACACCGCGGCGCAGCCCGGCGTATATCGAGCCCGTCCTTCTTTTCCCCCACAACCACAATAGCGCCGCACAGGCAAGCGTAATGATTTGCAGCATGACGTATGTATAGATGACGGCAGGTCTTGTGGCATATGTGTGATGAATTTGCTTTACTTGATCCAGCAGTTCATTCATCGTTGTTCTCTCCAGGTCTACCTTCACGGCATGTCCAGCCAAATCACTCGGTAGCGGTACGTTTAACCACGCTAAAACTGTTGGCAAAATATCTACTCCGCTAATGAGCCCGGATTGACGTGTCGTCGCAGATGTAAGCAGGCCTCTGTCTTTGTTGTTCCAAATGAGAATCGGAGATAGCAGCACTTTTTCCTTTGTCGCTACCGCATGGACCGCTGGTGAAGTCAGAATGATGAGCTGGTTCTCTTTTTGTCGCTGTAGCACTTGATCCACAAAATGAGACAAGTCCGTTAGCACCTGATGATAGTGACGGGCAAACTGTGTAGGCTCCATATCATTTGCCAGCTGGTAGAGACGCGCCAAATCGGAAAGCTGAACCGTAATAACCCCCGACTTTTGATCAGCCTGGATTTGGTTGAATATATGCGTGTAGTTTGTTTTCACCCCATACGGATAGCCATTGGCAGGCAGCAGACTGTTTGCTGATATATCACCATACGGCACGCGTCCTTTTCCATCCATCGCAAACAGGACACTGTGGCGCTGCCTTGCGTCTTCATAATCTCCATTGCCGTAAGCTGACACCCGAATTCCTTTAGCAGCAAGAGTATCTCCCAACAGCCCTATCCTCGCCGAAAACGGCTTGTCCTCATTTTCTGCCAGCAATCGATATATCCCCGGGTACACAATCGATGACCCTAGATTGTTTTCTGCTATTCCGCCAAGCTCTCTCACCCGGTCTCCAGCTGTTTCTCTAGCTGACAACGACTCGGCAGTGTGATAGGCCGTTCCGCTTTTTACACTGTACTGGGCTTGTCCGCCACTTCCCATAAGCAAATAGCCGTTCGGGGCAGTCCGTGCTCCAGGTGTGCGCATAGAGACAGCGCCAGCAGATGCTTCCTTTACCCATTTATCCACAGCCGGATTACCTGCGAAGGTCTCCATGTCTAAAAAAGACATTCCCTCCACAAACAGCACGAGTACTTGCTGAGCTTCTTTAGCTGTGGCTATGCGATTTCCGATATTTGTAGCTGCAAACAATATTAGGAATGCAAGTAAACTGAGCAAGATTTTTGTCTTCACGAGATGCCTCCTGTTGATAACTCTACTCGTCTTATCCACATTTTCCACAGGATAATCCACAAGCTTAAATTGCTTCATCCGGCGATTTTCCCGGTCATTTTTCATGTTATCACCAGTATTCACAGGTGGGGGTGTGAACAACCCGCAAAGTTATCCTTCCTTGTGGATAATTTATTGTTCTGCTCCAAATTCAGCCGATCAATCTGCCGATACAGTAGATAAACGGAACATGCAGCCTGAATACTGAACCTTTTCCTGCAAAAGAGCGAATATAGAGTTGTAACACGTTCAGGAGGGGCCCCCATGAATGATAAAGAGTTACTTCCACTCCTAGAAAAAATGATTCTAGGAGACGAAACGGCATTTCCACTGGTTTATCATGCGACGCATCAGGACGTCTATCGCACAGTCGCCTTCCTCGTCTTCAACAAGCAGGAGATCGAGGACATCGTAAATGAGGTTTACCTTCGCATGTGGCGTTCCTATCACACATATGATCCCAGCAGGCCTTTTCGCTACTGGCTGCACGGTATTACCGTACGACAAGTCCAGGATTGGAAAAGAAAAGCCTGGCGCCGCTTGCGTATATTTGAGCGCAATCGCCTGCTCGCTACGCAGCAATATGACTGGACAGAGCGAGTCGTTCTGCAATCAGAGTCGCAGCTTGAGCTGTTTCGATCTGTTCGCCAATTGTCGTACAAGCTACGGGTAGTTGTGATACTCCGCTATTTTCACGATTACTCTCTGGAAGAAATCGCTGACCTGCTGAAAATTCCCTTGGGTACAGTCAAGTCCAGACACCATCTTGGACTGAAGGAATTACGAAAACGATACCCAATAGCGGAAGGTGACCTATATGCCCATTGAAAAACAACTGCGTGAGGAGCTGCTTCAAGCAGGCAAAGAAATGCCGATTCCGCTTGAAGTAGAGAAACGAGTCCACCGTACGTATCAACACTTTTTGCAGCAAAAGAAAGGAAGACAACCGCTCATGAAAAAAAGACTGCTTGCCAGCATCGTTGCAATAGCCATTCTGATTCCTACCGCTGCTCTAGCCACTCCCTATCTGGCTGATCAAATCTTTGGAGATTCCAAAGCAATTATGGAACGGGGAGGAACCCAGCAAAGCTACAACGAGATAGAAGCCTTTCTTCAAGAAGCCAAAGGAAAGCTGACAGACGAGGAATTTACAGAATATGTGGCCTTAACCAAGCAGCTGATGCAGCTAAAGCTGAAGATCACTGATCAAAATGGAGTTCCTCATGAAGACAGGCTGACAGCAGAGGAACAGGAGCTATACCAGCAGCTCGGCTCCAAATTGAGTCCTCTTTTTGAAAAAATCAAAGGCTCTGTACAGTAAAAAAGGTGTCTATCAGATGTAAGCCCTTCGCTTTTTGGTACAACGAAAAAGGAGTTATCCAAATGTGGATAACTCCCTTTTTTATTTGATCAGTCATTACTGCTCAGTAAGCGACAAGCCTGGTACACCATTAAGATCCAGCTTGGCAAATTGTCCTTTTTCATACTTGATATAGCCTGCCGCTGCGATCATGGCAGCGTTGTCCGTACAGAGCGAGAATGGAGGAATAACGAGTGGAACTCCTTCTGCCTTGCACCGCTCCTGCAGCCGATCTCTCAATCCGCGGTTGGCTGCCACGCCACCTGCCAAAAGCACCTGCTTCGCTCCGTATTCACGTACAGCTCGGAGCGTTTTTTCTACGAGTACCTCTGTTACCGAGTCCTGAAAGCTGGCCGCGAGATTCGCTGGCTCGATCGACTCTCCACGCTGAGCGGCATTGTGCAAGGTATTGAGTACAGCTGACTTCAAGCCACTAAAGCTGAAATCGTACGAGCCTGGCTCCAGCCACGAACGAGGAAGCGGTACATTCGCTTCGCCTTCGTGCGCGAGTCGGTCAATGTGTGGACCGCCTGGGTACGGCAAATTCAGTGCCCGTGCTACCTTGTCATAGGCTTCACCAGCAGCGTCATCACGCGTTTCGCCCAAAATTTCAAATTGACCGTGCTCCTTCATCCAGACCAGCTCAGTATGGCCTCCCGAAACGACCAGCGCAATCAGCGGGAAATCCATTTCTTCTACCAAACGGTTCGCATAGATGTGGCCTGCGATATGGTGAACGCCGATCAGTGGAATTCCTCTCGCCAAAGATACAGCCTTAGCAGCTGCTACGCCAACCAATAGTGCCCCCACGAGTCCTGGACCGTACGTGACGGCAATCGCCTGAATATCAGCCAGTGTCTTGCCTGCCTCGGCCAATGCTTCTTCGATCGTCAGCGTAATGTTCTCCACGTGCCTGCGGGAGGCTACCTCTGGCACCACCCCGCCGAATCGTTTGTGAATATCAGCTTGTGAAGCAATGACATTGGAGAGCACCTCGCATCCGTCCCGAACAACGGATGCGGAGGTTTCGTCACAGCTGGTTTCAATCCCCAAAATATAGGTCGGAGCACCTGACTCTTTATGTGCTTGATAAGCTTCTTGTACGCGCATCTCGTAGCGCGAGTTATATGTCCTGTTCATTACAATGTCACCCACATAATTATTGCGTCCTCGTTATTGTCCGAATAGTACCCTTTGCGTACTCCATGCTCTTTAAATCCGAGCTTGATGTACATATTTCTCGCCACAACATTGGAAGTCCGTACTTCTAGTGTCATGCTCTGTGCACCAAACGATCTCGCTACACTCATCATTTTGAGCATAAGCCCGAGCCCGATTTTCTTTCCCCGAAACAACGGATGAACCGCAACATTCGTGATGTGCGCTTCATCGAGCACAATCCACATGCCGCAGTAGGCGACGATTCGATTCTGATGAACGACAACGACATAGCGCGCATTCGGATTCATCGTCAGCTCGTTGACGAAAGCATCATGCGGCCACGGTGTTGAAAAGGACAACCGCTCCAGCTCGGCGACTGCCCCAACATCCTGCATCGTCATAAAGCGGTATTCCAAATCTGTATGTTGACTCATATGATTACTCCTTTACCAAACCCTCCTGCTTTTGGGCCAGCCATTTTGCTTCCGCTTCCGCCAATTGGAGATACTCCGGAACCAGCTCATGCGCATTCGTGCCATCCTGCAGCTTTTTCATCGCCAGATAACCGATGTGGGCTGCTCGGGGATGATTCGCAGCGGGAGAGGCAAACTTCGCCTGCTCACCCAGCACCTGCACAATCGCTTCTTTGTGTATCCGAACGTCTTCGCCAAGAAACAGGATCGCCTCTCCCTGTGCCTGATCACGAAGGTGTGGAAGCCACTCCTCGAGCAGAATGATTTTTTCGTTTTCACACGCCCGTACGCTCTCCATGCCGTCTGTACGATAGCATCCTGTGTAAACCTGTCCTCTGCGGGCATCAAACAGTGGCACAATCATTCCTGGAAAGCCAAGTGCATTCATCGCCACTACCTGCAGGCTGGAAATTCCGATCACGGGAATGTCTAGTGACCATGCCATGCTCTTTGCCGACGCCACCCCGATCCTTACGCCCGTGTAGGAGCCAGGTCCATTGGCTACTCCCAATCCGCTGAGCTGCTCTGGCAAGGTACCTGTTGCGTCCAGCAATTCACTGACACAATCCATGAGTCGAATCGAGTGGTTCTTTTGCTGGTTGGTTGTCATCTCTGCCAGGACTCTCTCTTCCTCTACGACAGCTACACTTAACACCAGATTGGATGTATCAATTGCCAGTACACGCATCAAAATCAAACTCCTCACACAAATTCACATATCGTGCCCCCTGAGGCACCAGCTCAATCGTCCGTTCTTCTGCTCCTTCTGTACGCAAGTAAACGGTCAATCGCTCGTTTGGAAGCACCTCTTCGATCAAGGAAGCCCACTCTACCACACAGACTCCTTCGCCAAAAAAGTAATCGTCTAGCCCAAGCGAGTCTACATCATCGCCTACCCGATACACATCCATATGGTATAACGGCAAACGGCCCTGATATTCTTTTATGATTGTAAACGTCGGACTGTTCACTACTTGCCGAACGCCAAGTCCTCGCCCCAACCCTTGCGTAAATGTAGTCTTGCCTGCACCAAGATCGCCTTCGAGTGCAAGCAAATCACCGGGCTGCAGCTGGTCTGCCAAGCATGCAGCAAAGCGCTGTGTTTGTACTGCACCCGAAAGCCTCCATGTATATGTCATGTTCGTTATCACTCCTCATCCACGCTGCCCAAAATGGTTAAAGCCGGCTTTAGGCAACGGAAGCTGCAAGCCATCGCGTATCAGGGAAAGAGCTGGCACTCCGTCCTCACTCTGTGCCTCTACCCGGCCAATAACAGCAAATGGAATACCAGCGGACGCGAATTTCTGTGCAATCTCGTCTACCTTGCTCGATTCAACTGTGCCAACGAGCTGGTAGTCCTCGCCCCCATAAAAAGCCCATTCCAAAGGGTCCTTGTTTACCTGTGTTGCATAAGCGCAGACATCTTCTCTGATAGGGATCTGCGCAGCATCGACTGATATCGCTACTTGACTCGCTTCCGCAATCTCCCATAGCTCCGATGCCAGACCGTCGCTCACGTCATTTAGGGCACTGCATACCCCAGAAGCGAGAAGCAGTCTCCCCGCAGCAACCTGAGCCAGCGGACGCTGGTGAGCTATCTCCAGCTCCCTCCACACGCCAGAGCTGCTAGCTCCATTCTTTTCCTGCAACAGCAGGTGAAGCCCCGCTGCCGAGGTTCCGATATGCCCGGTAACAAACACAGTCTGTCCGGCGGCAGCCTGCGAGCGGCGAAGGGCCCTGCCTTTTTCCACTTCGCCAAGCACCGTCACTGACAGGTGAAGGGCATCTGGCGCAGACACCGTATCACCGCCAATGACACGCACACCATACAGCTCACAAGCCTGATAAATGCCATCATAGATTTGACTGCATTCCTCTGGCGACCACTTTGGCGATACCGCAATACTGACCAATGCGTACCTCGCATATCCGCCCATGGCTGCCACATCACTAATGTTGCTCATGACTGCCTTGTACCCTATGTCGCTCGGGCTCATGGTTGTTTTTAAAAAATGGACGGTTTCCACCATAGCATCACAGCAAGCAACGACCTCCATCGCGTGCCCTGGCGTAAAAACGGCGGCATCATCCCCGAGCCCGACGGTCAAGCCGTCCCCTTCCTGTCCGTCCGACCGACTTGTCCATTGCCGGATCAAGGAAAATTCATCTTGTGCCACCTCAAACGCTCCTTTACTGCATAGTGAATTCATTATACCTCTGCTGTCAAAAGACGTGCAAGAAAGCCCCGGCAACGCGCACCCTAGGGCTGAGCTATCTCTTTTAATTCGCGCAGCACCAGCTTGCCGCTACAACGTCCGCACCGATACTTGGC
Source organism: Brevibacillus sp. SIMBA_040 (assembly GCF_046535075.1). NCBI lineage: Bacteria > Bacillati > Bacillota > Bacilli > Caryophanales > Paenibacillaceae > Brevibacillus > Brevibacillus sp. SIMBA_040. The sequence continues at coordinate 21,699 of NZ_JAWRXI010000012.1, forward strand.
CGGGTTCATTTTGCGTTTGCGCTTGTAGCTCATCCCACATGCCCGGCAAACAAGCTCGTAGCGATAGGGCAAAACCGTGCGACCATTGCCTACTTGCTGACAGTATCGACTTCCTCCCACCTGTTTAAGCAACACCTGAAAATCTCGATCCGCATGACGGTACCCTTTCTTCGCAATATGCAGATGATAGTGACACAGCTCATGCTTGATGATCGCTGCCAGCTCTTCTAAACCATGCTCCTCCAAATGCCGAGGATTTAGCTCAATATCGTGCGAGCGCAGCAGGTATCTACCGCCCGTCGTGCGCAATCTGCTGTTAAAGCGGGCCTGATGGCGAAAGGGCGTGGCAAAAAACTCGCTGGATATTGTCTCCACCAGCATTTGCAATTCCTGATCGGTCATCTCATCTCCTCCGCTTCTCTTCTTCTTTCACGATAGCAGTTAATGTTGAAAAGTGCTAGACAGATAGGCTACACTGGGTGGAAGAAAAGTAGAATGGTGGAGGAGCTCATGCGCTATTTGATGTTGCAGGAGAACACAGGGCTGCATTTTGTTGCACTCCCGGAATCTCATATGTATCAGCTGGTCGCACTTTTTAAGCGGCTGTATAAGGAAATCGACAAACTGACGATTTCCGATCGACCTGAGCTGCCGGCAGTTCTGGCTGAGTGCGCTGATCTGGAACTTCTGGGAAATGACCTATCGATCACCGAGGGGCTGGATTACGTAAGCCAGCTGGAGCGTCGCTTTGCCTCCCTACAGGAGAGCGAGTATCCGCTTATTTCCTTGTTGACCGAGATTCGTGCGCTGCAAGCACAGCTGGAGTTTTTAAACGAAGAAGAATAAGTTTTACAAAAAGAGGTACCTCCTGCTCGTCTCTTGCATACATTGCCAATAGACGATTAAATCCAGGAGGTACCTTCATGCCACAATGGATGCGTAGGCAATTGCAGCGTGCCTTCATTGGGAAGGACGTTCGACAAATTCGTTTGTTGAACAGTTGTTGGTTCCTATATTGGGAAAAACATGGCGGCCGTCCACAGTAAATGAGGAGGCCGCCTTTTTGCTGTATCTGAAGCGAAGCGATTAGCCTTCTGCCTTTTCGATCATCGTCATTCCGACACGCTGGCGCTTCTCATCAATCTCAACTACCCACACGTCCACAATATCGCCTACCGTGACCACATCAAGCGGATGCTTGACGAAGCCCTTTCTCAATCGGGAAATGTGTACCAGACCGTCATTTTTCAGCCCGATGTCCACAAATGCCCCGAAGTCCACTACATTCCGTACCGTACCTTGCAGCTTCATGCCTACAGCGAGATCAGACAGTTGGAGAACATCGCTGCGCAGCAGTGGTTTAGGGAGTTCATCACGCGGATCGCGCCCTGGACGAAGCAAGCTCTCTACGATGTCTTGCAATGTCGGCTCCCCGATCCCCAGCTGACTTGCTGTTGCAGCCACATCCAGCGCTTGCAGCCGCTCCCGGCACAGCTCGCTGCCGATTTGCTCCGGCGCAATGCCGATCATCGCAAGTAGCTTGTGAGTAGCCGTGTAGGACTCAGGGTGAATCGGAGTCTTGTCCAGCAGGTTATTTCCATCGACGATCCGTAGAAAGCCAATGCATTGCTCATACGTTTTAGCGCCAAGACGAGGAACTTCTTTGAGCTGGGAACGAGTAGTGAATTTCCCGACCTCTTCGCGCTTCTTCACAATATTGCCCGCGACCTGCCGACTGATCCCTGACACATACTGCAGCAGCGAAGGTGATGCCGTATTGACGTCCACGCCGACATGGTTAACTGCCGATTCGACTACAAACTGGAGGCTGTCCGCCAGACGCGATTGGGATACGTCGTGCTGGTATTGTCCTACCCCAACGGACTTCGGATCGATCTTGACCAGTTCAGCAAGCGGGTCCTGCAAGCGCCGAGCGATGGATGCTGCACTGCGTTCTGCCACATCCAGGTCTGGAAACTCTTCCTTGGCCACTGCGGAAGCCGAATAAACAGACGCTCCAGCCTCATTGACGATGATATACATAACGTCTCGCTTCAGTTCCTTCAGCAGCGTCGCAATAAACTGCTCCGTCTCTCGTGACGCCGTTCCGTTGCCAATCGCCACTACGGTAACACTGTATGCTTCAATCATCTGCTTGACCTTTGCCGATGCCTCCGCCACTTTGTTTACGGGTGGAGTCGGATAAACAACGGCGACCTCCAGCAGCTTGCCGGTTTCATCTACGACAGCCAGCTTACAGCCTGTACGAAATGCCGGGTCCACACCGAGCACTACTTTGCCTTTTACAGGTGGCTGAAGCAGTAAATTGCGGAGGTTCTCTGAAAAAATATGAATCGCACGTTCTTCAGCCGCTTCTGTCAGCTCTGTACGTACCTCGCGCTCGATGGATGGTGCAATCAAGCGTTTATAGGCATCCTCTACCGTCGTCTCCAAAATAGAGCGTACGACTGTCTCACGGGAAATGACGCGGCGCTGGATCCAGGCCAGGATTTCTGGTACAGGGGCTTCCACCGCTACCTTGAGAATGCCTTCGTTCTCTCCGCGATTAATCGCCAGCACTCGGTGAGGAACTACCTTTTTCAAAGGTTCATTATATGCGTAATACATTTGATAAACATTTTTCTCGTCTGCTTCTTCCGCTTTTTGCTCGGATACCAGCAAGCCTTTTTGCATGGTACGCTCCCGAACCCATTGGCGAATATCCGGGTCGTCAGAGTATTGCTCGGCGATGATATCCATAGCACCTTGCAAAGCTTGTTCTGCTGTCTCTACTCCTTTTTCCGGGTTAACGTAGCCCATTGCCTCTGCTTCAGGCGCTCCTGATTTCGGGAGGCTGAGCAGGTAAGTAGCAAGCGGCTCCAGCCCTTTTTCCTTTGCCATGGTCGCTCGCGTACGCCGCTTTTGGCGATAAGGACGATACAGGTCTTCTACTTCCTGCAATTTTGTTGCACGCTCAATGGCCGCCTTCAGTTCTTCTGTCAGCTTGCCTTGTTCTTCAATGAGACGTACGACTTCCTCTTTGCGTACAGACAGGTTACGCAAATAACGAACGCGTTCTTCAATGGCTCGAATCTGCGTCTCGTCCAGCTGCCCGGTCATTTCTTTTCGATAGCGGGCTATAAAAGGAACCGTGTTTCCCTCATCCAAAAGAGTAATCGTGCGTTCCGCTTGATGAGGCTTAACGCCTGTATCTTGGGCAACGGTCTGGATCATCAACGTAAGCTCCATACATATCCTCCTGCGATCGTACTTCGCCGTTTATTGTACCATATTTGTTTGCAAAGTCTGGAAACCTGAAAAAGAAAAAAGGTGCCAGCCGACACCTTTTTTACGTGCTCACTCACGTTACTGTTTCCAGATGATCCACTCTCAATGCTTCTCGCAGCTTCCCCAATGCCCGTCGCTGCAGCCTCGATATATGCATCTGGGACATCCCCATGACATCTCCTGCCTGCTTCTGGCTCAAGTTTTGATAAAAAGTTAAATGAATGATTTCTTTTTCCCGTTTGTCCAGTACATGCAGGGCTCGATCCAGCATCATGTGCTGTTCGATCTGGTCGTAACCCGGCTCCGCCGAGCCTACGAGGTCTAACAGCGTAATGGTATGCCCGTCGTTATCTGCTTCCAGCTCGCTGTCCATGGAGAGGGAATGGTAGCTGCGCCCCATTTCCAATGTCTCCAGCACGGCCTCTTCGGTCACACCCAGGTGCTGCGCGATATCTGAGATTTGGGGAGATCTTTGGAGTTGTGTGGTCAATTCGTCAACGACACGCTTAATTTTTGGACTCAGTTCTTTTACTCTTCGCGGCACATGAACACTCCAGGTCTTGTCCCGAATATACCGTTTGATTTCACCCACAATAGTGGGAATGGCAAAGCTTTCGAAGCTTCTCTCAAAGGACGGGTCAAATCGGCGTAGAGAAGCTAGCAAGCCAATCATTCCGACCTGAATCAAGTCTTCGTGCATGATTTGTCCGCGGACAAATTTTTTGGCCAATGTCTCTACGAGAGGAGTATAGGCCCTCACCAATTGCTCCTGCAGATGGGCATGTCCAGTTTGCCAATATTGGTGGGTAAGCTCCTTTAACTCCTCAGCACTATACTTCTGCTTTCGAGATTGTCCAGTCATCATCACCAGCCACCCCATCCCGACGAACATACTTGGTCATGGAAATTGCCACGCCTCGGTCCGAACGAATCACGACTTCATCCATCAGCGTATGGATCAGATAGAGTCCCAGTCCGCCCTCTTCCAGATCATCAATGTCCCTGCCCGAATAAATCGGGGTCAGTTGATCCGGCTTAAACTCTCCTGTAAATCCAACTCCCTGATCAGAGATTACAATTACCAAACGATCGGAATGAACGTGGCACGACATGTGAATCGCACCAGGCTCTTCGTCTTCTCCATAGGCATGTTCAACCGCATTCGTGCAGGCTTCTCCCACTGCTAGCTTGATGTCTTCTATGTCCTCGTAGGAAAATCCCATGCGATTGGCTACACCAGATACAGTCAGACGAGCCACTCCCAGATACTCTGTCTGGCTAGGGAAGGTCAGCTGAATCACGTCTGCCTTAGGTCCATTTTGACCCATTACTCGCTCTCTCCTTTGTGGATGGCAATATGATCGTACAAGCCAGTAATGCGAAACAGCCTTTCCACGCGAGAAGACAGCTTGTCTACCTGAAAGGTACACTCCGTCTGCTTGCAAGCTTTCATGACCGCGATGAAAATTCCTATTCCCGTACTATCCATGTACTCTACTGCTTCCAAATTGACGCTAATCATTGCCGCATTAGGCTGTTTGGCCAGCGCCATCAGCGTCTCCTTCACTTGTGCCCCTGTATAAGCGTCGATGTCGCCCCTCAAGATCACATAATGCTCGTTTTCTGTGCTCGTTGTTTCCATTGTCAGATCCATCCTCAGGCTCCTTCCCGAGCTTTGCTCAGTTTCTTCGTAGTACAATCATGGTGTAATCATCTGGCAGTTCAAACTGGGAAAGCAGAAGCAGCCTGCTGTAGATTGCATCGGCCATATGCTGTGCCGATGAGCCTACCTCTGCTTGCAAATAGGATATAAGCTCGTCCCTGTGCAAGTAATATCGGTTAATTTTGCGTTCTGTTACACCATCAGTCAGAAGAATCAGAACATCTTCTTCCTCAAGGTGGATCTCGTACTCCTCGTACTCCGTATCCTGGCATAGTCCAAGCGCCGCACCCTGGCCCTCCAGATCGTAAAAACGGCCTGTTTTCGCCCGGTAGAGGAAGCCTGGTTCATGTCCTGCTACCGCATAACGAAAGCGATGAGTATTCGTATCGTAGCTTCCCAAAAGCATAGTTACAAACATACTGCTGTCGATATTTCGCTCCACGACGCGATTTAGATGGCGAAGCATATCGTTTGGACCCATCTGGATTTCCCCGAGACTGTCCATGGCATATTTCAGCATGGACATGCACATCGCCGCTGGTATTCCTTTTCCCGTAATATCTGCTATGGTGAGACAAAACCGATGGTCGTCCTGTGTAATCACATTATAAAAATCGCCTGAAATCTGATGAGCTGCAACGCTCACCAGGCCAATCTCCATGCCTCGGTAAACAGGAATTTCACGTGGCAAAAGCGTTTGCTGCATAGCAGATGCTACTGCGATCTCCGACTCCATCTGTTGATGCCGGTTTCTCCAGCTATTCACTGATCTGTGTTCAATTCCGTATTCAATCATTACTTCGGTCAGAATGGAAAAGGAGGCCCGTACAAACTCTGGTACCTCCCCCAGCTTTTCCAGTGCTCTTCCGTGCAAGTCAGTTAGTTCCTCTGGCGAAATATCTTTGGAGAGAAGCCATTTCCCTAATTGCTGAGCACCGTACAGCTGGTCTTCCGAGAGGCCACTCAGGTAATCCCGAAGAATTTTTACGTACTCTTCTTCCAAGCTCCGGGCTACCATTCCCGTCCACCTTCCTCTGGTTGGTTGTGCCACTTCACAACGACGACGCGGGTCCCTTTTTCTGGCGAGCTCTGAATGTCAAACTCATCCATCATGCGCCTGACTCCTGGCAATCCGGCACCGAGTGCACCGGAAGTAGAGAATCCATCTTCCAACGCTTTGCGAATATCACGAATTCCAGGTCCCGCATCAACGGCTGTCAGCTGTAATCCGATCGAACCGTTGCGTTCTACCGGTGATATGGTGATCGTTCCTTTGCCTGCGTACAAATAAATATTGCGAGCCAATTCTGAAATGGAGGTGGCAATTCGCGACTGCATGATTGTGCCAAAGCCAAGCTGTCTCGACATATTTCTCCCTACTTGTCTAGCTGCCACAATATCCGTCTCTTTTTCAATATTGATTGTCTCAGGGTAACAGCACTGCCACAATCAAAAAACCCCTTCCGCCCTCACTTGATAGGTAGAAATATAATGAATGCGAAGCGAAGTTTTTCTCTACCTCGGAATATAAAGCAAATCGTGTCACATTTTGTCTACAATTCTTCACGAACTAAATTCGCTACATGCGTGGGGATTCCCTGCCCCCCACATCAGAAAACTTGACATATGACCAAGTTCAATAGGAAAGCCTATATTTTTTATTCTTTCGACCACTGTATGTTTGCGCAAAAAGGCATGCAAAAAAACCACTTGCATTTCTCAAGTGGCTTTTCCTCTCCAAGGGTCTGATCCATTCATTAAAAGTCAATAAGTCCCAAACTGATTTGCAAGGATTCATTAACTCGATCCATCATCTCATCATCAAGATGGGTTATCTTATCGGTCAGCCGTTGTTTGTCAATGGTTCGAATTTGTTCCAACAGAATGACGGAGTCACGATCAAATCCATATGTTTTTGCGTCAATCTCAACATGCGTAGGCAACTTTGCCTTTTGTATCTGCGCCGTAATGGCTGCGACGATGACCGTCGGACTAAATCGATTTCCAATGTCGTTTTGAATGACTAAAACAGGCCGCACGCCTCCTTGCTCAGAACCAACGACCGGTGACAGGTCCGCGAAAAACACATCGCCGCGTTTGACAATCATTGGTTACACCCCGCTAACTAAGCGGACAAGAGTATGGTCAGCCTCTTCCTCTGCGCCAAAAGCCTCCGATGCCATTTTCAGATTGATCTTAGCCATCTCCATGTACCCTTTTTGCATCGTCTCACGGATCGTGCGTTTCTTACGCTCCTTCAAATACAAATGCATCGCCTGGCGAATAAATTCGCTGCGATTGGATTTTTCCTTTTGAATGACGCCATCAACTTCTTGAAGTAAGTGTTGTGGCAAACTGATCATGATGCGTTTCGTGTTTGACTTCGACAAGACAAATCCACCTCCAACCATGACCGTAACTTCCATCCGCTACGATTGCTCTACTGATAAAATGTGTCAGTACGAACAATACCATTATGTCGAAACCATTGCAAAAATATACCTATCCATACGCTCTGAAACAAAACGGTCATGTCCGCTTTGTAAACCGCTAAGCGGCCACATCTACCTATAATGAAAAACGACGATAACGTTCTTCACATGAATAGCCTGTTTTTGCGCTTAACTAGTATTCGCGTTTCGCATTCAAATTCCTGCTGGATTTTGCTTGCTAGTTATTTACAGTTTTTTGAGCAACCTGCTTCATCGTAAGCGGATGAAAAACACCGACCTCTTCCTGGTTGCGGAAATAAACGCGAGGAATCCGGTAATTCAGCATGCAGGGAACCTCATAATTGATGGTGCCGATTCGTGCTGCCACCTCATCCAACGAGATTTCCTCATCGCCCGATTTTCCATAGAGGACGATCTCGTCACCTGGTTGACCCGTCCCTTGTTCCAGTCTCACCATAATTTGATCCATACAAACCTTGCCGATAATCGGTGAGCGAGAACCGTTGTACAGTACCTCTCCCGAGTTGGACAGAAGACGCGAGAAGCCGTCAGCATACCCGATCGGCAGAGTAGCTACCTGTTCGCCAGGCTGCGCACAATACGTAGCTCCGTAGCTGATCGTCATTGGCTGTGTAGCTGTTTTTACATGAGCAATTCTTGTTTTTAACGAGAGGGCTGGGACAAGTGAAACATCCTTGCGCTCTTTCATGTAAGGCGAAGGATACAATCCGTATAAACCTATGCCCAAACGGATGCTATCATACCCCCATTCGGGAAAAGCAATGGCAGCAGCCGTATTGCAGCAATGAATCATGGGCAGTTTTTTGCCAGCATCACACAAAGATTGTAACAAAGTTTGAAACGTTTCGTGTTGTCGTCGCACATGGGTAGTATCTGGCTCATCCGCGCAGGCAAAGTGAGTAAAAATGCCAGACCAGTCCAGCTTGGAGGACTGTTCTACAGCAGTTACTACCTGCATCAGTTCCTCTTGTGTACGGACTCCTAGTCGTCCCATTCCGGTGTCGACCTTGATGTGCAATCCAATCGATTCCAGATTCGCCTGTTGTAAAAGAGCGTTGGCCTGGGTAATCCATTCACTGTTGTACGCAGTCAGTTGTACTTTCAACCTGCTGGCAATTTCCACTGACCGGGCAGGTGTGAATCCAAGCACAAGTATAGGCGCCTGAACCCCCGCCTCACGCAGTACGATCGCTTCATCGAGCATAGCAACAGCCAACGAATCTGCTCCACTCGCCAGCGCTTCTTCTCCCACACGGACTGCTCCATGGCCGTAGCCATCTGCCTTCACCACAGCGATAATGCCTGTGCTTGCTGGCAAATGACGTCTGAACGTCTCGACATTGGCCCGGATGGCGTCCAAATCAACCTCAACCCAAGTGTCACGACAAAACGGTTTCATTTTTATCTCCTCTTGTTCCCTTTTTTATAGTAAAACAAGCGCTCATTTAAGTGTGTGAGAAACTGCCGGGAAACCATTAGCGATTCTTTCTTGCCCGCCAGTCTGTAAAAATGACGTCCTTCGTTGATCTGCTCCACCTCAGATAACGGGTAGCTGGTCTCTTGCCCAGACATGGTAATGATCAGATGCGTTTTCGTCAGCTTGTACATCGGTCGCAGAATCGACTTGTACAAAAAGGGGGACAGACCAACGACTGCAATCGCAATGGCAAAAGCAAGCACCTTGAAGGTTGTGTTATTGGTTGGAAGAATCTGTGCCAGGATCATCATCCCAATAACAAATAGGATGGTTTCACTAATACGCATGCGCCATGTTTTTCGCAATAGCATGTCCTTGTAGCTCGATTCCTCCTGGTACAAAACATCGGTAGTCGGTTTTTTCATGTAAAGCATGCCACCTCAATCGATATAAGTTACTCTGAATGTATCCTTTTTTGCTGTCATGTGTCAATTGACGGAATAGAAAAAGAAACCCCAAATAAATGGAGTTTCTTTTTCGTTAGCTCTAGCGAATTACGCCTCGCTGTTTTCTTCTTTTGCTTCTTTTTGATCCTTGTCATGGCGTGGGAAGACTACTTTTTCAAAGCTTCCATCAACCATTTTTTGAACCATTTCTGTCAGCTTCTCGTTGCGCTCGTCAGCTTGCTCCTGTGTCAGCTTGCCTGCTGCTACCGCCTCTTTTACTTGTGCCTCATGCTGTTTGACTAGAAGAGCTACGACATCGTCTGCATCTACACCTTGCTCCTCTGCGATAGTCGCAAGTGATTTACCTGCTTTCAGAGCTTCTTGCAGCTTGTCAGCATCCAGCTTGAGGAGGGTAAGTAGTTCTTCATTTTTGTTCATACCAAAGCCGAAGCCCATACCTTTACCCGGTCCTCTGCCTTGATGTGTGCTCTCCACCATCTCTTTTACCCGGACGCTTGCGTTTTCATTCATTTTGTCAGCTTGCTCCTGTGTCAGCTTGCCTGCCTTTACCGCTTCTGCAAGCTTGGCTTCCTGCTGCTTCACCAGAAGAGATACCAGATCATCTGTCGACACTCCCTGCGCTTGCGCTACTGCTGCGAGCGATTTGTCTGCCTGGAGCGCTTCTTTGAGTCCGTCAGCATCCAGTTTCAAGAGTGTGAGCAGCTCTTCATTCTTTTCAAAGCCTCCACCGAACGGCTTGCCGAAGCCTCTGCCCTGGTGCGTATTTTCTACTTGAGCTTTGACATGCTCATTTGCGTTTTCCGTCATTTTGTCCGCTTGCTCTTGTGTCAGCTTGCCTGCTTTTACTGCCTCCGTCAGCTTTGCTTCCTGCTGCTTCACCAGGAGTGCTACCACATCATCTGTAGCTACGCCCTGCGCTTCTGCTACAGCTGCCAAGGACTTGCCTGACTTCAGCTCTTCTTGCAGCTTGTCAGCGTTCAGCTTCAGAAGGGAGAGCAGCTCTTCGTTCTTCTCGTAGCCTCCACCAAAGCCTCTTCCTTTGTCAAAGCCTTTTCCTGTATGCGTGTTCTCTACCTGATCCTTAACAAGCTCGCTTGCATTTTCCGTCATCTTGTCAGCTTGCTCTTGGGTCAGCTTGCCTGCTTTTACCGCCTCCGCAAGCTTTGCTTCCTGCTGCTTCACCAGGAGTGCTACCACGTCATCTGTATCCACGCCCTGAGCCTCTGCTATCTCTGCCAAGGACTTGCCTGCTTTCAGCTCTTCTTGCAGCTTGTCAGCATCCAGCTTCAGAAGGGAAAGCAGCTCCGTGTTCTCCTTGTAGGAAACCTTCATGCCGAATCCGCCGCGGTGGTCCATTTTGCCTCCTGCAAAGTTCACTTGTGCAGGTTTATTCCATTGTTGATTTTGTGTTGTTTGTGTTTGTGCCGTATCTGCCGCCAAGGCGCTGCCTAGGCTACCCAGACTCAGAACCGCTGCCATCGTTCCCAAAAGCATCCCCAATTTTGCTTTACTAAACATATACACTCAATCCTTTCATCTGCTGTTGTGATGTACCGTACCTCTTGGGTACATGACTAAGTGTACAAGTGGTTTTTTAGATTCCCCTTTGATAAAAGTGGAAAACTTGAGGGAAAGTCACGAAAAAAAAAGAGAACGGCTTTGACCGTCCCCTCTCCCATCATTATTTGCCGCCGACACCGTACGTAGACTGTGCCACGGAAATCATTTCTTCCTCAGGCAAGTCTCCCGCCAGCATAAACTCTACGCCGTCCAGCTCCCATGTGAGAATACGGCGATTGTCGTCCGTCTGCGCCAGGACTCCTACTGTAAAGCCCAGGTTAACTGGCATACCCTGCTCATATGTGACCGAGACTTCGGTCGGACGTGCCTCAACCAGCTTGTAGTTATAGGTGCCTTTGTAGTTCAGGACGACCGTCCGCACACCATTTTTTGTCACTGGCTCTATATTTCCTTGTTTCACGCCTTCTGGAACATAAGTAGGTACAATCACACCAAACTGACTATTAGGCTGCTCCATGACCTGCCCGTTCGTGCCCATCGTTGGGATCGAAGGCAGTGAGCTGGTTGTCATGTTGCGATCCTTGTCAAACGCATCCTTATCAAAGGATGGGTTGAACGCAAATTCAGTAAAGTTGATTTTCACCAGTGGCTGCATACTGGAATCCATGATCTCTGCATGCGTAGGTTTGAAATCTTCTGTCAGCCAAATTTTTTGCTTCGTAAGTGAACGATTGCCGCTGTAGTTGGCTTTGACCTCGAATACATACTGCTTTTCTTCCATCTTCATTTGTCGCTCAGCATCGTCAATAATACTGCGCGCGAGTGTTTCATAAAGATAGAGTGGTCCGTTGTTTTCTGGCCAGCCACTTTGGAAGCGGAAGCTCTTGTTCAAATGAGGCGTCAGGACAAAAACCCCTTCCCCATTTCTCAAGATAATCTGTGTGATGCCACGCTGCTTGGAAGTGAGTGCGACCCGATAATTGTTCGGTTTCTCATACCAAACCTGAACATCGTACTCCATCGGCGTAGAGCCCGTCTGCATGGTCAAAACTGCTTGAGACTTGTACCCCGACATTTTCCCCAGCGTACCGCTCAAGTCGCTCACCACATCTTCTGGTGTTTTCTGACCAAAGCAGCCGCCGAGCAGCAGAGAGAAGACCAACAATAACACCAGTGGTAAAGCTGCTCGTTTCATTCAATGAATTCCTCCTTGTCAAAATTTTCGACAAAGAAGGGCATCCCTGTCTATTTCCTGGGAAATCTGTCAGTCTATCGCCTCATGCAGCGTTCATCGTGTCACTTGTCGCTTTTTGCCTATGGGGACGCGATATCGCTTGATCGGCTAAAGACTTACTCTTCCTGTAAGAGCAGGTAGTCCCTCCTGATCTACGCGATATAAATGTATGTCCATCCTCGTCCCAATATGCAGACAAGTTTAAACTTGTTCCACAACGACTTGCGCAATGGCATAAGCACTGCTATGTGAAATACTCAGGTGTATCCGTACATTTGAAGGGTCTAGCCCAAGTCTATGGTAAACCTCATCCTTTATTTTCATTTCCGGTTTTCCGAGTTCGATCGGTACGATCTCCATGTCAAGAAAGCTAATTGTTCCCCCGATCCCTGTGCCAAGTGCTTTTGATCCCGCCTCTTTGGCTGCAAATCGTCCGGCAATAAACTCAGCTTGCCTCGCTTCTGGCTTGCCCTGCAAGAGCTGTTGCTCCTCTATCGTTAAGAATCGGCTGATCGCACTTTTTTGGCGCTTGACCAGCTTAGAAATCCGTTCAATCTCCACTATATCTACACCAATGCCAACAATCATCGACTAGGCTCTCTCCCGTCTTTTGGATTCACGCCTCACAGTATCATTCGTATTTATTGTTGGCAAGCTGCAACGCAAAAAAACCCCCGCAAATTGCGAGGGTTCGTTATCCACTGGCTACTCAGTAGCTTGGCCAGAAGATTGTTGAGAAGCAGACTTCGCAGCAGATTGTTGGTTTTGACGACGAACTTCAGCTGCGTTAGTCTCGCTTGCGAATTCAGTAGCTTGACCTGCTGTTTGTTGAGAAGCAGACTGCGCAGCGGATTGTTGGTTTTGACGACGAACTTCCGATACGTTAGTCTCGCTTGCGAATTCAGTTGCAGTGCTTTGCGCTTGATTCGCTTGGTTCATTCCAGCTTGATTGTTTTGCTTAGGCATTGTTCCTTTCACCTCCTCGACGTCACTGAAGTTAATTTGTACGTTGCACTCCGATCGTATCCATCCTCATTTTTCCAGAATACTGGTAGAAAAAGCAGGTTCAGCTTTCGGGCATGCTAGAAGATGTTTTTAAAAAACCTACTTTTGAACACGCATTAGAAGTGTTGACGTGAGCAGGATTTTTTGTGCCGTACGCGAATTGATTTGTTTCCATTCCGTTTTATCGAGAGAAAGGAGCATTTACCATGGCCCATACTGTAATCATTTACACGCAAACAACCTGCGGTCCTTGTCAGGAAGAAAAAATGTGGCTGACCCAGCAGCAAATTGCTTTCGAAGACAGGGATATTCGTAAGAACGATACCTACTTCCAGGAAGCAATCAACCTCGGTGCAAATATGACCCCCGTCACACATATTAAAAAGGAAAATGGCGACGAAATTGTCATTCATGGCTTCGACAAGGAAGAATTAGCAAAACATTTATTGTAGAAGGGTAAGTAGCGCCTCAACTTTCCTCCACGAAAAAAAGCGTTGGATCTTGTTTGATCCAACGCTCCTAAGACGCTTCAGCCGAAGGATGGTTCATTCTCGGCTGATTTTTGTTTGATGACTGGTGACATATCCGGCAAGTGTGAAAGAATCTGCTTGACTGCAGGAGCGCACTCCGTATTGACCGAGTAAAATACCCACGGTCCTTTTCTGCGCTCTTTTACCAAACCATGTGTCTTTAGCTTAGCTAAGTGCTGGGAAACCGAGGGTTGGGACGTTTGCAGAATCTCCACAAGATCACGAACACATAAGGACTGTACTTGCAGGAGGGCCATGATCGTCAAGCGCGTCTTGTCACCTAGCAGCTTGTAAACCTCTGACAAAAACAGTACCTGCATCAAATCCATTTCCATACGAACCCACCTTTGCCTTGCATATCTGTATCCCAGTATACTATATGCCTTATAAGGTCGGGAAGATATGAACGTAAAAGTTCCGTGAAAGATCATTAAACATCTCTACGGGACAAAGCCTCCACCAGCTTGTCAGCAGTACGCGCAGCCAGCGCCATTACTGTGTTTGTCGGGTTACCGCCACCAGATGTGACAAAGGTAGAAGCACCTGCTATGAAAAGATTGGGAATGTCGTGAGCTTGACCAAAATCGTTGACGACAGAGGTTTCCGGGTCATCTCCCATGCGGCAGCCCCCCATCAAATGAGCGGTATCGGAGACGACATGCTCCGGAGTTCCTCCAACAGCCTCGATGATTCGCTTCATTTGTCCGATGGCATGCTGATATAGCTTGCGGTCGTTTTCCCCGTAGCTGAATGTCACCTGTGGAATCGGCATACCGTATTCGTCCTTTTTCCCACTCAAAGTCACAGTATTATCTGGATTGGGCAAAACCTCACCTACAAGTGTAATTCTCGCAAACTGGTTGTAGTCGAGCATTGTCTCTCGCAGCCTTTTTCCCCATAAAAATGATCCGTCCTCCCGCTCTGCCGAGATCGCGCCTGCCATTCCGACTGGTCTTGCCCCGTGAGCACTCAACGTATACCCCCTGGCAAAGCCACGCTTCTGATCCGTTTCGTAAAAATGCTGGGTAAGGGCTAGTACCGGAGTTCCTTTGTACAGACGAACCTCATCCGGCAAACGCCCGTAGACATCATGACTCGAGTGAGGCATGATCGCTTTCCCGACCCATCCGCTCGAATTGGCAAGCCCGTTTGGAAAACGAGAAGTAGTAGTTTGAAGCAAGAGTCGCGGTGTCTCGACGACAAAGCCGGCAAGAATGACCACCCGTGCCATTTGTCTATGAGTCAAGCCCTCATGCTGAAATAGCACCCCGCTCACCCGGCCACCTGCCATTAAAATTTCCGTGACCATACAGTCAGAAAGCACCTCTGCCCCGTGGGCAATCGCTTTGGGAATATGGTGAATCAGGCCGCTGTATTTGGCATTGGGCATACAACCCTGATTGCAAAAGCCGCGATTGATACACGGTGGCCTCCCATCAAAGGGTGCTGACAAAATTGCCAGCGGAGCAACGACACTATCGAAGCCAAGCTTGTCACAGCCTTCCCGGAACAGCTGGGCATTGGCACTGATGGGCTCTCTTACCGGATACGGATAAGGACCTTGGAAAGCTCCCCAGGGAAAATGATCCGGACCCGACACAGCGATTTCTTTTTCGATTTTATCGTAATAAGGAGCAAGATCTTTGTAACGGATCGGCCAGTCTTCTCCCACCCCATCGATCGTCCTCGTCTGAAAATCACTTTCATGAAAGCGCAGGAAGACTCCGGTAAAATGCACAGTTCCTCCGCCTACACCTCGCCCGGAATTGTTGTGGCCCAGCTTGAGCGGATCATTTCCCGCCACTAGCTGTGTCTCCTGCCACGCTAATCTGCGCATCGATAATTCATCACTGGCAAAGTCATTTTGCGGGTCCCAAAACGGTCCTGCCTCAATCACAACGACACGCAGACCTGCTTTTGCCAGCTCATAGGCGAGTACCCCGCCTGCTGCTCCGGCCCCGACGATGCACACATCCGCCTCATCCGCATACTTGCGCTTGTCCATTCCTCGCGAGCGGTAACCTTCGTAATGATCACTGTTATGTGTAACCCGGTCATCCGTTGCCATTCGCTTTCGCCTCCCATGGGTCCGTCAAACCTTTTTCCACCCGTACATACCCGCGTGGATAAGCAGGGCCACCATAACCGATATCCGACCAAACCAGCGGATGAGAATAGTAGGCTCCCACAGTGTCTTGCAGGAGCTTCTTGAAAAAATCAACGGGATTAGCAGCGGTCCATGCCTGCTCGCTTTGTGTTTTCCCGCTTGCTACCCGCTGAAGCACTGACTCTTGCTCCTCTGGCTTCAAGGCAACAAAGCTGGCTCCATATGTACTGTGACTCTCTGCTTCTACGCCTGCCAGTCCAAGACGGTACAATTCCTTTTTAGGCGGGACTCCGACCTTCCTCTGCGACTCTCCGATCGGGCTTACAGCCGAATCATCCAGATGCTGCGTAACAAAGGTGAGAACCTCCAGTCGGTGATCATCCACGAGCACGCTCACGACGGTTTGCAGCAGCAGCGCTTCGGTCTCTGTAAAAAATTGATGGGCAACCTGGGGCGATCTTCTTTTCCCGACGATTTTTTGGGTGTGGGCGTCCCATTCCTTGTGCTGGTCCCATACGTCATAGGATGGATAGTGACTATGCTTGGCCATCTCGTTCACCCCCAAAACAGGGCGAGAAGCCCTAATGCCGACATGGCTGTTATGAGTAGGGGAAGAATAATCGGCGGACCTACGAGGAAATTCTGACTCTGTGAGTAGCCTCCTACGCGCTGCCGGACACCCGCCGCATGCAAAGAGGCTCCAATTGCTCCGCTCGCAAGTCCGATGACCATCATAAAAGCAAATACCCAGCGAAGCCAGCCTGCATTCACGAAGGATAGGACAATAGCCGTCACGGCAAACACCGGAAGCTCAAGCACAGGTACCCACATTGCCCAATGGCGAAAATTTTGCCTTGCGTGAAAAAGCGTGACCTGAACGGCGATCAACACAAACGCAAGTCCTGCAAACAAAATCAGCACACGTTCAATCGGCCAACCTTGCCACATGGAAACATCCTCCTTTTACGGTGCGATGCGCCTATTTTCTCCGAGTAAATGGTCTCCTATTCGTTGCACTAGCCCACGAAACGGAGCGTCACATATAAACCGAGCAAGGTAAAGAGCAAAGTCGGCACTGTCAGCACGATCCCTGTCCGAAAGTATTGCCCCCATGTGATCTTCACATCTTTGCGCCCTAGCACATGCAGCCATAGCAAGGTCGCAAGTGAGCCGATCGGTGTAATTTTTGGCCCTAGGTCACTGCCGATGATATTGGCATAGATCATCGCTTCTTTGAACACCCCTTCCGCATGCGTTCCCGTAATTGCAAGGGCGTTGAACATGACGGTCGGCAGGTTGTTCATCAGCGAGGAAAGTACCGCTGCAATGAAGCCTGTCCCGATCGTAGTAGCCAAGAGACCATCCTCGACCAGTGTATCGAGCATCATCCTGACCAGATCAGTCAGCCTCGCATTATGTACACCCCAGACGACCACGTACATCCCGATGGAAAAAATGACGACCACCCATGGCGCTTCCTTCATGATTCTCCGCATCTGAATGATTTTGCTGGTACGCGCAGCAAGACAAAAAATTGCTGCCGCTCCGGTAATAATGAATGAAACAGGTGTATGAATGGACTCACTGATAAAAAAGCCAACCAAAAGCACGCCAAGGATCAGCCAGGACAGACGGAACAAGCCCTGATCCCGAATCGCTTCTTGCGGCTGCTTCAATTGGGTTAGATCAACTCGCTTGGGAATATCCTTGCGAAAATAAAGAAACAGGACCAGCAAGCTACCTGCCACAGAAAACAGATTCGGCAGGACCATGCGCGTTGCATACTCAGCGAACCCGATGTCAAAGTAGTCGGCAGAGACGATATTGACCAAATTGCTGACCACAAAAGGTAAAGAGCTCGTATCAGCAATAAAGCCGCTCGCCATCACAAATGCTAGTACCATACGTGTATCCAGCTTCAGCGCCCGAACTTGTGCCAGTACAATCGGGGTCAAGATCAAGGCTGTGCCATCATTGGTGAACAAGGCTGAGACGACTGTTCCGAGCAAAATGACATAGACAAACATCAGCCGCCCATCTCCATTGGACAGTCGCGCCATGTGCAGCGCCGACCATTCAAAAAAGCCGATCTCGTCCATAATAAGAGAAATAATAATAATACCGATCAGCGCAAAGGTCGCATTCCAGACAATCGAAGTTACCTCCGCTACATCTGCCATTGTCACGACACCTGTGAGCAGCGCCAAGATGGCCCCACCTACCGCCGGATAACCAATCGACAACCCACGCGGCTGCCAGATGACAAGCGTCAGCGTGACCACAAAAATAATCAAGGAAATCCAAACCACTGTACCTTTCACCTCACAATAAAAAAACTGACTATGGCTATTCGTCAAAAAAAGAAAAAGAGCAGACCACGATGGTCGCTCTTTTTACCATACTACAAGAGAGAATTATCCGAAACGTCCGGTAATATAATCTTCTGTCCTTTTATCGCATGGGTTTTGGAAAATAACCGGAGTATTGTCAAACTCCACAAGCTCTCCGTTCAAGAAGAAGGCGGTTTTGTCAGAGATACGCGCTGCCTGCTGCATGTTATGCGTCACGATCACAATCGTGTAAATGCCTTTTAGCTCCTCCAGCAGTTCCTCGATTTTTGCAGTCGAAATCGGGTCCAACGCGGAGGTTGGTTCATCCATCAGCAAAATTTGCGGCTGAACGGCCAAAGCACGAGCGATGCAAAGACGCTGCTGCTGTCCGCCTGATAATCCCGTAGCAGGCTTTTTCAGCACATCCTTAACCTCATCCCAGAGGGCTGCTGCCTTAAGGCTTGTCTCTACAATCTCGTCCAGCTTGTGTCGATCCATCAGGCCGTGCAATTTCGGACCGTATGTCACGTTGTCATAAATGCTTTTCGGAAACGGATTCGGGTGCTGAAAAACCATCCCGATGTTTTTACGCAGTCTTTCCACTTCTACATTGTAGCTATAAATATCTTCATCAAAGACTTTCACAGATCCTGTGATCTTTGTATTAGGAACGGAATCATTCATTCGATTCAACGTCCGTAAAAAGGTGGATTTCCCACAGCCCGATGGCCCAATCAAGGCCGTAATGGAATGGGAATCTACGTCTAAATTTATATCATAGAGGGCTTGCTTATTTCCGTAAAAGAGGTTTAACTCTCGCACCGAAATAACGCTCATAAGGTCCTCGCTCCTTTTCTTTGTTGCAACATTCTTCACCACATCACTATAGCTTCAGAATGTTATGCTTCTATGTGATGTTTATTAAGTTTCCATAAAGATTTCGGGTTAGGTAAAGTTATGGTAAATGTTGCCGACAAACCATATACGCCCCCTCTGGCAAAACCTACAATAAAGCTGAACGTTTTGTCGAATAAGGGGAGAGCACTTGATGCTGAGAAAAAAAAGGACATTAGGCAACTCGTCATTTCATTATCGTTCTATTTTTACTAGGCTATTTTTTGGAATTATGACAATGGTTATCGGGATGATGGCAATTACGGCCTTTTTTATTAGTTCCCAATCAGAGGCCATGCTTAACGAAAAAACAAAACAACAACTGCAGGATGCATCCGGCGCAGCCCTGCAAGAGGTAGACAGCCGGGTAAAGACAATCGTCACTGCCTTACAATCGTATGCTTCTACATACAAGAATGGCAAAATAACGAACGGTCAATCGTTTGGCATTTTTTCCGAAATCGTAACCAGCAATCCTACTATTTCAGAATTACAAGTAGCAACCAATGACGGACGCTTCGTCACTTTTCCCGGTTCTCCGCTCGATAACGAATACGATCCCAGAAAAACAGATTGGTACAAGGGAGCCTTTGACAAACAAACAACCTATGTCTCTGATGTCTTCCAATTTTCGCAGACTGAATTTCCGAAAATAGCAATCTCGATTGCCTTGCGAAACGAAGATGA
The DNA here is from genome assembly GCF_046535075.1 of Brevibacillus sp. SIMBA_040. Classification (NCBI taxonomy): domain Bacteria; kingdom Bacillati; phylum Bacillota; class Bacilli; order Caryophanales; family Paenibacillaceae; genus Brevibacillus; species Brevibacillus sp. SIMBA_040. The sequence continues at coordinate 41,316 of NZ_JAWRXI010000012.1, forward strand.
TGAGCCTGTTGGCGTCGTTGTCGCTTTTGTCTCTGTGCCGAAGCTGAGTGAATCGATCAGTAAAATCAAGCTAGGGGAAACAGGCTACGCCATGATTGTCGATCAAACCGGGAAGCTCGTTGCCCATCCTGATCAAAACTACGCCCTACAGCGTCCAGGACTGTATCAGCTGCCAGTCGTTCAGCATGTGCTATCCGGTCAGACTGGCGTGCAAGAAATGCTCATGAATGGTACGAATTACTTTGCCGCTTATCGCTTCGACGACTCTCTCCGCTGGGGAATTATTGTTGTCCAATCTGTCCTCGAAGTAAAGCAAGTAGTGAATCGACTGCAGCTGACGATCTTGGCCGTCTCGTTGATTGGTCTTTGTGCACTGGCCCTGCTTTTGTACTTATTCGTCCGTAAAATTGTTCAGCCTATCAAGGAAGTTCAACAGAAAATGGCTGCGTTCAGCGAAGGCGATCTGTTATTAACGATGCATGTAAAAAGCAATGATGAAATTCGGCAGCTGGCTGACAGCTTCAATCGCATGAGCGGACAAATTCGCACCATTATCGGGAAAATTCAGTACGTCATCTCTGACGTCAAGGAAGTCGCCCAGCACGTCGGCAAAAGCTCACGCCATTCCCATGCCATGCAGACCGAGGTCGTCGCTGTCACAGAAAAGCTGTCGCTGGAGATGGATCAGCAGCAAGTACAAATCGATACGATTCACTCCATCATGGAAAGTATCACAACGGAAATGTCGGAAATCAATGACTCCATGCAAACAGCGATGATCCAAAATCAGGAGTCACGTGAGCAAAGTACCAAGGCAGCTCTATCCATCGATCACTTAAAAGAAAACATGCTAAAAATTTCAGAAGACATGCGAGCATCGCTTCACGCCATGTCCTCCATGAAGGAAAGCATGAATGACATCAGAGAAATCCTTGATTTGATATCCTCTATCTCAAAAAGGACCAAGCTCTTATCGTTTAACGCACGTATCGAAGCTTCAAGAGCAGGACAGGCGGGACTCGGCTTTGGAATCGTCGCAGACGAGATTCGCCAGCTGTCCGAGCAAACAGAAGAGGCAACAACCCGTATTCAACAAGCTCTCAAAGCCGGCGAGCATCGAATGGCTAACGTCTCGGAATGCTTGGAAACCACAGATCACGCTACTGTAGATGGAATTAACACGCTTCACGAAGCTACCGATATATTCACCAAAACCGTACAGATTAGTGAAATCCTCACAACTCAGTTTGAATCAATCGGCCAGCTTTCTGAATGGATTTACCGCCAAAGCAGGACCATTCAGGAGCGAGTAGACAGTCTCGCCCTATCTGCTACAGAGGTCGTCTCAGGAACCCAGCAAGCGGTCGCAGCCAACCAGGAAAGCCTCTCCCTCTCAGAGCAGTTCTTGCACGATTCAGAGCGTCTGACAGGGATTGTAGAAGATCTGGAACAGGAAATACGCTTCTTCCGTACAGTCGAAAAGCCCTCCGCGTAGAGGGCTTTTCTTTTTCCTTTTCGAACGCAAATTTGACCACAAAAACCCCCTCCCTTGCAGTGTTAGTGCTGCAAGGGAAGGGGTTTTCTCAACCGAATCGACCGCTAATATAGGCTTCTGTCTTTTCATTTTCCGGGGAAGTAAAGATTTTAGAAGTTTGATCCATCTCCACCAGCTCACCTAACAAAAAGAACGCTGTTTTTTCAGAGATGCGCGCTGCTTGATGCAGATTGTGCGTCACAATAACAATCGTGTACTCTTCCTTGAGCTGCATCACCAGCTCTTCGATTTTCATCGTAGAGATCGGATCAAGCGCCGAGGCCGGTTCATCCAAAAGCAATATAGTCGGCTGCATGGCGATGGCACGTGCGATGCAAAGCCGCTGCTGCTGTCCGCCTGAAAGCGACAGCGCTGATTCTCGCAAGCGGTCTTTGACCTCATCCCACAGCGCAGCCTTGCGCAAGCTGTTTTCTACTAATTCGTCCAATGCGCGTCTATCAGTCAGGCCATGGAATCTAGGCGCAAACGCAATGTTTTCGTAAATCGATTTGAAAAATGGATTGGCGCGTTGGAAGACCATTCCCACGACTTGACGCAAGCCCTCGATGTTTACCTGCTCACTCGTAATGTCGATCCCATCAACAATGATCGAGCCTGTTACACGGCAGGAAGGAACCAGATCATTCATGCGGTTCAGGCTTCTGAGCAGCGTCGACTTGCCGCACCCAGACGGACCGATAAAGGCCGTTACAGAATTACGTTCGATATCCATGTTAATATTGTTGACTGCGCGTTTTTCCCCGTAAAAGACAGAAACATCCTTTGTTTGAATAATCGTGTCCTTCTTGGCGTCTTGCACTGTGTCTTGCATTGTGAGTACGGACATGCTTACCACCTCTTCCTAGTTTGATCCTGACGTCATCTTCTTGTACACCCATGTACCGAACCAACGGGCCGAGACGTTAAAGAGCAAAACAGCAATAATGAGTACGGCGGCTGCTCCATCCGCAACATCACGTGCATCTGGCGTCAACCCTTCGCTGTTCACCTTCCAGATGTGGACAGCCAGTGTCTCAGCTGGACGGAACGGATTGAGCGGCGAAGTCGGACTGTTTAATGTGAAATCGGTGAAGTTCAGGTTCGGCGAAGACATACCCGCTGTAAACAGCAAAGCTGCTGCCTCACCAAAAACACGTCCCGATGCGAGAATTGCACCTGTGATAATACCAGGCAAAGCTGCCGGCAAAATGACGGAGACAATCGTCCGCCATTTGGTGATGCCAAGTGCGAGGCTCGCTTCCTTTTGGCTGCGCGGTACGTTACGCAGCGCATCCTCTGTAACACGAACCAGAAGCGGTAAATTAAACACTGTCAGGGCAAGTGCACCCGAGAATAAGGTGTATCCCCATCCCGTCATATTTACGAATACCAACAAACCAAACAAACCGACAACAATCGAAGGAAGGGAAGACAATACTTCTATACTCATCCGGATAAACTGTGTAAACTTGTTATCCGGCGCATATTCAGCCATATAAATACCTGCACCAATGCCGAGCGGCAAGGCGATCAGCATCGTTAGAACAAGCAGGTACAAAGAGTTAAACAGCTGCGGTCCGATCCCGCCGCCTGCATTGACGATATCCGGTGGTGACGTCAGAAAGTCCAGATTCAGCTTGTGCCACCCCTGCGACAAAATGAAGCCGAGAAGCCCTACCAGTGTACCGATAATCAAAACGGCAATCAGTGTCAAAATAATCGTAGCAGCGCGGTCCATTACTCTCGCTTTCATCTATTTCACCATCCTCTTTCTGCCCAGAATCCGCAATATCATGATGAAGATGAAAGACATGAGCAAGAGCAACAAAGCCATCGACCAAAGCGCGTTATTGTAAGGGGTACCTTGAATCGTATTCCCCATGTTGAGCGTAATTCCGCTCGTCAGCGTACTGATTGGGTCCAATATGCTGCCTGGCAGCTTGGTTGTATTACCAATAACCATCTGTACCGCCAAGGCCTCACCAAAAGCGCGTGCCATCCCCAAAACAATCGCGGTTAAACAGCCTGGAAGCGAGGAATGCAAAACTACATTCCAAATCGTTTGCCAGCGTGTAGCACCCAAAGCCAGTGATGCATTGCGCAAATCCTGAGGCACTGCCTGGATCGCATCAGTAGCCACACTCGTGATCGTTGGCAAAATCATCAGAGCCAGTACAAGCCCCCCAGCCAACAAGCTAAAGCCTAAAACATCAAACTGCTCACGGATAAAAGGAACAAGTAGGGTAAGTCCTACGTAGCCGTATACGACTGATGGAATTCCCACCAACAGCTCGATCACCGGCTTCAATACTTTTTTACCGAAGTTCGGGAAAATCTCTGTCATGAAAATCGCAGCACCAATGCCAAGTGGAGCAGCAATCAGTGCAGCCAATGCAGTAACTAAAAATGAACCAAGAATAAAGGGAAATACACCGTATACTGACGGTTCACCTTCTGGATCCCATTTAAGCTGCGTTAAAAATTCTGTGATGCTGACCCCGTTCACAAAGAACGTGGACAGCCCTTTGGATGCAATGAAATAGGTGATGGACAAAACAACTACGACTAGCAATGCTGCACAAACCAATGCTATGGTTCTGCCTGTCAGATTCTCTGTAAACTGACGCTTGTTGTACGTCAGCATTTTTCGCGCAATCATGGATTGCCGTTCTGTCTTTGACCCGTAGGTACGATGGTTCATGTTCTCCCTCCCGGAAAGAAAACGACTTAACGTAAGAAAACTTCTTGTACTAGCAAATAATTATTTACATTTTTACAAGCAAAATGAGGGGTAAGCGCCCCCCCACCCCTCTATCTTGCTTTACTGATTGATTATTTATTTTTGAGTTACTTTTCCTTCAACGTCGCGTTCTACTTTCATGTCAGTAATCGGCAGGAAGCCCAGCTCCGTTACTGTTTTCTTTTGTACGTCATCGCTCAGGATGAACTCCAGGAATGCTTTCGCACTGCCAGAAGCTTCACCTTTTGTGTACATATGCTCATATGCCCAAACCGGGTATTTGTTTGTCGTAATGTTTTCCGCATTTGCTTCAACGCCATCCAGTTTCAACGCTTTTACAGTATCATTGAAGTAGGACAGAGCGAGGTATCCGATTGCGCCTGGTGTCTCAGCAATAATTTTGCGAACTGTACCCGAGGAATCCTCTGTGATGCCTTCTGCTTCTTCTTTTCCATCCAAAGCAAATTTGCTGAATGTTGCACGAGTACCGGAAGATTTCGGACGGTTTACGAGCGTGATTTTCATATCATCGCCGCCAACTTCTTTCCAGTTTGTGATTTTACCTGTGAAGATGTCGATCAGCTGTTGTTTTGTGAGATCGTCTACTTTCACTTTTGGACTTACAGCTGCTGCCATACCTACAACAGCTACTCTATGGTCAACCAACTCGTTTGCTGGAATTCCTTTTTTCTCTTCTGCATAAATGTCGGAGTTACCGATCGTTGCAGCACCGCTTGCTACTTGGCTAAGACCAGTACCGCTACCTCCGCCTTGTACTTGAATTTGAACACCTTCATTTTTTGCCATGAAATCTTTAGCCGTCTGCTCTACGAGTGGTTGCAATGCGGTAGAACCTACTGCTGTGATTGGCTCACTAGAAGCTGCTGGCTTGCTTGCCTCTGGTGCTGGAGTAGATGGTGCTGGTGTTGTTGTTGCTGGTTGTTGCGCTGGTGCAGGGGCAGCATTATTGCTTCCACAACCTGCTAGCAAAGCTCCTACAAAAGTCAGCGCCATAAACATTTTGCTGAGTTTTTTCATTTGATGAAAATCCTCCTTAAAAGGGTCGGTTTTTTTCTCTCTTACAAGTACAAACTATACAGGTCGAATGTTGTTGTATTGTGTTGCCATTGTTAAGCTTTCTTAAAGATGAGAGCCAAGTCGTATGAAATGGACTTACTGTGGGGGATACTTTGCCTATTCTTTTTAATCTGGGGACTCATCGAGCTCTTCCAATTTGATTTAGTCGCAACCCTCTTTGGTGGGGCAGACTCTCTCATTAGTCGAATCGTCTATACGCTAGTCGGCTTGGCGGGGATTTACGCCATCAAGCTCCTGGTTAGCGACAGGGAACGAACCTGATTATTGAAATAAAAAAACGGCGCATCCTGAGTGGTTCAGGACGTGCCGTTTTTTCTGTGGATGCTATTTGACGCTATCGCGTGTAAATGGTTCAGTGATCTCTACGTGACCCATCAGCGATTCTGTCTTTTTCCCGTCTTCCAAAATCACAATCTTTTGTACTTCAGCATATTGGAAAAAGGTTTTCAGCAAAGCCGATAGTGCCATACCTTCGCCACCAGCTCCGAGATTATACTGGTTTTTACTGTCTGCATCAATGGTCAACGTCCCTTTGTCAAATGCCACGGAATGATAGTGGAAGTCTTTCCAAAGCGGAAAATGCTCCTCTGTCTTCTGGGGCTTTTCTAGCATCGAGAGCGTTTTTTTGTACTTTTCGATGTCCTCGGCAAAAGTAACTTCCTGCTCTTCCTTTTGCAAATCCATCAAATCGGCATCCGAATAGTACACAGAAATGTTTTGCTTCGTCAGCTTCGGCTCAGGTGTCGATGGAGTCGAGCCAGACGGCTGTTCAACCGGAGTCGTTGGCTGCGGCGCTGGAGCTGCTTTTTGCCCGCAACCAGCCATGAGCACCATGGCAAAAGCTGCCATCCAGATCATACGACTTTTTTTCATCGGAATTAACCTCCCTTACTGATACGACTGATAGTATTCACGGATCGCCGCAACAAGCGCTTGGGCAATTTTGTCCTGGAAAGCAGGGTTCGTCAACTGCGCGTTTTCTGCCGGATTGGACAAGAAGCCTGTTTCCGTCAGAACGGCCGGCATATGCGTGTTTTTAATCACGTAAAAGCCGCTTGCCTTGACACCGCGATCCTGGAATTTCGTCGCGCCTTGAAGATGCTTATGTACGACTTCCGCAAAAGTTTTACTGTTAGCATTATAATAGAAGGTTTCCGTACCGCCCGCCTTCGCACTTGGAGCTGCATTTGCGTGAATCGACAGGAACAAATCAGCCTCTCGATCGTTCGCGATAGCTGCGCGCTCTGACAGCTCATAAAAGACATCTGTAGTGCGAATCGGTACTACTTGAAACTCTGGGTACTGCTTCAATAGCTCAACAACCTTATTGGCTACAGCCAAATTATAATCCTTTTCATGGTTGCCCGCAGTACCTAATGTACCAGGGTCTTTACCACCGTGACCCGCGTCAACCACAATCAGGTACCCGGTTTTCTTCGGCTTCGGTGTCAGCTTGACCTCGATGCCGTCATCTGTATTAACCAAGCTGTATTGGCTTTTTTGGTTCAGTTCAATGACGACACGAACAGTATCAGGTGAAGCACTGTATTGGCTAAAACGCAGCGCCGAGATCAGTGGCTCATCTTGCTGTACGTCTGCTTTTGCTGCCTGCTCATCCGAAGAATAGGACTCTTCCGTATCCTCATCCATGTCCTCGTCCTCGTCCTCGTCGTCTTGCGAGGCCCGCTGTACCTCCTCTGTCTCACCGATACTTCCGATGTTGCTGTTCTGCTCGCCAAGCAGATCCACGAGCTTGTCATCCAAGGAGGTTTGCGGCAAGTCCAGTACAATGCGATGTGGTCCTGTCAGCACAAATGCTTGAGCCTGGACTGGCATCGACGTCTTAATACTTACACGATCTCCATCCATCGATAAATCCTTCAGATGATTCAATCGATCGATCTCAATCATGTTCTTTTTCTTATTCCAACTAAACGAGCCTCCAAGCTCACTTTCGATTTGCTCTAATGGAAGAACCAATTGGTCGTCAATCGTCATACCACGTTCGGGTCTTTTCCAGGCAAATCCTTTTTGTCCGACTTGTTCTGCTACTGCCTGTGCAGAAACATACATCGTGTCTGACACTTGATACGTCTTGATCGCTTGGGAGGGGGCATGTCCATTCAACAGAACCTGCGGCGTTTCGTTTGCGATTACAGTACGGCTGCTGTTATCCCAGCCTACTGTCACTCCGAGTGATTCTCCGACAAAGCGCAGCGGCAATAGCATGCGCTGCTTTGCGATGACAGGTGCCGTATCGAGAGTCACCTGCTTGCCGTTCACCACGGCTTTTTTTGAATCCAGCGTGAGAGAAAGCTGCTGTGCTCCCCGCGTAATGACGGCTGTTCGGGATTTTTCGTTCCATGCAACCTCAGCCCCGAGACCTTCCGCGATAACACGAACAGGAACCAATGTACGTCCATTTTTGATGACTGGCGGCACATCAGGCTCAGTAGCTTGTCCACCAATCATCAGCTTGACGGCTTCCTCGTTCGCTGCCTTTGCAGCTGTTGCCCAACCGGGGATCAGCAGCAGGACTAGCATCGCTAGAAGTAACGGGTACAATCGTCTTTTCATCCTGTCCTCCTCCGTTGATGTCTGTTTTGTTTTTTGGCCTTATGCAATTGTGCAACGTTCACCATTTTATTAGACGCATCATGACCTGTAAAGTTTGTAGTCTTTTGGTACCAAATCTGTCGAAAAAGAAAAAAGTGCCGATTTCCGGCACTTTTGGTCTACATTCTCTTAAATTCTTCAGTCGTTATTCCAATTCTCTTTCCTCAAAATCGTAATCGACAGGCTTTGGAGCAACGTGCGCTTTTTTCAATGCTGGTGTATCAGGACGTGCGATTTGATAAACAGCTGCTCCTACGATCTCAGCTACTTCCTGAAGCTTGTCCTTGCTTATTTTATCGATGCTGTCTTCCGGTGAATGGTACCAAGGCTCTACCGGTGCATGGATGAACAGCGCTGCAGGAATTCCCGCCTCGGCAAAGGGAACATGGTCGCTTCGCCCTTCCCTACCATAGTTTACAGTCTCGGACAAACGTGATCCGGCTGCTGCCCCCAAGTCTGTGACTACATTTTTCTCCCCGTCTACTGTATACATGATCAATTTTCCGGCATCCTTACTACCAACCATGTCCATCTGGAACATGCCCACCGTATTTTCGACTTCTTCTTCCGACATTGATTCCACGTAGGCATAGGAGCCGAGAAGTCCGTTCTCTTCTGCTCCAAATGTAATGAAGCGAATTTCTGTATCTGTCGGCATATTCGCCATAACACGAGCCAGCTCAAGTGTTGTCGCTGTACCGGAAGCATCGTCGTTAGCACCTGGCGCCCCTTCTACCGAGTCGTGATGAGCACCGACTATGATGATTTGCCCATTATCTTTATTTTTATCCGGTTTTTTAGTGGCGATCACGTTATAAGATGTACTTTCCTTCGTCTTTGCACCTTCTACGGTGACTGTTGCGGTCAGCGCTTCACCATTTTGCAATCGGTCCAAGAGTTCCTCACCTTGCGACTTCGTAAGCGCCAAAACGGGAACATAGCTGTCATCTGGCCCTCCAAGTGTCCCGTTAATGGTGCCGGAGCTATTATTGAAGATAACAACAGCTTTTGCCCCTGCCTCTGCCGCATTTTTCACTTTATCCGCAAACGAGATCTCCCCGCGCTTGATCAGCGCAATTTTGCCATCCAGATCCACTTCGTCCAGATCGTTCTCTCTTCCCAACCCCGCGTATACGATTTCGTCAGTCACGCTGCCGTTCACTCCATAGGTAAAGGTGCCCAGCTCCCAGTCTGTCTCTTCAAAACCGCTAACGGAAAAAGAAAAATCGGTCGGTCCTGAATAACTGTAAAACTCAAATGGCTGCCGTTCTGTATCATACCCATACGATTGAAACTTCTTTTCTATATATGTAACAGCATCATGCTCAGATTTTGTTCCGGCTACTCTCGGTTCCTCTGATAATTCCTTGACCATATTGTAGATGTTGTCTACTTTTATTCTTTTGACGATCTTGTTGTCAAATGCACTGCTCGATGGATGTGGTGCAGCGTAAGCAGTTATTCCGAACGTCAAACTCGCCACAAGGCAGAAAGGAATTACCGTTTTTTTAAACATGCTTGTCCTCCTCATAATTAAGAAGTATATATTCATAAATAATTATGTGAAAGATCAATTTTTTTGTATAGTGAGAAAAGTCTGATTTTTAAATCCAACAAAAGATACAGATCTCTTCTCCAGAAAAAAAGAGGCGTTTCCTTAATTGAACGCCTCCATGACTTGCTACCGAAACAATCCACGTCTCTCTCTCCTGCTTACCTGCTCAACAGATCCCGATCCCTTCAGCATATTTAATCCTCCACTCGCTACAAACTGCTGAATCATCGACAGCACAGCTGGATTAGACAGGACCTTGATCGAATCCGCTACTTTGGGGTTCTTTAATTGGGGGATCGCCCCGCTGAGATGTGGCAATAGTGGAAGTAGATCTTCGAGCGAAAAGGCAGGCTTTGCTTTTTCCGGCACAGTCTGTACCGGCGGGCGACGGCGAGCTCCGAACAGTATTCCTCGCCTAGGCTCGATTACCGGTCTTGCTTTGAGCCGTCCGAGCGTATTTTTCATATCTTGTAGTTCCTGACGCACCCGATTCATCTCGCGCATCATCTGTGCATTGTTCAAGTTGTTAGCGTCTGTAAGCTTGTTCATTGATTCAATCAGATGATTCTGAGAGCCGGTCAGCTTATGCTTCCTTTTTGTTTTGGCAGCGATAGTCCCACCTCCCTCCTTATAACCTGACTTTTGTCCCTTATTTAAAGCGCTTCTTGATGTTGTTCAAATCTTTCGCATCGATGCCTTTCTTGGACAGCTTATTCATCAAACTGCCGACGTTTTCCGTTTTCGACATCTGCCGAAACTGTGCGACATAGCCGTTCAATTCTTTATCCGTGAAATTTTTCCCTACCTTTTTGCCCATATCACGAATGACATCCTTTAAACCAGCATCTGTCTTCAGCTTATCCTTGGGAATCGACTTTACAATGCTCAGCAATTTGCCAAGATCCACAGTTATCCCTCCTGATCACAGTTTGTTCCCTTTCACTCTATGTCAGGAGTCGCTTAGTGGATTGGTCATTTGTCCATTAGTTGGCAAAAAAAGAAGAGAGGCACACAAAGCGCCTCTCCCCTTTTTGATAGCATTTCTTGATTACTTGATGTCAGCGTATTTGTAGTCTACCGCACCCAGACCATCGATGATTACGCCGTCAACCTTGTCGTTTTTAACCCAAGATTGTGTGTAGTAGTAGATTGGCATGATTGGCATTTCATCCATCAGGATTTGCTCAGCTTCAGCCAGGATTGCTTTACGTTTTTCCAGATCTGGTTCCAGAGCGGATTGGTTCAAGAGTTCTTTGTACTTCGGATTTTCCCAACGAGTATCGTTGTTTCCGCCGTCTTTATCCTTGAACATTTCCAGGAAGTTAATTGGATCGTTGAAGTCACCCAACCAGCCTGCACGCGCTACTTGGTATTTACCTTGATGCACGTCATCCAGGTATACTTTCCACTCTTTGTTTTCCAGCTTCACGTCTACGCCGAGGTTTTTCTTCCATTGGTCTTGGATTGCTTCAGCAATCTTTTTGTGACCTTCAGAAGTGTTGTAGGAAAGAGTGATTGCTGGGAATTTGCTGATTCCAGCTTCTTTCATACCTTCTTCGAGCATTTTCTTCGCAGCTTCGAGGTCTTTGTCTTTGAAGTAGCCATCTTTGTTCAGCGCCATGCTCATTGGTATATAACCTGTTGCAGGCAGCTGACCAGCTTGCAGGATGTTGTCGATCAGGCCTTGGCGATCAATCGCGTAAGCAAATGCTTTACGGATTTTCGCGTTGTTGAACGGTGCTTTCTCCGTGTTGAAACGGTAGAAGTAGGTACCCGCGATTGGTTGAGTTGTCATTTTTCCGGATTCTTTCAAAGCCGGGATCGCGTCAGTTGGCAGAGCAGAAGTCGGAGATCCTGCCCAATCCAGCTCACCATTTTCAAACATGGACAGCTCAGTGTTCTCGTCTTCTACCATGGAGAACTCGATTTTGTCCAGTTTTACATTGTCTTTATCCCAATAGTTGTCGTTTTTCACAACAACCAGCTTGCTCTTGTGTTCCCATGTTTCCATTTTGAATGGACCGTTACCAACGATGGTTTTCGCATCCATTGCCCATTTTTCGTTGCCTTCAACTACTTTTTGGTTAACTGGGAAGTATGTTTTGAATGCAACCAGTTCCAAGAAGAACGGAGTTGGGTTGTTCAGCTCAACTTCCAAAGTTTTATCGTCAACTGCTTTTACGCCAACGTCTTCTACTTTACCAGTACCTTTGTTGTAGGCTTCTGCACCTTTCACATAGTACAGCTGGTATGCGTAGTTGGAAGCTGTTTTCGGATCCAAAGCGCGTTTCCAAGCAAATTCGAAGTCTTTAGCGGTTACAGCATCGCCGTTGCTCCATTTGTTGTCGCGGATTTTGAATGTATATTTTTTACCGTCTTCAGAGACAGTGTAGCTCTCAGCTGCTGCTTCATGTACTTTGTTGTCTTTGCCAACGCGAGTCAGGCCTTCGAAGGTAGCTGTGATGATTGTGCTGGAAGTAGTATCTTCCGCAATACCTGGGTCAGCTGTTGGTGGCTCAGAATGCAGGTTCAGTTTCAATACTTTTGGACCAGCTGCATTTTCAGTTGTAGCTCCTTGAGATGCATTGTTGTCTGCTGGTTTAGCTGCTTCATTACTCGCGCCGCCACAACCTGCAAGGGCTGCACCAAGGACGAGGATAGAACTCATTGCTACGAAAACATTCTTTTTCATACAAGTAATCCCCCTTTTCTAAATCTTTTTTCAATATACATGCTTTTATATTATTTTTAAACATGTTTTAGATTGATTTAATAAATTTTTATTTATTTATAAAGATTGTTAATCAAATATAAAATTAAATTTATCGATAAAATAAAACAGAAAAAGAATCCAGCCTTCTATAAAAGCCAATAAACCCTTATAAAATAAGGGTTTATGAACTTTTTTCATTCTTTATTTTTTGAAAGTCAGCCTCCTGAACTGAATGTGGCAGCAACTTTATTTTTGTTTAGTTATAAAATTTTGAATAAATAGAAAGTTTATCATTCAAACATACAAACAAAAAAGAAGGGCGTATTTGCCCTTCTTCTCTCATACTTATTTGGTTCTTCGATTATTGAATGTCTGCCCATTTCCAGTCTACGAAGCCCAGACCGTCGAGAACAACACCTTTTACTTTGTCGCTCTTCACATAGGAATGAGTGTAATAGTAGATTGGCGCTGCAGGCATTTCATCCATGAAGATTGCTTCTGCTTCAGCCAGGATTTGTTTACGTTTTTCTGGGTCCTTTTCAAGAGCAGATTTGTTCAGCAGCTCCTGATATTTAGGATTTTCCCAGTTGGTATCGTTGTTGCTGCCTTTTTTGTTCTTGAACAGATCCAGGAAGGTGTATGGATCGTTGTAGTCACCAGTCCAGCTGGAACGAGCGATTTGGAATTTACCTTGGTGCATGTCATCCAAGAATACTTTCCACTCTTTGTTTTCCAGCTTCACGTCCACGCCCAATACTTTTTTCCATTGGTCTTGGATCGCTTCTGCAATCTTCTTGTGACCCTCAGAAGTATTGAAGGACAGAGTCAGAGTAGGCATTTTGGTGATGCCTTCTTCTTTCATACCTTCTTCCAGCAATTTTTTCGCTGTTTCTGCATCGTTATCCTTGAAGTAAGGGCTTGTTGCAACAGCCATTGTTGGAGGTACGAGACCCATTGCTGGTTCTTGGTTTGTTTGCGTTACGTTGTCGATGATGGACTTACGATCGATCGCATACGCAAACGCTTTACGGATTTTCGCGTTGTTGAAAGGCGCTTTCTCCGTATTGAATTTGTACATGTAAGTTCCCGCAATTGCACGAGTTTCCATTTTGCCGGAATCTTTCAATGCTGGAACAGCGTCAGTAGGGAGTGCGCTCATAGGAGCTCCTGCCCAATCCAGATCACCATTGTCAAACATGGACAGCTCAGTGTTTTCATCCTCAACCATGGAGAAATCGATCTTGTCCAGTTTTACAGCATCTTTATCCCAGTAGTTGTCGTTTTTAGCGAGAACGATCTTGCTCTTGTGCTCCCAAGTATCGATCTTGAACGGACCGTTACCTACGTGGGACTTCGCTTCTCCAGCCCATTTTGCATCGGACTCAATTACTTTTTGGTTAACCGGGAAGTACGTGTAGAAAGCAGTCAGCTCCAGGAAGAATGGAGTTGGATTTTTCAATGTCACTACAAGCGTTTTATCATCTTGTGCTTTTACGCCAACATCGTCTGCTTTCGCTTTGCCCATATTGTACTCTTCAGCATTTTTCAGGTAGTACAGCTGGTATGCGTAAGTGGAGCCAAGCTTCGGATCGAGTGCTCGCTTCCATGCATATTCAAAGTCTTTTGCTGTTACAGCATCGCCGTTGCTCCATTTGCTGTCACGCAGGTGAAACGTGTATGTCAAGCCATCTTCGGATACATCGATTTTTTCAGCTACGGACTCGTGTGGTTTGCCGTCTTCAGCAATACGAGTAAGTCCATCAAATGTTGCACGCAGAAGCGCACCGGAAGTAGAATCCTCAGCCAACGCAGGGTCAGCTGTTGGTGGCTCGCTGTGCATGTTCATGCGCAATACTTTTGGACCGCTAGTTTGCTCGTTACCAGTAGAAGCTCCTTGTTCACCGGTTTTTTCACCGCCGCCGCCACAGCCTGCCAGCGCCGCACTCAAAACCAGAATAGAACTCATAGCTGCAAATACGCTTTTTTTCATTGGTGTTGACCCCCTTTTATATCGGTAAAACTCCATTGAAAGCTACTTCAACAATATACTGCATTTTTAGTAATATTGAAGACATTTTAATCAAATTTAATTATGTTTTATTCGAATATCAAATTATATTAAGGGAAATAAATTCGAAAACTTCATCAGATGCAGTATGCCTCAAGCAAGAAAAACTATGCAAAAAAGGAGAATTCCTCTACACTGGGAGTAATTGGATTTGGTGAGTAATGGTTGCCAGAAGGGGCGTGGCAGCATGTACGCGAAACAGAAGCCGGAGATTTTTATCGGATCGTCCGTCGAAGGTCTATCGGTCGCTTATGAAATTCAGACAGCACTCGAGCATGATGCTGATTGTATCGTCTGGCCACAGGGGGTTTTTGACCCTAGCAGTGTCACGCTTCACGATCTGATTGAAATGACCAGAAGGGTGGATTTTGCCGTCTTTGTTTTTACACCCGATGACTTGACCACCTACCGAAAACAGGAAGTCAAAACAGTGCGCGATAATGTAATATTTGAATTTGGTCTCTTCGCAGGTCGGCTCGGAATCGAACGAGTCTTATTCTTGACCCCACGTTATGTCGAAGGACTGCATCTGCCAACAGACTTGCTCGGGATTACCCCCATCACGTATGAGCACCCGACCGAATCTTCCCTTTTTCCAGCAAAAATCGGTTCTGCCTGTCATCAGATCAGGCGACAGCTTCAAAAACTTGGGCCACTAGAGCAGGGGCGATCCGAAAAAGAAAGTCAGGGCTATATCCGTAGCCTGGAGTCTCATGCGCGGTTTCTCCTCTCTGCCATTGAGTCCAGCGACCAGATGATTCCTCGAATCCATGCTGTGCTGGGCGCCCTGCATAATGAGTTTTGCCCCATGGCAGATTTTCGGGTGAAAGGAACAACGCTGTTTCAATTGACAGAAGATAGCAAAGCGTTGGTACAAATCGGGGTCTCAGGCGCGATAAAAGATCATGCAAAAACGTACTTTTTGGAATACAATGTAAGTAACACCCATCCTCGCAGCTACGTTGTCGATTCCTTTTTGACCAATAAAAAGGTTATCTCGTACACGGGCAAAAAGTATGGGAATGATAAAGAGCTGATCCTTAGCTTTACCGTGGCGAAAATCTTTGTGTTCACGATTCATCTGCTAGCCAAGGATGTACCCATGGAGCTAAATGAAATCGCGGAAGAGCTGATCCGTATGAATGAAGATCTCTTCTATTATTTTGAAACGATATTAGAAAGGGGAACGATGCCATGCCATCTCGAAAACCGAATGCCCACATGACTGTAGCCGGACACGTCAGACCCGTATCCAGACACGTCGCCCGGCAAGTTTGGCGCTCTTTGTTGGCACAACGAGCGAGAAAGGTCCATGGTGCCATTCCCTCTCTTCAGGGCGTCATTTATCACGATGGACCGTCTGTACTGGATTCTGAAGAAGGAATTGTTGTGATTGCGACCAAAGAAGCCGGCTTTAAAAGACCGCGTTACATCGGCTGACATCATATAGAAAAAGAGCTGATCCGTCCGTTTCTAGCGGAGGCCAGCTCTTTTTTCTTTTTACCTGTATTGACGATATTCTTCTGGTGAAACACCCACGATCGACCGGAAATCGCGAATAAAATGGGAATGATCGTAGTAGCCCAGAGCGATGGACAGGTCCAGCCAATCCTTCACGGTTCCCTGATCCATACGCTCAGCCGCTTCATGCAGGCGATAACGCTGGATCACTGACTTCGGACTGACGCCTACATACCGATCAAACATTCGCTGCATGGTGCGCTTATTCATGCCAGAGGTGCGTACTACATCCTCTACCCTCAGGATCGTCCGGTCTTGCTGGATCATCTGGACGATATCGGCAATCAGTGCGGTGTTAGGATCACGCTCTGGCAAATGGGCAGTTAAAAATTGCTCGGCAAGTCTCATCATCGCTGCATCATCAGGCTGGCTTAGGATTTCAGTCTCAAGCTGATCTGTATCGATACCGAATACTTCCTCAAGACCGATCACACTGCCAGTTAATGTAGAGACAGGCGCCTTCAGAAACGGATAAAAGCCCCCGGGCTTGAACTTTATTCCGAAGACCCAGCCCTGCTCTTTCAGCAAGTGGGAGGAGGTCGTTTTGGCTACCCCGAAAACCCCGCTCGCCCCTTTTTCAAATACGAGATTTACGTTTGGATGTGCAATTACTACCTGGGAATAGGGAGCTTGACCGCGCAAATCCCATCTGACAATCCAGTAATGCTGCACAAAATAGCCAATTTCTGCTGACGGCTGTAATCTGGTGAGTGAAAACTTTTTTTCTGCGATCAATGCATGCAGAACGCCCTTCGGAAACTTGTCTATGATTTTGTCCATGCCCGGCCTCCTGTCGCGTTTTTACAATACGACCTTCCAATTCCTGTTTATACTTAGAGTAGTGGTTGAAAGAAACGTTTTCAATTCCAAACTTTAGAAATCACAGGAGGTACGCACATGGATCTTCATTACGATTTTTATATCGCCGCTACGCCCGAGGAAGTATGGCATGTTCTTGTTTCTGATGAAGGTGTATCTGCTATTTTCTGGGGATGCACGATTCGCTCTACATTTCAAGTTGGGGAAGAGCTTGCTTATGTGGGGCCAGGAAACGATGGTGACCAAACCGTGCATGTATATGGTAAGCTGCTGGAGTTTGAACCAAACCGAATCATCAGCTACCTCGAGCATCCTGGTCCTTCCTACCGTGAAAACCATGCTGAACTGGAGACACGTGTTACGATTACTCTAGAGCCGGTCGGCAAATGCACAAAGTTAACCCTCATTAACGACCAATGGCAAGAGGATCATCCCTCTTACGCCAGTACAAGCCTGCATTGGCCAATGATTCTCTCCAACATCAAAACCTACGCAGAAACAGGCAAAACGCTCGATTTAGGATTTTAATTCACTGGTAGGCTTTCTCTCTGACTAAAAAACGCGGGACAAGAAGATTATTCGGCAGCCTTTTATCAGTGGCTGCGGAATTTCACTTCTTGCCCGCTTTTTTGTTACGAAGCTTTCAACGGTTTATTCCGTTTTGCTTGCCCACTTCAAATCAATGAATCCGAGTCCATCGACTTGTACATCTTTTACCTTGTCACTTTGCACCCATACGTCTACATCCGTAAAGAGCGGAATCACAGGCATAGCATCCATGAAGATTTGTTCAGCTTGGGCAAACAGCTCTTTACGTTTCTCCGGATTTCCTTCCAAAGCAGATTGCTTCAACAGCTCTTGGTAGCGTGGATCCTCCCAGCCGGTATCGTTGTTCCCTGTATTGGCGTCACGGAACATTTCCAGGTAGTTGATCGGGTCATTAAAGTCTGCGTTCCAGCCGAGGCGTCCCAGCTCGTATTTCAGCTCATGCATGTCTTGCAAATGCACCTTGAATTCCTTGTTGGAAAGCTTCACATCGAGGCCGAGGCCTTTTTTCCACTGGTCTTGCAGTGCTTCGGCGATCTTGGTGTGACGATCCGTCGTATTATACGACAGTGAGATCGGAGGCAGCTTGGTCAAGCCTAGCTCTGCCATGCCTTCTGCCAGCAGCTGTTTGGCTGTCTCGACATCGTTATCCTTGAAGTAGCCCTCTGGCTTCACAATCATCGATTGCGGCAAGAGGCCCATCGTAGGCACCTGTCCTACCTGTGTGATGTTGTCTACAATCGTTTGACGGTTTACAGCATACGCCAATGCCTTGCGAATCTTTGCGTTGCTAAGCGGTCCCTTGGTCGTGTTGATCTTGTACCAGTACATGGTTGCCTTTGGATGAATGACCAGCTTTCCGGATTCTTTGAGGGATGGAATCGCATCTACTGGCAATCCCCCCAGTGGTTGACCTGCCCAGTCCAGCTCATTGTTTTCAAACATCGCCAGCGCCGTGCTATCGTCCTCAATCATCACAAACTCGATCTTATCCAGATTAACCGTGTCTTTATCCCAGTAGTTTTCGTTCTTTTCCAAGACGATCTTGCTCTTGTGCTTCCATTCCGTCATTTTGAACGGACCATTCGCCACATGTGTCGCAGCTTCGAATGCCCACTTCGGATTTGCTTCCACCACTTTTTTCGGTACAGGATAATACGTATAAAAGGCAGTCAGCTCCAGGAAAAATGGTGTCGGATTCTCCAGTGTTACCTCTAATGTCTTGTCGTCGATGACCTTCACGCCGAGCTCACCAGCTTTTGCCTGCCCTTTGTGCACTTTTTCGGCATTCTTGATGTAATAAAGCTGATAGGCATACTCCGCTCCCAGATTAGCATCGAGCACTCGCTTCCAGGCAAACTCAAAGTCTTGGGCAGTCACTGGATCGCCGTTGCTCCATTTGGCATCGCGGAGCGTGAAAGTATAGATCCGGTTATCCTCCGAGACCTTTACGTCTGAAGCCACCGAATTCATCGGCTTGGAGGCAGCATCCAGACGAGTCAAGCCGTCGAATGTAGCCCTCACGACCGTTCCTGATGTGGCGTCCTTGGCTAACCCAGGGTCAGCCGTTGAAGGCTCGCTCGTCAGGTTTGCACGGAACATTTGCGGAGCTTTCGATGCTGCCACCTGCGCTACTTCACCCGAGCTTGGCGAATTCGGCTGAGGCTGAGGCTGCGTCTGTCCACCTCCTGCACATCCTGCCAAAATACTTCCCGCAATCATAATCATACTGGCAATGATAGAAATTTTCTGTCTCATTCAAATTTTCCCCCTTATCAAACATTTTCTATCGCCACCAATATACTCGACAGAAATGGGCTTGAGAATGGGGTTTGAAGATATTTAATTTAATTTTATGAATATTTATTCTATTGTTAAGGGAAATAAACCCAACCAGCCGTAGTAGGCAGATTGGGTTTATGTGATCGCTCAATTAATTGGTTACTTAGAACGCTGGGATGATCGCGCCTTGGTATGTGTCTTCGAGGAATTTTTTCACCTCAGGCGAGTTCAGTTCTTTCGCCAGCTTTTGCATTGCTTCGGAATCCTTGTTGTCAGGACGAGCTACCAGGAAGTTTGCATATGGAGATTCTTTGTCTTCGATGAACAGAGCATCTTTGGTAGGTACGAGCTTCGCTTCCAATGCATAGTTAGTGTTGATCAGAGCCAGATCTACTTCATCCAGAACGCGCGGCAGCATAGCAGCCTCAACTTCTTTGAATTTCACGTTTTTCTTGTTTTCTACGATATCTTTTACCGTACCGCTGATGCCTACGCCGTCTTTCAGCTTGATTACACCGTTTTTTTCGAGAAGAGCCAGCGCACGACCGTTGTTGGTTACGTCGTTTGGCAGTGCGATTGTTGCGCCATCAACTAGCTCATCAACGCTTTTGATTTTTTTGGAGTAAGCACCGAATGGCTCAATGTGTACCGCAGTCACAGGCTCCAAAGTCATGTTCTGGTCTTTATTGAATTGCTCCAGGTATGGTTTATGTTGGAAGAAGTTTCCGTCGAGTTGTTTTTCATTTACTTGTACGTTTGGTTGTACATAGTCAGTGAATTCTTTAATCACCAAGTTTACACCTTGTTCCTTCAGCTTAGGTTGAACAAACTTCAGGATTTCCCCGTGTGGTACAGCAGTAGCACCAATAGTCAACGTAACTTCTTGTTGTTGTCCACCTTGTGCGCCACCTGTAGATGGAGCAGGAGCGGTTTCTGTTTTGCTTCCGCAAGCTGCCAAAGAAAATGCCAATACAGTAGAAAGTACAGATACAACCAGTTTCTTCACAGTAGATTTCCCCCTTTATTTGTAAACCACTTCTAAAACGATTTATGGAAAGACCTTACTTGCGGCTGTATTTGAGAACCAGACGGTCCCCCAGCGATTGCAAGATCTGAACCAACACTAACAAAATAACAACAGTAACAATCATGACATCAGTCTGGAAGCGTTGATATCCATAGCGAATCGCCAGATCACCCAAGCCACCGCCACCGATAACCCCGGACATCGCCGTATAGGAAACGAGGGCGACTGTCGTAATCGTAATCCCTGCAATCAGACCCGAGCGGGCTTCCGGCAAAAGTACGTTCCAGACAATTTGCCAATTCGAAGCACCCATGGATTGTGCTGCCTCCGTTACCCCGCGATCTACTTCCCGCAAAGAGGTTTCGACCAGTCGGGCAAAAAATGGCGCTGCCCCGATGACCAGCGGCGGGATGGAGCCAAGTACTCCCAGCGAGGTACCTACAATCGCTTTGGTAACAGGAATCAATAAGATCATCAAAATGATAAAAGGAACGGAACGCAGGACGTTCACAATAAAAGATGCGACGAGATAAAATCCACGGTTGGCCAGAAGCTGCCCTCTTGAGGTGAGAAACAGAATGATGCCCAGCGGCAATCCAATCAAGATGGTAAACAAGGTTGAAAAACCAAGCATGGAGAGTGTATCTACTGTCCCAATTCCAATCTCAGACCAATCCACATTTTTTAGTTCCAGCCACTCCATCTAGATCACCTCCACTTCCAGGCCACGCTCACGCAGCTTCTCGATTGCCTGCTTGTTTTGTTCTGCATTGCCTTCCAGCTCGACAACAAGCTGACCATACGGCGTATCTTTCATCCGTGAGATCGTCCCTTGCAGGATGCTGAACACAGTACCTGTCTCTTGCATCGTCTGAAACAGAATCGGCTTGTACGTCTGTTCCCCCAAAAAGGTGACGCGTGCGATCGTGCGATTACCGGAAGCCTTCTCATGCGCTACCATTTCGCGCAGCTCATGAGAATCAGCCACCTGCTCTACAAATTCCTGTGTGGTCGGGTGCTTCGGCTTGAGGAATACTTCAAGCACATCGCCTTCCTCTACAATCAGGCCACCGTCAATAACACCTACCCGATCACAAATGGAGCGGATGACCTGCATCTCATGTGTAATGAGTACGATAGTCAGCCCCAGCTTGCGATTAATATCGAGGAGCAGCGCCAAAATGGAGTTGGTCGTCTGTGGATCGAGCGCCGATGTAGCTTCATCACACAAGAGTACCTTCGGGTCGTTCGCCAAAGCCCGTGCAATCCCTACCCGCTGCTTCTGTCCGCCTGACAGCTGTGCCGGATATTTGTCCCGATGATCCTCAAGGCCCACCAGCTTTAATAGTTCGTCCACCTTTTTCTTGATCTCGGCTTTGGGGCGCTTTGCCAGCTTCAACGGAAAAGCGACGTTTTCACCAACCGTAGCCGATGACAGCAAATTAAAGTGTTGAAAAATCATACCGACGTGACGGCGCTGCTCCTGCAGCCTCCGATCATCCAGCTTGGTCAAATCAACACCGTCAATGATGACCTCGCCTGTAGTTGGCCGCTCCAGCAGATTCATACAACGAATTAATGTACTTTTCCCCGCACCGGAATGGCCAATAATCCCATATATCTCTCCCTTTTTGATTGAGAGGTTAATCCCCAGTAATGCAGGGATTTTATTTCCCTGTACCAGATAGCTCTTATGCAGCTCTCGCAGTTGAATCAACCATTTCCACCTCCCGTTAAAAACAAACGAGCCCCTTTTTCATCAAACGAAAAAGGGGCTGCAACGCAATTTATACGTTCGCATCCACCCTTCTCATCTATCAAGATCCAATCAATCTTGTAGGAATTGGCACCGCGACGTCTATTCGAAAATAGACCGGTTGCCGGGCTTCATAGGGCCTGTCCCTCCGCCTCTCTTGATAAGAAAGATTTCCACGTATATTATGTTCGTTTTGCATATTTTCATGATACAAGTCGGATTATATCGCTTTTGAAAATAGTAAGTCAATAGTAATAGTAGGTAAAAGTTTTTTCTAATCCATGACGCCATTTCGGATGATGGTTGCTTTCACATGAAATTGAAACTGTGCGTCCTTAAACATCTTCCTCCATTCGTTTACGGTCATCTCGGACATGCCCCTCTGATTCGCACGATACACGATGCCGAAGCCAGCAGGATCGACACCCATCGCTTGCAGTTTTTTGATTACCTTTTGCAGCTCCTGTTCGATCTCCTGCTCCAACGCCCTTTCCATAATCTTCATCATCTTGGGGTCCTCCAGCTTCAACGGAAGCGTCATCTCAAGAATACGTGCATGCAAGCGAACATGGACATTAAAGTGCGGAGGGGATGCTTGCTCCAGCTTGATTTTGGAGACACTTGAAATGGTATCAAAGACGAGCTGTACTTTATCTTTTTTATTACTTTGATCCTTTGGGGTCTGACCGAAAATCTGAGCAGGCACTGAGGTATCATAGCTACCAATTTTGAACTTGCCATGAATAAGCTTGATCAGAAAAGCTTCCTTAGGCGAGATCCATCCCACATAGCGATCGCCGCGAAACAAGGCGACCCCTTTAATCATCAATTCGTCTCCTTTTCGCGTAATAAAGGGCATGATTGGGTCGATCCCTGTATCATAGTAAGCCCTGAAAAATTCATGCATGGTAGACGAAGGGATTTTTTCTCCTTTTATATTTTGTTCAATCATTCTATACATATAGATCCCGATATTTCCTTCTTCCTTATACGGGTATGTCAAGAGATCATAAGTATCTCCATCATATACACAGAGGTAGACTCTGCTGGAAAGAGAGGAATCCCGATACAGCGTATCAATAATGCTGCCAATTCCATTTCGGGCAAAATGCTCGTTGTACAGGGCTACGCGTATTTGCCCTCCCAGTATCCGCTTATCTGATTGCAAATTCGTACGGTCGCGAATTCCTTTACTGGTTTCGCCCACAGCAGAAATCACTTGAATTTTTTCCTTTGCTTCCGGATTGATCGAGGGCATCACGATGGTGGCGCGAATATTTTTATCTTTCAACTGGTCATAACCAACTACGGTAGCGAGGCCCGTCTCGTCAAAAATCTGCCTGTCCGAGCAGCCTGTCATCATCAAGATTAGGGAGCACCACATAGCCCAATAATGCATGAACCATTTTTTCTGGCTATTCGGGTATAGATGCATCTGACGCACCCTCCTTCGCTCGCTTGGCACGCTGCTTTATGATGACCATTAAATACAAAAAATACGGATATATGTAGGCGACATACATTCCGATTTTGGAGTAAATGTCGTTGAGCCGATTCATCTCCTGTCTGGTGAGAAGTGCCAGTGAAGCGATGTAAATGATAGGTAAAATCCAATACAACGATTTGCGCAGATTCCAGCCAAACAATCGTTTGATCCCACGTGCAGAAGCCCAGAGAAAGATCATGATGTTTGGCAGAACCACGAGTAGCCACATGGAAATGCCTACAAGCTCAAACCTCTCCATAATAGGCATGTACACCATTTTTTTCAGATTGAGCGTCGCCCAGATCGTTCTCATTAACTGTCCTTGACTAAAAAAGACCAGCGACACGACCATGACTAACGTATAGATCAAATAGGTAACGAGTATGGCCCATTGTGTGCTGCTAACCACTCTTTCCTTATTTTGCACATACGGGTACACGGCATAGATGACTTCGAAGCCGATACTGGTCAACGACATTGCTACCATGCCTTTGAAAAGCTGCTCCATGTTCGTATCCAAAATCGGAAATAAATACTCCCACTGTGCAAATTGTAGCGGAAAGTACAGGTCACATATGAGCCAAATCGTGACCGCCACTGAAAAGAACGTATAGCCAGCGACTACACGAATCCCTCCCAAGACCGTGTAAAAAGCAAGAATGAGAATGATCGCTGACAATATCCATGTCGGCAAATTCGGAAACACCCATGTCTGCACCACTTCGATGTAGGTACGTAATACCACACCCGCTGACATAAAAAAATACGTCAAATAAACGACTCCTAAGCACGTCCCGATCCACTTTCCAAACACGTCGTTCTGGATTCCGTATATGTCTGACGAGGGGTATTTCTGCAAGGTCTTCACAATCACCCATACGGTCAGATGGGTAAATAGCCCGGCCATAATGACCGATATCCACGCATCATGTCCTGACTCCTTTGCGATGACACGCTGAAAACCAAGAACCCCGACTCCAAGTTGGGTACCATGAACCATAAATCCAGCCAGAAACGCTGATATCGTGTTCCCTTTTTTTACCTCAATATTGGTGTCCATAAGAGCCTCTCTTACTCGTCGATGTCTTTCTTTTCTTTTGCCTTGTCACGATCAAAACGACGTACTTTTTTGGGCGAGAAAAAATGGTTTCGCTCAGTCAGGGAAGATAGTGGTGCACGAATAAAGCCGTCTTTCCAATCCGAGAAACGAACCGGGTAGATCGGATACATATACGGACGACCCAAGCTGGTCTGACGCAGCAAGTGACTGGCCAGAAAGCTAAAGCCAACAACAATCCCTAAAGCCCCCAATAATCCCGACAACAAGATCATGGGAAAGCGAATGACTCGAATGGTCGAGCCAATCATATAGCTGGGCGCGATAAACGAAGAGAGCGCACCAAGGGCCACGATAATAATCAGGATGTTGCTCGTAAATCCCGCTTGCACAATCGCCTGACCGATAACAATACCACCTACGATACCGATCGTTTGACCGACCTTGGTAGGCAATCTGGCACCTGCTTCCCGCAAAAGCTCAATGATGAGCTCCATCAAAATCGCTTCCCATAATGGCGGCAATGGCACACGTGAACGTGATTGGGCAAGGGAAAGCAACAGGTCTGCTGGAATCATCTCGTAATGGTATGTAAGTGCCGCCACGTAAACAGGGGTCAAAATCAGCGACAAAATCATGGCAAATACACGCATCGTCCGGTTGAATGTAGCCAGACTCCAGCGCAAGTAATAGTCATCTGGCGACTGAAAAAATTGTAGCAAGGTCGTGGGACCAAGCAACGCAAACGGACTTCCTTCTACCAGGATGGCGATCTGTCCCTCTCGCAATCCATGAATGACGCGATCCGGGCGTTCTGTCTGCTGTAAGGTAGGGAATAATGACTTTTCGTTGTCTGCAATATATTGAGCTAGAATGGCCGAGTCCATGCTGCTGTCCAGCTCCAGGTTCTGAATACGCTCACGCACAGTATTCACGTTTTCCGTATCAGCAGTTCCCTCCAGGTAGAGGATCGAAACATCCATCGGGATCGTATTTCCCACGGTCAACCTTTCATGAAACAACCGAGGAGTCGACATATATTTGCGTATGATGCAGATGTTTACCTGAAGATCTTCCACGAAGGCTATTTGTGGCCCCAGAACAACCGTTTCGATTTCTGGAGCCTGAATATTTCTGCCTACGGTACCGTCGCTCGGAATGGCAATTCCGTAAGCTGCTCCTTTTACGTGAACGTAAATGTTTCCGCTGAGTAACCGCTTGATTGCTTCCGATTCCTCATAGATTCGGTTGCTGCCAGCTCCTCCTAAATGCCGCTCGATCTCTTCAATCCCTACATCGCCCAGACAAATCTCTCTAAGCTTTGGAATGAGCTCACTGTAGACGACCTTGGCGTCTGCCATACTGGATAAATAGTAAAGACACACGCGCTCATTTGGCTCATCAATTTGCTCGGTTACCAAATCACCTGTATGGGTAAACCATTTGCGTGCGCCCTTCTGATCCATCCACGCTCACCTCAATGCATAGAAAATCATGGATTAGTCTGCCCCAATCCTTTCATCACCACACACAAAAAAAGCAGCACGCTCAATTTGGCGTGCTGCTCTTGCTTTCATCCATCGGCTGCATAGCTTCCGCAGTGGGCGGCTGAAGCTTTTCCTGAATAAAGGATTGAACTTGATCTACATCGGGGACCAGAACCGATCCTGCCTTGTGAGATTCACGGAACATTCCCATCGGCGGCAGTTGGTAATTTCCTGGCGACTGTGTATTCAAGCTGAGTCCAAGTGCGGATAGCTTCAGCATATCCATCGAGCCGATATTCGTTTGGACATACGGCGTAACTTCTTTCAAAATGCTTGGCAATTGGATCAAAGTCGTACCGTTTTTCATCTGATTTGCTATTGCGGCCAATAATTTACGCTGCCGCTCGGTGCGCGTATAATCTGAGGTAGCATCATGACGGAAGCGAACGTATTGCAACGCTTTGTTCCCGTCTAACTGCTGCAAGCCCTTTTTCAAATGAATGTCGTATACACCCTTGTCGGTCGGATCGTGGTAGTACATATTCTTCTCCACATCCAGCTCCACACCGCCTACGGCGTCAATCAGTGCCTTGAAGCCTTCAAAATCAGTAATGACGTAGCGATCTACAGGTAATCCCGTAAATTGACTTACGGTCTTCATAGCTAGCTCCGGTCCACCATCGACAATCGCCGAGTTGATTCGAGAGCTTCCATTGCCCGGAATATCCACATAGGTATCCCGCAAAATGGAGAACAGATCATAACGCTTCGTCAACGGATCTACGCTGACCAGCATCATCGAATCCGAACGCGGGAGACCATTGTTTTTCATACCTCTGCGGTCTACACCCATCAGCAGGATATTGACTCGCTCTTTGCCATCCCACTGCGGGATCTCGGCTGCCTTTGTTGCTGCTCCACCATCTAGTGGCGGCGGCGTAATCACATTGGGCTCTTGAATATTTTGTGCAAACTGATAAAAGGAATATCCGTAGTACCCGGCTGTTGTAGCGATGACTACAAGCATCAGGAGCAACACTCGTTTCCATATTCGCATAAAGAACTACTCCACCTTTAGTCTTCGTATCCGTGTAACTCAACTCTCCACTTTGTTTAGTATAACTCGAAACTGCAGAAAGTGGAGCAGCCTTTATTTGGTTCGATTCAACTTATTATATATTTTAATTTACAATGTTTTTAATGTTCGTTATACTATTTGTAAACCAATCCATCGAGGGGTGAGTCACCGTGTTTTCCCCAACCTCCCTGCTTAATCGTTACCCACGGGAAGCGCTGTTTTTCCTGATTGCCAGCTTTATCAACTCCTCTGGCAGCGCATTCATGTGGCCCCTGACTACGCTATACGTACATACGATTTTACAACGCTCCATGACTGAAGCCGGCTTTGTATTAATGATTCAATCCTTGGCCGGAATCGTAGGGCAATTCGTTGGCGGATCGCTATTTCATCGGCTCGGAGCCAAGCGGCTTATTGTAGGAGCGCTGGTTGTGCAAGGCCTCATTCAGATGTCAATTCCTTTTGTTCATAGCTGGCCCGTTTATTTGGCCCTCATGACTGGGCTCGGCTTCACGTTCAACCTGTCCTTTCCAGCCATCCAAGCATTTATCGGGTTTCGCTGGAAAGAGCAGCGCAGAGAATTGTTTAACATTGTCTATGTTGGAAATAACTTAGGGATGGCAATCGGCACCTCCTTGGCTGGTGTGATCGCAACATTTTCCTTTCAGCTTACTTTTCTGTTCAACAGTGTGAGCACATTACTTTTTGCCTTGTTTTTCTTCCTATTTATGAAAAACATCTCTCATCAAGAACTGGTTGGCGATTCCGCCAATGAAGCTGCGCAGGATAAAAAGCGCACAAATTCATTTGCACTGCTGCTTCGCTACCAGCTGTATTTGTTCATGGCGTTGGGTGCTGCCTTTATCTTCTTTTCGAATACGGTTTGGAATACAGGAGTAGCTCCTTATATTACCGAAAAAGGCATGCCGTTGTCCTCTTACAGCTGGCTTTGGACGATCAATGGAATCATCATTTTCGCCGGTCAGCCGATTACGTCCTGGCTCAAGCGCATTATGCGGCAAAATCTGTCTGCCCAGCTCATTGTTAGTGCGGTTCTCTATGCAGTAGGCTTTGGATTTATGTTTATGTACCATGACAGTTACTCTGCGTTTGTCGCCGGGATGATCATTACGACATTTGGCGAAATGCTAATCTCTCCTACTATTCCTACATTTATTACGGAAAGAACCGGGGAGTTCGCGCCGTTTTATTTAGGAGTGGTGGGGGCAATCACGACAGGAGGGCGACTGCTCGGACCCCTTGCGATTGGCTACATGTACGACCAGGGTGGGGTTGAGCCTACCTTGCTGCTCGCAACTGTGGTCGCGACCGGCTCTGTCCTGCTCTGTCTGCTCCATTCCTTTTTCCAGCGCGAAAAGCCCAGTCAATCAGCCAGCTCGTCGCTTTAGACATATTTTTTGCCGAAAAAGCCGCCCGAGTCCTTTTCAGGAACGAGCGGCTTTTTTGTAGATCCATGTATCGACACGAACGATTACTTTTCTGGTTGAAGTGGAATTTCCCAGTCCACCTTGTGCTCTTTGATCATCTGGTCAAACGAAAGCGTAACCTCTTTCAAATCTTTCTTTTCGCTAATGATGCCGAGTTCGCCACTGAACTCTACCCTACCATCTTTCTGTACTCCTTTTTTGGACATGTACCCTATCACTCTCGCGGCTTCTTCCCCATGCTCATCTGTTGCTTTCCAAGTTCTCATAGCAACAGCAGCAATGTCTTTGGCAAGCGTTCCTTCTATCTTTATTGTGTAAATGATATGCCCGCTATCACTTTGCTTATTAACCAATTGGAACCTAAATTGATTTCCATCAACCTCCGCTTTTATCGGCTTTTTCTCCAGTTCAGCAAAGTTCAGTTTTGTACGGAAAGAGGACTTCTCCTCCGTAAAGACAGCATCCAGCTTCATTGTTGCTTTCTGCGTACTGTCAATTGGGGTCAACATGTGAATCCATTTCTTCGTTACATACCAGTCTACAGCTTCGGCATTCCAGATCATATTTGTATCAGGGTAGTCGTCACCTTCATAAAATCGCTCTCTTATTTCTTCCCAGCTGCCAAGATTTGTACCCTTTTCATCGATTAACTGATAATGAAGAAAGCTTTTTCCTTTCCCTGCTTTGTTCTCAGAAAACACGAATTGTGTACCGCTTGGCGCATACCGCACCTCCTGTAGAGCAACGAGCGTTTCTTGTGGACCAGAAAACTGCTTGTTGATCGCTAATGTTTTCGAAGCAGCCTTGGCTGGTCGCATATCAATCGGAATATCCAGATTCCAGGTTCCTTTTGTTTCACCCATGTGCTTCACTCGTAGCTCTACAATGAGTTCGTCTGGTAGCGGATTCTTTTCATCAAAAAAATTGGTTAGGTCTCGTTGAATCAAAAAATTTTTACCGTTTGGCAGTACCATCCAAGCGGATGACTCGCTCTGTTTGTAGAATGGAGTCAATACTTTCCCGTTTTTGTCTTTTAGTCGAAACTCACGGAATTCGTCTACATTAAAAGTGTTAATCATCATATGTGAGTCTTCCACTAGTGCATCTTGCTTTGTCACAGATCCCAAAATCGCCAAGCGTAATGGATCAGCCAAAACTGCCTTTACTTCCACAGTTAACTCCTGATCTGTCGCTTTCAAATCGAGTGGTTTTACAAACCCTTTGGCAGCCGCTGCAAGTATTCCCCGATCCGTCTGCTTCTCATCGAATAAGCTGACGACTTGATTACTAACATTTGCATAAGGTCCCTTGATCTGGCTTACAGGGCTCGAGATGCCTACGGCTTGATACAATCCACTTACATAAGAAGCAAATGTAGGGGAAACAGCCGTTCCGAGTGTTACGATTACTGCCAATCCAGCAACTGCTATTGTCGTTTTCTTCACTATATCCACACTCCGTTTTTTCCAGTTTTTTCGAACGGATGATTGAGGGTCAATCGTTTTGAGCACCTTCAAGGGATAAGCAGGGAGTTTTTCCATGACATTTTGGACGATTGTCTCTGTCTGCCATTGTTCTTCGACGTCATCAGTCATGTCCAGTCCATCCATGTATTGTTCAAACCTGTTTAAGCACGAGCTGCATGTCATCAAATGATGCTGTATCTCTTGCTTCTCCTCGAAAGAGAGCCGGTCTTCCAAAAAAGCGTCCAGCATGACTTTATCCAAGCATGTCATAGATAAAAGTCACCCCCTTTTCCTGTTCTCGTTATGGAATCTCTTAGCTTCGATTTTCCTCTAGAGATGCGTGTTCGAACGGTACTAAGCGGAACACCTAGCTTTTCACTAATTTCTTCATAGCTCATAAATTGGAGGTACCGCAGTTCCAGGACGATGCGATATTTTGGCTCGAGGGTCATCATCCGGTTTTGCAAATAGGCTCTTTGCTCTTTCGCCAGATACTCTAGTTCAGGTGTCTGAATCGTAGACAGCTCCACTTCTTCGCTTGTTACTGGGAGAGATCTTTTTCGCTTGCGCAATTCATCGAAGCAATAATTGGTCGCGATCCTGTACAACCAGGCGCCAAATGCGAAACTATGGTTGTATTCGCCCAAGTGATAATATACCTTGATGAAAATTTCTTGAGCCATATCCTGCTCATGCAGGGATTGCCCAACCATTTTGCGGATAAGCAAACGAACTCTCTTGTTATATTTTTGTATGATTTGAGAAAAGGCTTCCTTGTTCCCCTGAAGGACCTCCTCAACAATCATCCTATCGTCCTGCATCTGTTTAATCCTCCTATAAGCAAACCTCTTGTCCAGGTCGGTTTATGAATAAGCGACCGCGTTTTAGAGGTAGGCTGTTCTTGTTGAACCAGGATGAGAGTACGAGAGGGGTATACTTTCTGATTCATTCAAAAAGGGTCGCTGCGCAGCTATCCGCCTTTTTGCTCCTACATCTATATAGGACGGAAAATGATGGGAAAAGATCGCAACTTTTTTCATTGGTAAGGGAAATCTTGAAATACAGAGTTTTTATAAATGAAAAAAGCTGCCGAGAAATTCTCTGACAGCTTATCTATCCACGATTCATTAGTTTACTGGCGGGCATGTGAGCGACTTTCCGTTCGCTTCTGAACCAAGCCCCATTATGTAGGGAACTGCAACATGGCTCCACGCATCTGGATTCGGTGCAGATGTCACTTCAGCCGGCGAGCATGAACGAAGCATGGAAGTATCAATGCTTCCACCGGGGTCGAGGGCCACCGCTGCCATTCCTGCAGGTAATTCTGCAGCGAGCGACTGGGTCAAGCCTTCGATGGCAAACTTGGAAGCACAGTAAGGAGCTAGCATCGCTTCACCATATCTGCCCCAATAAGAGCTGATATTGACGATGACTCCTCCCAGCCCACGCTGAATCATCTCAGGTAAAAAAGCCCGAGTAACATGGAAAACGCCGTTCACATTCACATTCATGACTGTGGAAAACTCACTCGCTGTGAGGTTCATGACAGGACTGTTGCGATTCACGATAGAAGCGTTATTAATCAGCAAATCAGGAACACCAGCTCCAGCAAAGACATGCTCTGCCCATTTTTCTACCTGTCCCATATCCACTACATCGACTACCGTAAAATCATGCTTATCTCCGAAATGGCTGCGAAGTCTCATCACTTCTTCCTCAGTGCGTCCGCAGCCTGCTACTGTCCAGCCGGCTTCATGGAAGCGATCTACCATCGCCCTGCCCAATCCCTTGGTCACGCCTGTAATAACCACAAGCTTGCTCATGCATATACCCTCCACTCTTTTTCAATTTATTAAATATTTTAGTATAATAATGAACAGAAAAAAAGCCCCCTTTCCCGCATTAAGGAAAAAAAGGACTTCTCCACTCACTTGTCCTGTTGCTGTAGAAAGGGCAGCTCCGGGAGCGGATACCATTCTCCTGACATCCACTCACGAGCTTTCCAGCGAAGGACATCCGGGCGAACCAGTGGCATGATTTCGCGGAACAGCTTCACTCGCTCAATATCTGTCATCGGCACGAATGCATTTGCAGCATCAAGATCAGCTTCTAGCTCCTCCATTTTGCTGACGCCAAGGATTGAGGTCGTGACAGGCAGGCTCCATGTATAACGAAGCGCTTGCTCTGTCCATGGAGCCAGCTTTCCAAGGCCCATTACCTTCATCCCGATCACCGCGACTCCTTTTTCGACTGCTTGCGGCACGAAATCGTGGGCGAAGCTGTAAATAAAGTGATCGAGCGCAGAAAGAGCTACCAGCGCACTGTCAAACGGATAACGGCGAATGGCTTCTGCCAAAAGACGCGGGTCCGTATGACCGCTAATGCTGATTTTTTTGATTAGCCCTTGTTCCTTCGCTTCCAGCAATGCTTCAAGCGCCCCGCCCTTGGCAAAAATCGCTTCCAAATCGTGTGGCTGCATGATGTTGTGCATGCGCCATTCGTTGACATAGTCGGTCTGGAGCCGTTTCAGGCTGCCTTCCAAATCCTTGAGCGCCAAATCACGAGTCCGGCCGCCTGTTTTCGTCGCGATCCATACCTTATCGCGCAAGCCCTTTAGTCCAAGACCAACACGTGTTTCTGACTGGCCATCACTATAGCTGGGAGCTGTATCAAAATAGTTGACGCCTGCTTCCACGGCACGGCGAATAATGGCGACTGCCTTGTCCTCCGTGCAGTCATGCTCATCAACAATTCGCTGGGCTCCGAACCCAAGTATCGAGACCTGATGTGGGTCTCGTCCAAATGAACGGGTTTTCATTCTGGTTCTACCTCCTATCTGACAAATAAGACGCCCGTTTCCGAGCGTCTTGGTGTACGTTCTATTCGATTACTCGCTGTACTTCTCGTAAGCACTGGTCAAAAGGTTGGCGATCGTTTGCAGATCGTTGTTCTCGATCTGATGACGCTCGATCATCGTCATGATCTTGCCATCCTTCATGATTGCAAAAGACGGGGAAGATGGTGCATAGCCTTCGAAATACTCACGAGCTTTTGCAGTAGCTTCTTTGTCTTGTCCAGCAAATACAGTGAAGATATGGTCTGGCTTTGTGGAGTGATTCAAGGAATGAACAACCGCTGGACGAGCAAGACCTGCTGCGCAGCCACAAACGGAGTTCACTACAACCAGCGACAAGCCTTTTTGGTTAGGCAGTGTTTGCTCTACCTCTTCTGCAGTGCGAAGCTCTTGGAATCCGTTGCGAGTCAACTCATCACGCATCGGTTGGATCACTTGGCTCATATATGCTTCATATGACATCATTGGGCAACCTCTCCTTTATCTAACGCATTTTAATACGTATATTATACCCCGATTATGTCCGTTGGAGAATCAACAAGTGCGCCTTGGCTACACTTCCATCAAAATCGTCAGGATCATCGGATTACGGCCTGTCTTCTCGTAAATAAACGGCTTGATAACCTCGTTGATTTGCGATTTCAGCTCAGACCACTCTTTGATTTTCTTTTCCAGTGTTTCCTGCAGTCGTTGACGGACGAGCATTGTCGCTTCCTGGATGAGAGACTCGGACCCGCGCACGTAGACGAAGCCACGGCTCACGATATCTGGGCCAGTCAGGATTTTGAAGTTTTTCATATCCAGGCTGACTACAACTACCATGAGGCCGTCCTCAGCAAGATGCTTGCGGTCGCGCAGCACGATGTTTCCAACATCGCCTACACCGCTGCCGTCAATCAGAACGATACCCGCTTGTACTTTACTCAGCCACGCTTTTTCGCGGTTGCAATTCAGGACATCGCCATTATCCATGATAAAGATATTGCTCTCTTCAATCCCCACCTGCTGCGCCAGCTTGGAGTGCGTCTTGAGCATCCGGTATTCTCCATGGATCGGAATGAAATACTTCGGACGGATAAAGTTAAGCATCAGCTTCAGCTCTTCACTGCTACCGTGTCCTGATGCATGGATGTCAAATGCATGACTAAGTACTACGTTTGCCCCTGCGCGATACAGCTTGTCAATCGTCCGACTCACATTGATCGTATTTCCAGGGATCGGTGACGCGGAGATGATGACAGTATCTTCCGGATAGATCGAAACCGTACGGTGAGAGCCCGATGCAATACGCGTCAGCGCAGCCATAGGCTCACCCTGGCTGCCTGTGCAAATAATCAGCACCTGGTTGTCCGCATAGTTGTCGATGTGCTTGATGTCGATCAGCATGCCCTCAGGCATCTGGATGTAGCCTAATTCTTGTCCAATCAAAAATACCTTTTCCATGCTGCGACCGATTACCGCTACTTTGCGATTGCATTGCTCAGCCGCATCCACTACTTGCTGCAGACGGTGTACGTTGGAAGCAAAGGTAGCAAGAATGATGCGCCCACGCGCTTTGCGGACCACATCCAGGATGCCATCGCCTACTGTTCGCTCCGACATGGTATAGCCAGGACGCTCACTATTCGTACTATCGGAGAGCAGTGCCAATACATCGCCGCTCGCACCAATCTTGGCAATTTTACCGTACTCCGTTGTTTGTCCCACTGGTGTCATATCAAACTTGAAGTCACCCGTGTGGATGACCATACCCTCTGGTGTGTGCAGCACGACCCCAAAGGAATCCGGAATACTGTGATTCGTGCGGAAGAAAGTGGCCTTCAACCGGTTGAAGGGAATTTCCGTGTCTTCCGAAATCGGAATCATCTTTACGTCATTTTGCATTTTGTGCTCTTCCAGCTTCGCCTTGACCAAGCCCAGGGTCAGACGACCACCGTAGATCGGCACTTTGATTTGGCGCATAATATAAGGAATCGCCCCAATATGATCCTCATGTCCGTGCGTCAATAGCAGTGCCTTGATTTTATGTTGGTTATCCACCAAATAGGATACATCCGGAATAACCAAATCAATGCCGAACATTTCATTCTCGGGGAATTTGACCCCGCAATCAATGATTATAATCTCATCTTCATACTCGACGCAGTACATATTTTTTCCGATCTCGCCGAGGCCGCCCATCGCGAAAATCTTAACGTCGCCCAATCTCTTTCCTCCTAACTTCATCGTGCATGATTTTTTTGGGGAACCCGAACTAAGCATGCCATTCTTATTGTAACACAACGCGAGGCGTTCGTTTCATCCAGTCTCACCATTCTACACATATTAAGTAATTGGTATTTATTATCGACTGGAAAATTGTACCTAACCATAGAGGTGAAAAGCAAGCTGGCACGCTGTCAGAACCGACCAGATGAACTTTTTGTTGTTTGTGCACACACTATTTCGTAGCGGTACGATATTTCCTGTGTCGGAGGTGCCCTGTATGCTTGTCTTTTCCAGATTCCCGCGTATTATCTCTTTCACTTCGGTCCTGATCGTTTTTCTGATGAGCTTGTCTTTAGCTCCACCTGCCGAAGCCCAGCCCCCTTATGCCAAATGGGGCAGAATCGCCATGCAGCAAACAAAGCAAAAGCATCCTCACGCTCAAATCGTTGATTATTTGCACGTCGGACGCATAAAGAAAACGCCCACCACGTCTGAGGAGACGTTTAAGCTTTTGCTCCAGGAGGGCAATCGCAGGTGGGCGCTACTCGTTCATATTGAATTTGAAACCAAAACGGAAAAAATGGTGCGTATCACTTATGAAGAAACACGATGAGCTAGTCGGCTAGCTGTACCATTTCTTTCATCATCTGATCCATGTCCATATCGGCTGCCATCCCATACGCGCGACGCATGTTTCCGTCACCATCGACGAGGAACATGCGAGCAGTATGGGCGATCGTGCCATCTGGCTGCTTCAAAACCGCAATTCCGAAGTCCTTGGTCACTTTTTCTACAGCCTGTGCATCCCCACGCAGGAACTGCCAGCCGCTTTGGTCGGCTTTAAATTTATCCGCGTATTGCTGCAAGACCTCAGCTGTATCGAAATCAGGATCAAACGTAATGGAGATGAATTCTACCTTATTTCCAAACAGGTTCTTTTCTTTTAACTGATCCTGCAACTTAGACATGTTGTAGGTAGTCGCCGGACAAATATCGGGACAATTGGTAAACATAAATTCAACCAAGCGGACCTTCCCTTTTCCTTCTGAAAAAGTAAAGGCAGACCCGTTGCTGTTATCCAAGGAAAAGTCCTGGAGCGGCTTCATAACGGGAATTTGTTCTCTCGCCATGTACTTGTAGCCAAACACCCCAACGATTGCCAGAATAATAATTCCTGCCAACACAGTAAACCAGTGCTTTTGCAGCCCGGATGCCTGTTGTGGCTGTGCGCCTTCACTCACGAATGCTTCCTCCCCTGCTTTCCCAAACGTTTTTCTCTATGTATGCCTATTCCTTCTCACCAGGCCATGCCAGCATTCCGCCTACCATATTCGCCACGTCATAGCCTTGTGCACTCAAATATTCCGTAGCTGAGTGACTGCGTGCACCGCTGCGGCACACCATCACAATCGGAGTGTCTTTATCCAGTTCCTCTAGTCGATGCGGTAAAAAACCAAGCGGGATGAGCTTTGCCTGTTTAATGTGACCAGAATTCCACTCCTCCAGCTCGCGTACGTCGATCACTTGTACATTTTCATTTGCCTCCAGCTTCTCCAAAAGCTGCTGAGGTGTAATTTCCTTTACGCTATTTTCCATGGTCATTTATCCTCCTATATGTACATTACACGCATCATGATCAACTCTCATCATATCATACGGAATTACTCATTTCTAACGGGTCCCACAGCGGAGTGTGAACGTCCAAAGGCAAATTTGTGACGGTTCTATATCTTCCCTTCACGAATCCATGTCACGATGCGAAGCGTACCGTAGAGGGATGCCAGCAGCAGACAGACGAGCATAAACATCCATTTTCCAAACTCGTTGATTTCTCTGAGTCCGCTTCCGTTTTCGATGACAAAAATACCGTAATAGATGACAAGCCCATAACAAAACAGGTTGAGAACGATCAACGCGATTCTCTTCGCTATTTTCTGTTGGTTTGTTGTAGGTTCATCCTGCAATCTCGATTCCTCCTCCAGCGTCCGCGATAAAATATCCTCTATTCCACCCTGATAACTCATAATTAAAGATTGACAGCCAAGCATTGTTTTTCATACAATTGTGACAACAATAACTGACACACTTATTCATCAAGAGCGGTGGAGGGACAGGCCCTATGAAACCCGGCAACCAGCATATGCCTATGCGCGGTGCCAATTCCTGCAGAATCCATAGATTCTGAGAGATGAACGCAAGCCCGCGCATGACCGGAGCCTTCTTCTTCTCAGGAGAATGGCTCCGTTTTTTATTGCATTCATTCTACCATAGAAAAAGGAGAGATGATGATGTCGGATCAACAACAATGGAAGCCAGAAACACTTGCAGTCCATGGGGGACAAGAGGTTGACCCTGTAACAGGCTCACGTGCTGTCCCTATTTACCAAACGACCTCCTATGTTTTCCGTGATACAGAGCATGCAGCGAATTTGTTCGCTTTGAAAGAATTGGGCAATATCTATACACGGATCATGAATCCGACACAGGACGTTTTTGAAAAACGTGTCGCTCTTCTGGAAGGCGGCGTAGGTGCTTTGGCGACAGCGTCTGGTCAGGCAGCCATTACGTTTGCCATTCTCAATATCGCGCATGCAGGAGATGAGATCGTAGCGTCCAGCAGCCTGTACGGCGGTACGTACAATCTGTTTGCTCATACTCTTCCACGCCTCGGAATCAAGGTTCACTTTGTAGACCAGTCCAATCCTGAGAACTTCCGTGCAGCGATCAACGAAAACACCAAAGCACTCTTTTGCGAAACCATCGGCAATCCACGCATCAATGTAGCCGATCTGCAAGCGATTGCCGATATCGCTCACGAAAACGGCGTTCCGCTGATTGTTGACAATACCTTTGCCAGCCCAATCCTGTGCCGTCCATTTGAGCATGGTGCTGATATTATCGTCCACTCCACCACCAAATTCATTGGCGGTCATGGTACAGCAGTCGGCGGTATCATTGTTGACTCCGGTAAATTTGACTGGAGCAACGGTAAATTCCCTGGCTTGACGACTCCAGACCCTAGCTATCATGGCGTCGTTTATACAGAGGCTGTGGGCCCGCTGGCTTATATCATCAAAGCTCGCGTACAGCTTCAGCGTGACATCGGTGCTGCTGTAGCTCCTATCAACTCCTTCCTGTTCCTGCAGGGACTCGAAACACTGCATCTGCGCATGGAGCGCCATAGCCAAAACGCTCTCGCAGTGGCGAAGTTCCTCCAGAACCATCCAGCGGTTGAATGGGTTAGCTATCCTGGTCTGGAGGGCGATGCCGATCATGCCCTTGCGCAAAAGTATTTGCCAAAAGGAGCTGGCGCAATCCTTACCTTTGGTATTCGCGGCGGCGTAAAAGAAGGCAAGACGCTGATTGAATCTGTGAAGCTATTCTCCCATCTGGCAAACGTGGGCGATTCCAAGTCGCTCGTCATTCACCCAGCGAGCACCACGCATCAACAAATGAATGAAGAAGAGCAGGCTGCAGCAGGTGTAACACCTGGGCTGATCCGCCTCTCGATCGGTACAGAAGCGATTGAGGATATTATTGGCGATCTGGAGCAGGCATTGAAAAAAGCAACTGAGCTTTCCACTGTCAGCTAATTGAACACCGCCCAAAAAGCACGTAACTCGTTAAGAGAGTTACGTGCTTTTTCATGTGCGTTTCGATTAAATTCGAAAAACATTGAATATGATATTCGAATATTTTATAATCAACCTATCATTTCATTTGGAAAGGGTATCCAGACATGAACCTATTAAATATTGGCACAGAACGCACAACCTATCATCTCGAGCTGTCGTTTTCCCCTCTCTTTGAAGCGGCACTCGGTATTGCAGCTGTCACTTATGATGACATTCGACCGACGCTGGAGCAGCCAGCAGAGTATTGGCAACAGCTTATGGATGAGCTCGATCCCGTCACCCTGCGTGAGCTAGACTATGCCAAACAAAACAACACGTGGAAAACCTTGTTGCAACTATTGCATCAGCAATCGTTTTCTGACCTGTCCACCTTTCTCTCCTATGTCAAAGGGTTGCCATCGGAGGAGCTGCGTTATCAGGCTCTTCCCTATTTGGGCGAGGAGCTGCAAGACCTGCGTCAGAAGGCCGCACGTGGAAGTGACTCAGCGATTTACGCACTCCAGAATGCCTGTCGCTCTCACCTCTTTTTCCCGGCCTATATCGCTCACATTGGCTCCACCGAGCCGGAGAAGCTGCGTAGCCACTTGCTGCTTCTGATAGAGGGCTGGTACAACACACACGTGAAGCCGCGGGAAGCTGAAATCAGCAGTATTCTGGAGCGTGACTGCAGACATAAAAAAGCGATGCAGGAAAGGCTTTCTGCCGAAGCTTTTGTCGAGTGGGCGACACATGGCAGCTATCCGCCGGAACCCGCTATTACCCGTGTGCTGCTCATCCCCCAAATCATATACCGCCCTTGGACCATTCACGCCAATGACGCGGGGACCAAGATTTTTTACTATCCGGTAGCTGACGAGAGCCTGCATGACACTGCTGACCCGTATCGTCCGTCCCAGATGCTGGTGCAAACGTTGAAGGTACTGGGAGATGAGTACCGCCTGCGCCTGGTCAAAATGCTTTCGGAAAAAGAGATGAGTCTGCAAGAAATGACTGAGAGATTAGGCGTTGCCAAGTCTACTGTACATCACCATCTGTCTCTTTTGCGCTCCGCTCACCTCGTCGAGGGAAAAGGGAACAAATACAGATTCAAGCGCAAAGCATTGGATAAAATGCCCGTCCTGCTGCAGCAATTTTTGGGGGATATGGCCGATGATAACTGCTGAACAGCCCGTTTCCGTCTGGCGTTTACGATCGTATCGCCTGATTTTGTTCGGTCAATTGATTTCAGAGCTGGGGGCTTCACTTGGTACGCTGGCTTCAAGCTGGTTGATCTACCAGGCTACAGGCTCCGAGGCCGCTGTTGGCGGGATGTGGCTCCTCTACTTCTTGCCCTCGCTAGTTTTGCAGCTGATTATTGGTCCTTATCTCGATCGATTCGACAAAAAGCGTGTCATGGTCTTTTCGCAATGGATGAGAAGCGGCGTGTTTTTCCTCACATTCGGGGTTATCCTCATCCAGCCTGAAGCCCTTTGGCCGCTGTATCTCATTTCTTTGTTCAACGGTCTGATCCAGCCGCTCTATGTTCCTGCCAGCCAGTCACTCTTGCCTTCTATTGTCAAAGGGGAGAGTCTGGTGCAGGCAAATGCCTATTTGGACAGCGCGTTGCGAATTGCAATGATCGCGGGACCTCCCCTGGGTGGACTGCTTGTAGCATGGATCGGAGGCACAGCTGTAATCGGCTTGGTATCACTTGGCTATGCTCTGAGTGGCGGACTTTTGCTACTGTGTGAAAGCCAAACTGTGGAAGCTCCCCGATCGCAATCGTGGGTAGTTATGTTTCGGGAAGGACTTGCTGTTTTTTATGAAAAGCCGCTTCTCTTTTGGCTTAGCATTTACGCAGCTCTCGTTCAATTCGCTGTAGGCATTACCTTGGTTCTCAACCTCCCGTACATTACCGGTGAGCTACTTGGTTCCTCCTTTCACGTTGGACTTTTTCTAGCTGGATATCCACTTGGCTATTTGCTTGGCTCACTCGTCATCCCACGGCTGAGTGGGCGAATCGAGCAGCACATTCTCATGCTAGGCTCGCTAGCGATTGGAGGCGCGACATTTATAGCGCTGGGCTTCACACACAATCTGTGGCTGGCGATTGCAATCGAAGTATTAGCGGGTATTTTTGCGCCCTTTTTTCACGTTCACAGCACAAGCCTGTATCAGCGCTCTGTCCCTCCCCACCTGATGGGGCGAGTCTTTTCGGTCAGGCTTTTGATCCTCCGCGCGACCATGCCTCTCGGAGTCTGGGTAGGTGGTCAGCTCGGCGACACAGTAGGGATTCGCCCGCTCTTTATGGGAATGGGCCTGCTCATCGTAGGTGCCTCCTTATTCGGGCTTGGATTTCAAAAATTTGCAAAAAAATCTTTATTGCGGAAAGTCGATGAAGGAACGGGCACTTTTTAATAGAAGTTTTTTAGACGGTACAGAAAAGTTTTTTTCACCAGCACTTTTACTGATATAAAGGAGAATTACGATGGCCCATCCTTCTCTAGATTCACTGCTTACTACCGTCAACCATGTCATTGTCGGAAAAGAAAAACAAATTCGTTTGCTGGTCACCGCCCTTTTGGCACGGGGTCATGTCCTTCTTGAGGATTTACCCGGCATGGGGAAAACAGTGCTCGCCAAAACATTGGCGCAGGCAATCGGTGGCAGCTACAATCGCCTGCAATTTACTGCAGATCTTTTGCCCTCCGATGTGGTGGGGCTGCATGTTTTCAACCAGCGAACAAGCGAATTTGAACTACGCAAAGGTCCCGTTTTTGCGGATGTTCTGCTCGCAGATGAAATCAATCGGGCTACTCCTCGCACCCAATCTGGACTTTTGGAGTGCATGGAGGAACGTCAGGTAACGATCGAAGGCATCACCTTGCCATTGCCCTCTACGCTGCTTGTGATTGCCACCCAAAATCCGATTGAATCCGAAGGGACATACCCTCTGCCAGAAGCGCAGTTAGACCGTTTCTTATTCAAGCTGTCACTCGGCTATGGTACACGCGCGGATTCCAAGGAAATTTTGAAGCGATTCCGCAGTGAATCCCCTCTGGAGCAGGTAAATCCAGTCATCACAGTGGAACAAATCGCTGCATTGCAAAAGGAAGTCGCGGCGGTTCACGTCAGCCAAGCCGTAGAAGATTATGTGATCGATCTGACAGAAGCTACGCGCTCGCATCGCTCAGTTGAAGTCGGAATCAGCCCACGCGCTATGCTCGCATTGTTGCGCTCGGCACAGGCGTTTGC
Source organism: Brevibacillus sp. SIMBA_040 (assembly GCF_046535075.1). NCBI lineage: Bacteria > Bacillati > Bacillota > Bacilli > Caryophanales > Paenibacillaceae > Brevibacillus > Brevibacillus sp. SIMBA_040. Next base: position 83,044 of record NZ_JAWRXI010000012.1, read on the forward strand.
CTTTTTGGCGGGTCGCTCTTATGTTTTGCCAGACGATGTCAAAGAAGTGTTTCCGAGTCTCACCACTCACCGCATTCGACTATCGATCGAGGCTGAGCTGCATGTAACCGAGCAGGAAGTAGTCGAGCAAATTTTGACAAGTGTGCCTGCTCCGGTGGAAGAAAGCGTGTAACGAAATGAACACAAAGCAAACCTTTCATGTCATCGGCTTTCTCTTGCTGCTCTTTGCCCTGTTTTCCGGCAGCTGGTTTCTCTGGCTGTTTGGCGGCTTCTTCTTTTTCATGCCTGCAATGCAAGGCTGGTGGCTCTCGTCAATGTCGAGGTGGGTAAAGCTGGAATGGTCCTCTGATCAATACCGAGTCATGCCGGGAACAGAAGTCCATGTAACGGTGCGCCTGCACAATCATTCGTGGTTGCCGCTGCCCGCTACCTGGATTCGCTTTTCGCTGCCTGAGCATGTTTCAGTAGAAGGGGCAGATGAGGTGAAGGTCAGTAATCAGCGGACAGTCGTTCGGCTTCGCTTTGATCTTCCCATGCGCCAGAGTGCGACCCGGACCCTCACGCTCACCCCGCATAAACGCGGTACTGTTTGGCTGACGGAGGCGGCTTCCGAGTCCCTGTCATTGTTTGGAGAGGAACGCAGTGATCTGACTATGCCCCTTTCTTTTTCCTTGCTGGTCTATCCGTTGCCGCTGCCTCTCCCCCCATTTTCACTAAACGAAACAGAGCCGGACGGAGGCAGACTCTCTCGTCAAAGGCAGCTAGAGGATGTCACCTTTCAGCGCGGGGTACGGCCTTATATACCGGGTGACCGCATGAAGCACATTCACTGGAGTGCAACAGCCAAGACAGGCTCATTTAAGACACGACTGTTCGAGCACACCGCCCAGCCGAACTGGCGAATCGTGGGACATATCCTCCCCTCTTATGAGCCAATGCTGCAGCGCCACAATGATACAGTCAATGAACGTACCATTTCTTGTCTGGCGGCCCTCTCTGTGCTGTGCAGAAAGAAATCGTTTGGCTACGAGCTGTTCCTCACCGTAAAGCAACGGGGACGCGAGCATTACCATTTGCCGGCGGGAAGCGGGAAAAACCATCATTTGCACGTGATGACACAGCTCGCTCAGATGCACCACTACGTCACCACCCCGCTCGCTCACCTGCTGCGCCGTCTCGAAGATAGCCCAGCAAAAGAAGCGATCCTGCTCGTCACACCAAGACTCGACGATGACACTCACGCCTCCATCGAGCGCTTGCTTCAACGTGGGCATAACGTTGCGGTACTTGATGTATCTGAGGAGCAGGCGGTACTGCGCCGTTTTGAAGCGAAGAGACGTTTTGAGAAAAGGAGAGTGATTGCGAGATGACGCTCTCCATGATAAGCCGCTGGACGCTTGCTTTTTGGCTAGAAGCCTTGTTGATCGGCGGCAGCTTGATGATGCTTGGCTGGATGTCTGCTGGACTTATGCCCATGCTCACTTTTTGTGTGATCGCTTTGCTACTGCTCGTAGCTGGAAGCTGGCTCTACCATGGTGGTGGTCGCAGTCTGCTTTTTCATCTTTTGCTCTACCCTACTGTCGCTTGCGTCGGGCTGTTCAGTTTTTACATGTTTGGCTCCTGGCTGGTCGCTTTACTGTTGACAGGAATCTTTTATTGGCGAATCCATTCCGTTTCCGCTGACGGTATAGGGCACGCTAGCTTGCAGAGGCGGTTTGTCCTGGCCCTGATGGTTTGCTTGATGCAGCTTGTAGCTGGTCTGTATGGTTCCGTTGCTCATCCTGACACCTTTGACCCTGGCGCCTATTATTCAATGCTAGCCCTTATTCTCGGCAGCTATCTTCTCGTAGTCATGGGTGCGTACGTTTTGCGTGTGGAGTCTTTACCCGTGCGCTTGCCTACCCGGATAAAATGGCTCCTCGGAGCTCAGGTGCTGGGCTCCCGCCTTCTTCTGACTACTCTTTATCTGGTCGTCGGCTCTGCCCTGCTTGGTTTATTGCAGCTGCTGTGGTCATGGCTAAAAGGGCCCATCGGATCAGCACTTTATTTTCTGCTCGAGCCCGTGCTCCAAAAACTGACGGAATGGATCGAGGGCTTGTCTGAGAAAATGGGCAAGGACCAGCGTGTGAATGATTTGCTAAACAATCCAGGGCAAGCCGAAGAAATGCCTCACGAACAGGTCGCTACGGGTGAGCCTCTGTTTTCCTTCTTGGAGCCTTACTTGATCGGTGCAGTCATACTCGTTTTTCTGATTGTTCTGGGTAGATACATGTGGAAAAGGCGGTATCAGGCAAGTCAAGACCGTGAACAGGAAGCTACTGAAGCTTCTCCTACAGTCTATACCTCTGTCGCCAACACCCCCGAGGGGGAGAACGCTTCATGGGATGTCTCCCATTGGTTTAAAAAACCGGTAGGTCCAGCTGAGGAGCCTGCTCGCTATGCGTACTTTCAGTTTTTGCAGGAAATGGCGAAGCAAGGCTTCACGATTCATCGCCATGAGACCAGTCAGGAGTTTTTGCGTCGGATTCAGAAACATCCTTTGCCGAATCCAACCCGGGTAGAGCTGGCAGCCCGAATTACCGGCTACTACGAACAGTATCGCTACCAGGAGCAATCGCTTCATGACGCTGATCTGGAAGCCATGCAGGAAGCTGTGCAAGCACTTCGTTCCATTTCGCCGCCACAAACCGAGACATAGCTTGATTGTTACACAACCGCGTGCTTTTCGGAGCAGCGGTTGTTTTTCTTTCCTTGACATTCAGCACAGCTTCCGGCATAATCTCTTCACTTTTGCCTACCCTAAAAATGGATTCACCAAATGGTTAATCGAAGAAATCACACCGTAAAAGAAAGGAGGAACTCATTATGCAGGATTTGCCGATCTGGCTCAAAAAGCACCTCTCGATTGCGTATGTGCCCGGTCATGAATTTTTTCTCAGCCTGCATGTGCTCGAAAACCCTGAGCACCATGTCACGCGTCTCGGCTGGGCGCAGGAAACATTGGCTGTGCTACCCCGCCCACTCACGGAAAAGCTGCATTACTTCTCTGCCATGTCCTCCAAATTTCTTGACATCATGGACGTCCTGATGCCTTGGGAAGAGATGTACCAGCACTCTGTTGAAGCAGGGCTGGAACGCATCCAAGCCCTGGACGCCAGTGAGTTTGCTGAAGCCATGATCGGTCCCGTCTATCATCCGAAGCAAATCAAGCAATGGCTGGAGGGACGAACCGATGATGTGTTTGAACAGCTCAAGCCAGAGCATCGAGAGCTTTTGCGCCATCCATTGTCAACCAAACGCAGCTTTCTGGAGTTTTGCTACGACTACCTCCCTTACTTCCAGGCTGAGGAGCGTCGCATCGAGCCGTGGCTCGTCCGCGCGGTACATGAGGCACAAGAGTTGATTGGCGCTGATCCGATCCGCTTTTTGTCACAGGTGCACCCTCGCATGCACGTACATGAAGACGCCATTCATTTTCACAAGGCAAAAACGTATTCCTTTACCTATCAGCAGCTCGCACATATTCATCTGCGTGTATCTACCTACGTTGCGCCCCATCTCTTGCTGGGTATTTATGGCGATCAAATTAGCGTAGGATTCCCCGTCGATGTCCCAGGGACAGCAGTCAAGTCAGCCATTCCCGCTGATTTTATTACGAAGATGAAGGTTTTCGGTGATCTTACCCGAACAGCCATCCTCAAATCGCTGCTCGACCATCCTTACTGTACACAGCAGCTGGCAGACCTGCACGGGATTAGTGAGCCTGCTGTGAATAAGCATCTGAAGCTTCTGGTTGATGCCGGTTTTGTCTGGAGCGAACGGCGAGGTCGTTATGTGTTTTATTGCGGCATCACCTCACGCCTCGAACAGCTGGCAGTCGATTTGCACGAATTTATTGATATGCCTGCGCCAGGACTGACTCTACCCGATTGGAGGAAATAACGTGCTTCAAGTTGCCAAAGCCACCTTTATCCGCAATACGCTGGTGATGCTGCGCGCCTATCCGTGGTCTTTTGTCATCGGCCATATCTTATCAGGTGTATACACCGTGCTCTTTGCCTTTTTTGCCTATCACTACGTGTTCGCCGGACAACTGGATGATCGCTTCATTCAGCTTTCCGGTTCGTCCGACTATCTCTCCTACGCCATTTTAGGCGGGGCGTTCTATGCTTTTGCAGTCTCGACTCTGATGAATGTCAGTCGTTCACTGATTACTGAGCTTCGCGAAGGGACATTAGAGGCGCTCCTCCTCACTCCCTCCCCTCGCCGGGGGTACTTTTTGGGCAATGTCTGCCAGCAGGTAATGCGAACGGTGTTTGAATTTTCGGTGATTCTCGTGGTCGGTGCCCTATTTGGCCTCACACTCGCCAATACGAATGTTTGGAGTGCCGCTCTGGTCTGGATTTTGTCTACGGTCGCCTTTTTCTGTCAGGCTCTCGTACTGGGCAGCCTTATGCTCCGTTTTCGCGATACGTATATTACGCAAAATACGCTATTTGTCATCATGGCATTCGTTTCGGGCGTGACCTTTCCCATTCCCTATCTGCCGGAATGGCTACAGCCGCTGGGGCAGATCATGCCGCTAGCACCTGCCCTCGATGCTTTCCGCCAATGTGTGATCCAGGGCAAACCGCTGATCGCTGTTTCCCCGCAGCTGTTTCATATGGCAGGGCTTTCCCTCGTCTATCTATGGATTGGGACATGGAGTATGCGGCGAATGGAAAAACGCGTAGTTGAATCTATCTTTGGCTAAAAGGAGGCCGACATCATGCTCATCGTGGAAAATGTAAGAAAGGTTTATCGGGTAAAGGAGAAAAGCGGATGGCTATTGCGGAAATGGACGGAGGTAGAGGCGGTTTCTGATCTTTCCTTTCGCATGGAGCCAGGAAAAATCATCGGGCTGCTCGGAATAAACGGGGCGGGGAAAACAACGACGATCAAAATGTGCTCTACTCTGCTGACCCCAACGAGCGGCTCGATCACAGTGGATGGCTATGACGCAGTTCAAGACGATCGGTTCGTCAAATCAAAAGTAAACATGATTGCCGGTGGTGAACGAATGCTGTACTGGCGCCTGACCGGGCGGGAAAATTTGCAGTATTTTGGCAGTCTCTACGGGCTCAGAGGCGAGGGCTTAAAGCACCGGATCGATGCCTTGCTTTTACAGGTCGGACTCATGGATGCAGCTGATACACCTGTCGAGCGTTATTCCAAAGGCATGAAGCAACGCCTGCAAATCGCACGTGGTTTGATTAATGACCCGCGCTATTTGTTCCTCGATGAACCTACACTGGGACTGGATGCCCCGATTGCCCGGCAATTGCGCAAGCATGTAAAAGAGCTGGCGTCGGAGCAAGGGAAGGCAATCCTTTTGACCAGTCACTATATACATGAGGTTGAGGAGCTATGCGACGAGGTGTACATCATTAACAAAGGGAAGCTGGTCGCCCACGATACCCCTGCGAATCTAACCAAATCGCTCAATCTGGAAACGACCCTGCATGTCGTCATTCCTGCGCTCTCGGATTCGCTGAATCACGATCTGCGCCAGCTGGTTATGCGTTATGGCGGACACCGCCTGGTAACCGAAACCGACGACAAGACATGGGAGGTCATACTCCGTGGTGAAAATGATATGACAACGCCACTCCTGTCCCTTTTAGCAGCACACCACTCTCCTGTACTTCGCCTGCACACCCAGCTGCCATCACTTGAAGACGTCATCCTGCACATGGCGGATCGGAGGGGAGCATGAGACAGCTATCGAGCTATCTATGGGCGGAAATTCAAAAAGAACATCGCCATTCCTTTCACAGCAAAATGATCTATTTCAGCTTGTTGGTGTGGCCTGTCATCATGTTTGTGACTGCCTACTATTCCTTTGCCCCCTTTCGTATGGGACCAGATTCACCGCTTGCCCGGTTCGTTGCTGCCGATCGGCTGCCGCTTTTTTTGCTGACTGGCTATCTCGGCTATATCTTTTACTGGTGTCTGGTACAATCCGCCTGGCAAATGAGCTTTGAGAGGCAAGCCGGAACGATGGAAATGATTTTTATCAGCCCTGTCAACCGACTCGCTTTTTTATACGGACGCTCGCTTTCCTCGCTCGTCGAGGGCGTCTGGCTTTTCTTTTGCTTTGTCCTGCTGGCTTTACTCTTCGTAGGCGGCATTCATCCGAGCGGCTGGTGGGCACCGATCCTCGCCTTTCTCATCCTGCTTGTATCGGCTGTTGTCTGGGGTGGCTTTCTCTCGGTTCTGTTTCTGTTTTCCCGTGATGCGAGCTTTCTGTATACGGTGCTGGATGAGCCGATGCTGATTTTCTCCGGGGTTCGCCTCCCCCCGATGGCTTTTCCCCTGTGGGCCAAGGTCATATCCTTTTGCTTTCCTCTGACGTACGCGCTTCAGCTTGTCCGGGGTCTGTTGATGGAAGGGGAAACACTGCTGGCGCTTGCACCCAAGGTCGGGCTATTAGCGGCGGTATTGCTGCTGCTTGTCATCGCTACGATCATTTTGTTAAAGCAAGCCGAAAAGCATATGAAGGAAACCGGGAACATGGTGATGTATTAATGGGGTATGAGTAGACAGGAGGCGGGAAATATGGAGTCGCGTATTCGAATCGGACAAGAGCTGCAAAAGCTGTTTCGCATGGAGGAATGGGGCGCTGACCCGGCCTTTTCCCGCTTCATCCCCATGGTTTACGATCCGTTCGGCTTTGACTGGCGGTCTTTTTTCACAGACGAGTTTGTTCAGCGGTTTAATGGCTTCATGCTAGAGGGACATGAAGCCGTCCGTACCGTTTTCCTTGCCGTTTTTCCTTCTGATGATGTGCTGGAGCGCTTCCTTTTACAATCACAGCCTGGTGATCTGTTATTTATGCACCATCCCTTGTTAATGGAGTGCGCAAACAGATGCAGATGAAGCTGTGGTTTGAACGGAATTTTCCTGCTGCCAACGTTAGGCTTCTGCCGCAGGAAAAATGGTGGCTGTAAACCGATTCAACCTGAAAACAATTACGTATGGGCAGGCTTGTACGCCACTCCCAGCTCGCGCAATTTGGCAATGATCGATTGCTCCACCAGATCGTCCACGGTGATCCTTTCCTTTGCCCATGGAAGCAGTGGTTCATAGCCTCCGATCAATACGGAATGATGCGCCTGCTTAAACAGCGGCAAATCGTTCATGTCATTTCCAAAGCAGATAAACGGCTCATCGCCAAGACCAAACTCGTTCAGCGCCGCCATTTTATTTACCCCTTTAGAAGTAAGGTCGAGAATTCCCTCCGCCGAATGATAATGCATCGTGACATCGAGCTCCTTCATTCTCGCAGACAAATCGTCAAAGCGCTCACTCGACAAAATCAGGATTTTCAGAACGTGATCCAGTTGATCAAAGTCAACGCGGCTCGCTGATTGCTGCATATCGATATTTTGGAGAAAGGGATGCTCAGCCAAACAGTTATGGGCGTAGTCCCACTTATCATCGATCAAAAATTGCGCGCGGTGATCATTTAGTATAGTAATGATTTCATTTGCCAGCCGATGAGGGATAGGAGCATGGCGCTGAAGGCTTCCCTGATAATAGGTCATCGCTCCATTTGCCCCGATAAGAAGATGATTCCTGAATCTCTCGTCGAGAACGGGCAGCATATCTCGGCATGGTCTCGCGGAGGCAAACCCTACCGTATGCCCCGCTTGCTCTAGCTCCAGCAGGCAATCGAGTATACTCGTTGAAATCGGTTGACCTTTGAAGCAAATCGTCCCATCCAAATCAAAAATAAAATTCATCTGTCTCTCCACCTTTTCTCTGTCGGATTCCAGTCCATCGTAACGGAACCCGCACCGCTCCATGAAGGGACAGATTGTACAAGATGATTGGGACAGACAAGACGCGCATTACCCAAACCAGACTTCTGCCAACAGCCTGATGCCATCACGAATGTCCTGCTGACCGAGTGCGCCATATCCCAATAAAACCGTCGGATATTCCGTGTAGCCACGAAACCAGTATCTGGCTGTTCCGTATACCTTCACACCATTTTGGTAGGCGCGCTCCATGAGCTCCGCTTCTGTCCCCTTCCTTTTCACGGTCAAAAAAGCATGCAATCCTGTGTCCTTCCCCTCCACCTTCACCTGTCCCTCCATGTATTGAGAGATAGCGTAAAGAAATGCATTTCGCTTTTCCGTGTAACTTTTTCGCATGTGCTGCAAATGCTTATGCCAATATCCATCGGACAAAAACGCAGACAGCGTCAGTTGATCCAGTCGGGAAACGGGTTGGTCGTATTCAGACACTCGCTGGTGAAAGGAGGAGAGCAGCTCATACGGCAGGACCATATAGCTCACGTTTGTGAGAGGCTGCAACGCTTTGGACAGCCTCCCGATATAGATGACCTTTTGCGCAGACATGCTCTGGATTGAAGGAATATAGCTCTCCTGATACTTGAATTCCCATTCGTAGTCATCCTCCATGAGGTACGCTTGGGTATCGATCCACTCGGCTAATTGCCTCCTTTTCTCAAGAGACATCGTCATTTTGTGGATAAATTGCTGGGATGGGCTGACGTACATCGCATTCGCTCCACTTTGAGACAGCTCCTCGATGCAAACACCGTCCGTATCGAGCGAGATGCCTTGTACGTGGTAGCCACCATGTAAAAATGTATTTCTCGCACCGTCATAGCCCGGATTTTCTACCCCGATAAAATGACGATCTCGATCCAAAATTTGCGTGATAAGCGAAACGAGCTGCTGTGGGGTAGCTCCGATGATGATCTGCTCCGGAGTGGAGATGACTCCCCGTGCTTCATGTAGTAGCTTCGAGAGCTCTTTTCGCAGAACATACTCCCCCTGGGGCAGGCCCTCCACCATATAATTGTGCTGATGCTCGGCGATCACTTTGTTCCGCAGCTTATTCCACTGGTGAAAAGGAAACGTCCCGAGCTCAATATTGCCGTAACGAAAATCATACCGAATCACAGACTGCTGCGGTTCCGTAAAACTGGTTGTGCGAAGGGTAGCAGGCGAGTCAGCCAAGTAAACCACCTGATACCCTTTCTTTGGAAGGCTTTTGACATAGCCCTCCGATACCAAAAGCTGATACGCGACTTCAACCGTATTTTTGCTTACCTGAAGCGACTCGGCGCAGCTTCGGATCGAAGGGAGGAACTCCTCGTAGGGCAAGTGATTACGGAGGATTTCGTCTTTTAAAAAGTGATAGATTTGGCTAAACAGAGGTTCTTGGTCAGTAAACCGAATGGCAGAAAGCTCTTTCAATGAACTGGGACCACCTTCCAGTCAAAGATTTTGTCTTAGTCTACCACAGAAACTGTTTGGCCTGTACGACCGATCAGGCCTCAGCTTGCACCCCCACTTTTTTGGCCCTTCCCTGTCTCGTGTAGAAAAACAATAATAATCCTGCATGCACAAGAGCCAGAACAAAGTAAATATTGCTGAAAATGACGCCATTTGCATACGAATTGACCGGATTCCAGGTAGTCTGCGAGCCAATATCAATGACTTTGCTGTAAATCGCCGAAGCAATCCCCATGCCTACTCCCGCTTGCTCTTTGGACAGCGTCCTGGATATCGAATTGGCCATCGTAATCTGCATAAAGGATTGACCGACATTTCCAAAAATCAGAAAGAGTGCAATTCCGATTACCGATATGCCAGTAAAGGAGGAAAGCAAGCCAAAGCAGGTCAACAGTAAAATAGAGGCCACATAGAACAAATAGGCGTTCCCTTTCGCATCAGCCAGTTTGCCGCCCATTCTACTGAGAAAGGCAGAGGCGAGTGCGGCAGGAACCATGACAAAGCCAATCCAGTTTGTCGATATTCCTTGCACCTGAGCCAGAAACAAGGGGCTTAAATAGTAGAGCGAGACCCCCATTCCGTTTATAAGAAAGGCCATGACAATACCGCCTATATACGACCTGTTTGTAAAAACGGTCGGTGTCACGAATGGCTCAGCAGCTATACGAATCCGGGCAATGAATAACGCCAGTGCAACCAAGCTGCCTAGCACAAACCACCAAGAAGTGTTCGTCACTCCAAAAAGCAGCGAGGCTACGCTAATCGCGAGTAAACCGCCCCCAACCCAATCAAAAGCTCGGCGAGTCAGCTGCTGCTCATCCTCCAAATATTTTCGGTATAACGGGACCGTGATGAGAATCAGAAGAGGTACTGCAAATAGCCAGCGCCAATGGGCAAAGCTGACAATCAAGGCGGCTACGACCGGACCGAGTGCACCGCCAATTGCCAGACCAACTGCCGTCATTCCCAAAACAGAGCCTCTGCTCTCTGGCGGGAAGTAGCGTACGGGAATGAGCATGGCTGTCGCCGGTATAGCCGCAGCACCTACCGCCTGCAAGCATCTTCCTGCGAGCGCCATCCAAAACGTTTGGGAGACAAGCCCGAGAAGTGACCCGACTGCAAACACCAGAAGTCCAAAGGTCAGTATATTTTTCAGCTTATAGCTGTCAGCGAGCTTTCCGTAGGTCACTGTCCCAATCGCGTAGATCAAACCATATGCCGTTGACAACCAGCTCACTTGTGAAATGGTCAGGTCATACTCCTTAAGGTGGAGTGAGAATGCAAACGGAACAATCGCACCAAAACAAACAAGTATTAATTCGGATTTTGATGCTTACGTTGACCATCTCTTCGATGAGCGCCCTGATGTTCAACATCGTACTCCCGGAAATCAGCACGTGTGAGGATGGCAGTAAAAAGAGGCACTCGCCCAGTCATTTGCAGACTACGCCAGTACCTCTCTCCTATCGGCCTTTTGCTTGTTTAAAATGCCCGTGAATACTGCTTTGGCGGCTCTAGCTCATCAGCAGAAAGCGTCTTGATTGCATGGAGCGCCCAATATGGATCACGCAGCATGCCTCGTCCAACGGCGACAAGATCTGTATCTCCATTTCCGAGTGATGCCTCTGCCAGATTCGGATCATCGAGATTTCCTACTGCAATGACCGGAACTCCCAATGCCTGCTTGATTGCGCGAGCCAACGGTACTTGGTAGCCAGGATGAACTCCCGGACGTCCACCTGAACCAATCGGACCCTCTCCTCCACTGGACAGATGGAAAATGTCGACGCCGGCTTCCTTGTATCGACGGCACAGCTCTGTGCTGTATTCCAGTCCATAGCCACCATCTACATATTCAAGCGCCGAAACACGCATGATCAGTGGCATGTCTGCCGGAATCACTTTTTTGATCGCCTGGATGACTTCTACTCCAAACAAAGCCTTGTCCTGACCGTACTCATCATCCCGTTGGTTTGTGAGCGGAGAGTGGAACTGATGGATCAAGTAACCGTGCGCACCGTGAACCTCAATGGTATCTACGCCTGCTTCAACCGCACGTCTTGCGGACTCAGCAAACTTGACGACCATTTGCTTGACTTCTTCGGTTGTCAAAGCACGCGGCGTTTTGTAACGGGACCCCGGAAAAGCGATCGCAGATGAAGATACGGGAACCTCTGCGTCCTCTGCTTTTCGTCCGGCATGAGCAATTTGGATGCCGATTTTTGCACCGTACTTATGTACTTCGGAGATGATACGAGCATAGGCAGGAATTTGTTCGTCTGACCACAAGCCTAAATCACCATTGGAAATACGTCCATCCGGCTCGACATCCGTCATCTCCATGATAATCAGTCCGGTTCCCCCCACAGCGCGAGAAATGTAATGAACAAAATGCCAGTCAGTAGGCGTGCCATCATGTGCCTCTACCGAGTATTGGCACATTGGCGGCATGACGATACGATTTTTCAACGTAAGCCCTTTGAATTGAAACGGGGTAGCCAACAAAGCCATTTGCTCCACTCCTTACTTTTTTTCACTATCATCCCAAAAGTTAGCTCGTTCTGCAATGCTTAGTTGCACTTTCCAGCTTATTCGTAAAAAGTGCTGTGCCATGAGCAAAGAAAAAAAGCTACCCACGAGCAGCGGATAGCTTTTGTACGATACCTCACATCTATTATTCCGGCATAGCGCCGATGTAATTCGATTGCGGACGAATAATGCGATTTTTAGCGGATTGCTCCAAAATGTGAGCGCTCCAGCCCACAACGCGGCTTACAGCAAAGGTCGGGGTAAACAAATTTTCATCCAGTCCTACCGCACGCATCACTGCTGCTGCAAAGAATTCCACGTTTGTATTCAGCTTGCGGCCCGGTTTGTATTCCTCCAGGAGCCTCAGCCCTACCTTCTCTACATGTGTTGCCAGATCAAACCACGGATCGTTGGCGGATAGCTCGGATGCTACGACGCGCAATGCAGTAGCTCGCGGATCGACTGTCTTGTAGACACGGTGTCCAAAGCCCATCAGGCGTCCACCATTCTCCAGCTTGTTTCTTAGCCACGGTTCTGCATTTTCCTTTGTGCCGATCGCCTCGATCATCTCAGTCACTTCAGACGGAGCTCCGCCGTGCAATGGCCCTTTCAGTGTACCGATGGCTGCTGCAATCGAGGAAATCAGGTCAGACTCTGTAGAAGTGACGACACGTCCAGCAAAGGTAGATGCGTTCATGCCGTGCTCCTGCGTTAAAATCAGATACGCATCCAGTGCGCGAACATGTGCAGAATTAGGCTGTTCACCCTTTAGCATATACAGGTAGTTGGCAGTGTGATCCAGCTCGGCATTTGGCGCCACTGGTTCACGCCCCTCCAAACAGGCGAAGCGATACGCGACAATCGTCGGCATTTTCGCAGCCAACGAAATAACCTCATCGATGCTTGGCGGCCAGCCATGTGCTGAGCTGCCCAGCGCTGATACACCTGTGCGCAATACACTCATCATATCGACATCAGCGGGAATAAGCCTGAGGATGCCTTTTACATGCTCAGGAAGCTCCCTATTTGCTTTCAGCTTATCCTTTAATGCGGTCAGCTCCTGCTCGCTCGGCAAATGTCCAAACCAGAGCAAGTGCGCAACCTCTTCAAAGGTATGATGAATCGCCAGATCCCGAGCCCAATGCCCACGGTAAACCAGGATGCCGTTAATGCCGTCTACGAGGCTCAAATCGGTTTCTGCTACGGCGATACCATCCAGTCCAATTGCCAAAGTATGCTGTTTCGTCATGATCGCCACTCCTTTTCCGTCTCTTTTCTTTCAGTATATTAATTCGCAAATGCAAAGGGAAATAGAAGAAGAACGAATCATCGATTACAAAATGTAATCAATCAATAGAAACGCCCGCTACCCTGTACAGGAGGCATCGGCGAGTACAATGCTTGCAAAACATCTACAAAACGCTGGGCTGGATCGCTAATCCCTCCCTTTGGTACAAGCAGATACGAGGCGACATTCGGCACTTGCAAGCCAGGCGTCGGTAATTCAATAAACCGATTTTCAAAAAGCTCTCGATTCACTGCCGAACGCGGTAAAAAGGAAACGCCCAGCCCATCCTCGATAAATCTTTTCGTAATGTCCACTTGTGACACAGCCATCGTTCGCAGAAACAGCCCTCGCTGACGTAGTAACAACAACAGCTCGTCCCAATACCCCGGATGGTTATGAGTCAACAGCCGATTAGACTGCACCTCAGTCTCCCAATCCGGCAGTGGCGCCTCCATATCTCCACCACTGTGCGGGACAGCAAAAACAATAGGGTCTTCGTACAGCATATAAGTCGCTAGCTGAAACTCCCCTGGTACAATACGAGTCAAGCCCAAGTCTGCTTGTCCACTCTGAACAAGCGGACCGATGTCTACGGAATCCACTATTTTAATGGAAATATCAACGTCCGGATACAGCTTCGTATAACGATGCAGCAAATGCGAAAAACGAGCGCGGGCAATGATTGGCGACACCGCAAGCTGCAGTTTTTCCCGATAGCCTTGCCTCCATGCCTGCAAATCCTCAATTCCGTGATGCCACTTCTCCAGCAGCCCTTTTGCATGTGGCAGATATCGCTTTCCGGCAGCCGTCAAACGCACGCGCTTGCCCACTCGCTCGAACAGATCGATTCCCAATTCCTTTTCCAGCTGCCGGATATGCTGACTGACTGTTGGTTGGGCAATATACAATGCTTCTGCTGTCTGATGGAAATTTTCCGTTGTAGCCGCCATCATAAACGTTTGCAGCACGCGAAAGTCCACGACGGTTCCCCCTTTTTAATACTGCTCGTGATGATGAGTGATCTTCTCTTTTTGGGTCTTTCTTCCTCATTTTTGAAAATTTTTACTGGAAACCCCTTTCATCACTCTGCCTTGTGGTACAATACGAAATCGAGTGCGAAAAACCTTTTTGCGAATCGTACTTCATTAGAGAGAGATTAGGGGAGGAAAACATGGAAACCACACCAAACTTGAACCCGCCACGTAAAAGTATGAAAAAAACACTGCTGATTGCCGGGGCGGCAGTTGTTGTTGTGCTAGGAGGACTAGGGACCGCCTACGCCAAGTTTGATTTGTTTAAAAGCTCAAAATCCATCTACCTGCAAGCTGAAGCAGAAAGCATGATGAAGTTTTCTGCGGATGTATCCAAGGCATATGGAGAATACGAAGCCTACATGAAGCCTTATTTGGAAAAACCCGTTCATTCAACTACCGAGTTGAGCGAAATTACAGTAGATGCTACCATACCTGATCCGCAAGCCCAAAAAATTCTTGATATGCTCAAAAGCGCCAAGCTTGTAATGCAGAGCAACATCGACGAGCAAAAGAATCAGCAAACCGGAAATTTTGAAGTTCATCTCAAGGACAAAAAGCTAGCTACGATTGAGTATTTCCTTAACGATACGCTGATGGGCTTCCGTCTGCCAGAGTTTTATTCAAAATATGGCTATATTGACCTCAAAGATCGTGATGCTATCAAGGAAAAGCTGGGTGAAGAGCTGCCGAAGCGCTTCCTCACTTATCGTGACCTGTACAATGCTGTTTCCATCAAGGAAGATGAAGTGAAGAGCGTCATGACGCCTTATGCTCTCCTGTACGCAGATCATGTGAAAGACAGCCAAGTGACCCTGAAGAAGGATGTTTCATTCTCAGAGGAAGGCCTTCAAGCCGCTGCACGTGAAATTACAGTCACGTTTAATCAAGAAGAAGCATCTGCTCTCGTAAAGCAGTTGGCTGAAAAAGCAAAAGCAGATGAAAAGCTGTTTGATTTGATCTACACCCGTTATAACAAAGTATCTACATTAATGAAGGATAGCGGTTATCCTGTCGAGGAAATTTCCAAGGACGAATTCAAGAAAAACTACGACCAGAGCTTTGACGACCTGATTGCTGATATCAACGAAACCGACAAGAACAGCAAGGATGAGATCAAAATGGTTGTACTGGTGGACGGCGATCACCAAATCCTGTCCCGCAAGCTGCTCGTGAAGGAAGACAACAAGGAAGAGCTCGTGCTCAGCACTGCTTCCTACAATAAAGGCGCAGATACGTACTATCGCTATACGCTCAATGCTCCTGAAGAAGGAAAAGAAGGAGAAGTATCCTTCACCTACAAAGCAACCGAGCAAAATGGTAAAAAAGCAGGTAAATTCGGGGTTCTCGTAAAAGAAACTGCTGATCCTGTTTTCGATTTTAACACTACTTTCGAAGTAACGAAGCAAGACAAGAAGGAAACAGGCGTTTACGATTTCAAACTCGTAGCTGCTGATGAGTATTCAGCTCAGCCTGTTAAGCTCTCTGGTAATGTGACCTTGTCTGAAACAGCTAGCGACAATGGCCGTGATTCAGAAGGCAGTATCAAGCTCAACTTTGATAATCCTACACCTGATATGCCAAAAGGCGTGAGCATGAAGGTGAAATCCAAACAGGAATTCGGCAAAGCACTGGAAATCCCAGCTATGTCTGATGCCAATGCAATCAACCTGGCAACCATCACGGATGCGCAGATGATGGAAATCCAGCAAGAAGCTGGTATGGCTTTGGAAAAATTCATGGCTGAAAACGAAGCGTTGGTTCAACAATTCATGATGCCATAATCGTACGCGTACAGCAAAGAGCCCCGTCGGAAAAGGAGGCCACTGAAGAACTTAGGTTTTGCCAGTGATCTGAGATTTTTGTAAAAAAAATTAGCGACACCTATTCCGTTTTCCCTGGTGGGTGTCGCTTTTTTGTTACTACATTTCCCTTTTTAGTCCGCCAGTTTCAGTGTTCGCTTTAAATTCACCGCGAATATCGCCATAGCGCCTTGGTTGCCAATGCGAGGGCTATACCAAAACTCGCTGGATCGCATAAGCAGCCATGCCCATAGAGGCTCCAAGTCAAGCCGCAGCACGGACAGTTGCTAGAGTTCGTTTTACTAGGTTACACAAATTTCTTGACTGACTCTATACCTCAGACTACATGGACAGATACAAATATTGAAAACGACCCGTCTCTAATTAAAACAGAGACGGGTCGTTTTCATTAATGATTTGTAGTCAAGTCATCGTATTTCTTCTATAAATTACGTGATTGACTATTCCCAAGCTTGTTGTTTCAACTCTTTTTCTTTTTCATCAGAGATGCCAAAGGCCTTTTTAAAATTGGGTACTGTTTGTTCTTCTAACGGTTGTGAGTTAATCCAATTTAAAAATTCTTCTTCCCCTACATAATTGATAAGTGTATCTTCAAAAAAGTACTCCTCACTATCAAATTTATGTAGTAATTCATCTTCACTGTCATGAAATTCCTTTTCATGAGATTCACTTATGGACTCATCCAGAGCAAACGTTGGGCCATCGAAGTAGCGAGGCCAGAAAAATATAGGGTTTATTGTATTTGAATAGGTAATATATTTCCCATCATACTCCCCTTCATTGTTGACATCGATATGTAAATGAGGGCCAGTTGTGTCTGTACCAGTATTACCCGATACCGCAATTTCTTCCCCTCTACTTACAGAATCACCTGTAGATACAGATTTGGAATGTAAATGAAGAAACCTTATAACAAGCTTAGTATTAGTGTCAGGATCTCTATCTTTTGTCTCAATTGCCACATAATTCCCAGCACTTGTCCAATAACCAGCACTTAGAACTGTCCCCCTTTGAGGGCTATATACTGTTTCTTTATTGACTGCAATGTCTATTCCCTTATGAGTCTTACTATATTTTTTACTTAATATAGTACCGTCTGTAACATAATACCAGTTAAAAGCGTTATATGGATTTTCTCCTGCTGCCTGGACCTTTCCAGTACCTGTACCTAATATGGCCGATGCTGCTAAAGCTAAGCCAAACATACTAACCAAGACTTTTTTCATATTACCAATTACTTTATTTTATGGTATATTATTACAAATCAGATTGTATTATATAATTTAGCCATATACAATAATATTTTACATTTTCACCTAAATTGGGAGGTTTAGTTGATGAATAAAAATTATCTTATTTCACTTTCCGTCCTGTTAATTGCCGGATGTACGGCTAATAATAATCAAGCACTAACAGTACATACTGGTAACAAAGAGGTGTCAATGGTACAAGATAATCCATCTCCAGTTGTAGACTATAGAAAAAAATTGGAAATTCTTGATCGTCTAGAAAATCATGACACTACCTTAAGTCGCATGATGGAATTACTTGCAATAGAATGGTACCATCTCTTTACACAAAAGGATGAAAATAATCTTTGGAATACATATTTTTCACTAACATGGAACATCCGTCCTGACGAAAAAGAACAAGTAAAGAGAGAATTATCGACAGTTCATAAAGAGTTCGCAAATTATTTGAACATGCAAAAACAAGGTATTCTACCTGCCAAGAATGTCACTGTTAATAATTTATCTGCTGAGAGAAACTCTACTGATGACGGTTACCTTGTAAAGGCAAGTTATCTCCTCACCTTAAATGACGGAACTACAAAAGAAGTAAAAGTAGAACTTAACGCAGACGACAATATGGAAACATTTAATCCACGCTTTAACACTATTGCTACAGGAGAAAATCTTCCTGAGCCAAAAAATGAGCATGAAGAATTGCGTCGTGAATTTATACTTAGAGCCTTAGACTACAACGTAATCAAAAAAATGACTTACGATGAAATCTTAGAAATGATAGATATGAAATAAAATTGGTTGATCCAGTGTAGCCTTAGTCAGTATAAGAAAACCTCTATCGAGACCTCCCTAAGGTGGAGCGACCGCGTTTAGCGGAATGTTTACATGCGCTCCGGAATTCATAAGCGTCATACGCTTATAAATTCCTATACGTTAAATATAGCCCTCCTAGGAAGGCTTTCATCTTGTTCTCCCTCTTCTCACTCTTGCTTTGCGTTCGTTCTCTCA
Organism: Brevibacillus sp. SIMBA_040; assembly: GCF_046535075.1. Classification (NCBI taxonomy): domain Bacteria; kingdom Bacillati; phylum Bacillota; class Bacilli; order Caryophanales; family Paenibacillaceae; genus Brevibacillus; species Brevibacillus sp. SIMBA_040. The sequence goes on from NZ_JAWRXI010000012.1 coordinate 101,281, forward strand.
GATATCGGTACATGCGGGTTAACAACCCTGCCCACGTCTGCTTTCATCTGATCAGAGCAAATCCTTTTTGTATCAGTTCTGGCAAATACTCGTATCACTCAAACAGTTCCTTCTCCATTGTTCCTTTTTATTTTTTGGATTGTATAAATTAATAAAATTCACTATTATCTATATAAAAATGGAGGAAAAACGATGAAAGCAACCGGGGTTGTTAGAAAAGTCGATGAGCTAGGGCGACTCGTACTACCAAAGGAGCTACGAGACCTTTTCGATATTAACATCAAGGATCCATTAGAGATTTATGTTGATGATGAACGTATCATATTGAAGAAGTATGAACCCGCATGTGTTTTCTGTGGTAATGCCTTAAATACATTACACTTTAAAGGGAAACTGATCTGTTCAACCTGTGTTAGTAAAGCAAAAAATGAATCGGAATAAACAAAAGAAGCCCTCTTTCGGATTTTTTTGTCCGAGGAGGGCTTCTACGTCAACTCCGACAAGATCACTTCACTGATAACCGGCATAGATGATATATCCCAACGCCGCATAAAAAACGATTTGATCTACCGCAGTGTACATCTTTTTGGATAGCGGGATACCAATCCAGCCAAACCTGAGCGGCCATAACAGCTGAATACGTCCTACGAGCATGTCACTGATCAGATGCGACAGTATTCCCCAGAGTGCAGCCAGGGCAGCCGGAGAATCACCTAGCAGCAGGGCAGGAACGAGCAAAATGACCCATGAATGCGTGATCGTTCTATGGCCGAAGCCTTTTTGGACAGCCCTTGATACGGGTCTAACCATGTTCCCAAGCTTGCTTCTAGCTTGATCAATATCGGGCAGCAATGCCATTGTAGCGCCAATCACACTGCCCTTCCAGGAAGGGTAGGCATAGTAGCCAGCAATTGCCCCCAACACGAGATGCGTTTTCCATAACATTTGCCTTTCACACCGACTTTCTTCTGTTTGTCTGAGGAGCTTGTACACGGTAGGTGGAACGGCATAAAATGGCCAGATACGTCCGACTGTTACGAATCTATTTGTGGCATGAAGCTAGCCGGATCCAATCCCTCGCCTTCGATGATGATCGCTGTCATTCCGGCTTCACTGCCTGATTCATGCCCTTCGCCTGTTGTCCAAAAAGCCGCCTGACCAGGTCCGACCCGAACCCTCTTCCGATCTTCACCGCATACCCAGCCCTCACCGTTTACAACGAGAAATAGCTGCGGGCATACTGCCGGATGGTACCCAACGACACCCGCTTCCCCCAAATGAATGCACCCGATCTGCACGGAGCCTGGTGTACGCATGATGCGCGAAATCGTAGCATTGACCGAATCAAAGCGGTCGATTGCTCTCCCAGCAGGTTGGTCAAAACGGAATAGCTGCATGATTTTTCCCTCCGTCTCTTAAAGCGTAAGCTCCATCTTAACGCAAATCATAGGCAATGCAACAGACACTCTCATCCTATCTTTACTGCTTGAACCAAATATTTTTGTATTCCACCAGACCTAGCGCATTCAGTGATACTCCTGCGAGGGCAGAATGATAGGCAGATTGCTGCAGGGCATGGTACACAAACAGCAAAGCATGCTGCTCACGAAGCAAGTCTTCTACCACGCGAAGATGCTCTCGCTGTGCCTCTTTTTCCCGCTCCTGCATGAGTAAATCGAGTTGCTCATCCAGATGCGCCCGAGTAGCGGGGTCCCACATCATTCGCAGGAAGCTGGCGTCCGATTTGTACAATTCCACCAACCCCAGTTCCCACTGTTCATCGAATACTTCCCCCGAGAACACCATATCTGCCTGAAGCAGTATTTCCGGTTTTTTCAATTCCTCGATCGGTACCACAGTGACGTCGAGCAATAATCCGTATTGAGCAAAATGCTTCTGCAGCCATTCTGCATTATTTTCGTTTCCTGCTCCTTCGTATGTGAACAGCCTGATTCGTTCATCCTTGTCGATCCTTTTTTGCAGTACCTCCTGCGCTTTTTGAATATCCATCGGGGCTTCATTAGACGACACGGCTTTTTCATCAGGTAAAAATCCATCGGCAGGAACGTGCCGATTCCCCCTTAAATCCGCTATCATTTTCTCCCGATCCAGCAGGCTATGGATCGCATGCCGAACCTCTTTTTTCTGAAGCGGTCCCGTGCGGTTCAGATTAAAGGCAAGATAGGAAGAACCCCTTTCGATTCGCTCTAGCCCTTTCCACCTTTCCAGAAGCTCCAGACTCTTCCAAAAAGTCTGGAAGTGCACCTCTCCCAGACTAGAGAAATAATCCTCCCGCAGGCTGTTCTGAGGTACTACCCAGATTTCTACCCGATCCAGGTGTGCTCTGCCGAGAAAATAGGTGGGAACAGCCTCCAAAATAAACATTTGCTCATCGTTTCGGATTAGCCGAAAGGGACCGCTACCGACTGGCAGCCTGGTGAACTCCGTGCCTTTTTGGGCGACGACCTCGCCAGGAATAATCGACATTCGATCTGATGCCAAAAAGGAGAGCAGCATATGGTTCGGGCGTCTGAGCTTGATCCCTACTGTCGTTTCTTTAACAGCCACGACTGTCTCCACGTCCGAAAGCATATAGCGATAGGGTGATTTTGTTTTCGGATCAGCTATCCGCTCAAACGTCCAGACGACATCATGTGCAGTCAGCTCACGGCCGTGGTGAAACAATACCCCTTTTCGCAAATAAAAAGTCCACTGTGTCCCGCTCTCGTCAGCTTCCCAGTGATGAGCCAGATGCGGTACAAAAGCTTCTTGCAGCTCGTCATAACGAATGAGTGTATCAAAAATTTGTTTCACCATATGCGATTCTGTCCGTCTGCCTACAAAAGGAGGGTCCAGAGCCGGTATCGTTCTGTAAAAGGACATCCGCAACGTATCGCGAGTACGCTTCTCTATCTCCTCTGAACGAAATCCGAACTGCCCTGACAGCCACTCAAAAAAGCGTTCTTTGGCCCGAAGCGGAATCTTCGGGTCGCCTAGCAGGAGCATAGCCTTATCCAGATCCCCCTGCGCGACATGTGCTTTGGCCATAGACACAACCACCTGCTCCACGCTTCGCAAAAACACGATTCGGGATACGTTTCCTCTGCCCCTGCCGGGCATCCACTCGATCCAGTCCTGTTCTGCCAGCTGCTTAATGATCATCTTGGCATTACGGATCGTACAGAAAAAAACAGCACCCAGTTCAGCCAACGTAACCTCTTGTTGCTCATTTTCTTGTCTACCCGCAAAATGCTGGCGCAGGTGCAAATAATGCTCGGCAATCTGCATGTAAGGGCTCACCTCTTTTTAAAAGGGGAAGTCGTCTAGGAAATACTCTACCCTTTTTCTTCCCCTTTTCCTAGCTACAATAAAGACGAAGAAGGAGGTTTCTTACATGTCCCTAGCAAAAACGACCCCTGCGATGGAATCGGGTACACCCGCTAAGCAGTCCATTTGGCGTAATCGACCGTTTCTCATCCTCTTTTTCACCTCAGCCTTTCTGGCTTGTGGAGCAAAGGTATATGAATTGGCATTACCGCTCATTTTGTACGAATTGACACAATCACCCGTCACGATGACGACGATGAAATCCATTGAGTTTTTGCCGAATTTGCTTCTTGCCATGTTCATTGGCGTGCTGGTGGATCGCTTCTCCAAAAAGCGGTGGTCCCAGTGGATGGTCTTTGGACAGATGGTGCTATTGTTTATGCTGTATGGATTAACGGAAACGGGTCATGCCCAAGTCATCCATTATTACATTGCAGGATTTCTGCTCATGGCCTTCAACTATGGCTTCAACAATGCGCGGGTCAGTATGATCAAGCAAGTCGTTCCGACACCCTTGCTCACCACAGCCAATGCCCGATTTTCTTTCATGAGCACGTTTATTGAAATCATGGGCCCTGCAATCACCGGCTTTATTCTACTTCTGTCCAGCCTGCACTCTGGATTGCTCATTACCGGGATTGCTTATTTGCTCGCTTTGATCGCGATTTCTTTACTGGAGCGCACCGATGTATCCGTGCAGGCAACAGGCGGCTTTTGGCTGGAGTTTAAAGCCGGCTGGAGAGAGCTGCTGGGAAATCGTCCTCTTTGGTTGATTACGCTGCTCGTGATTTTTCTCAATGCCACATCCGGCATGTACGATGCGATGATTATTTTCTTTGCCAAGGATCATTTGAAGCTGGAAAACTCCGAGCTCGGTCTCGTGCTCTCCGTCGCAGGAGTTGGTGGTCTGCTCGGCAGTTCTGTGGTGGCAAGTCTGCGCAGACGCTTTCCGATTGGCAAAATCATGGGGATGACGATCCTGCTGCTCGGTCTCTCCTATCTTCTAATGGTATTTGCTTCTAGCGCGTGGGTGCTTTGTCTGTCTCTGTTTCTCACAGGGCTCATCAGCACGATTGAAAATATCTGTATCTGGACGTTTCGTCAGGAGACTACGCCCGCGCATATGATTGGCAGAATCAGCGGAATCACCGGGTCTATTTTCAAGCTGGGGATTGTTTTCTCCATTTATGGGTCCGGGTGGATGACGCTTCTACTCGGTCCATGGGACGTGTTTTTGACTGCTGCGATGGGGAATGTGTTGATTTTTCTCGTGTATCGCCGGCTTTCGTTGTGGAGGCTGGGGTGACCTGGCTGTAGCGTGAGACAAGCAAAAAAAGCCTCAAGCAGCTATTTAAAAATGCAGCTTGAGGCTTTTGACATTTGGTTAAGCGTTAAAGCGACCGATTAATTTTTCCAGATCCTCTGCCAGCTTGGCAAGAGAGGCGGCAGATGTGTGGATTTCTTCCATGGACGCGAGCTGCTCTTCTGTGGCCGCTGACACATCCAAAGTACGCGAGACTGCAGTTTGCGTCACCGTCGAGATGATTTGCATGGAATGGGCTACTTTTTGAGTACTATCTGTCAGCGTCCGGGAAGCTTCCGATACGTCCTGGACATCTTTGGCTACACCGGAAACCGCATCGCGAATGTGGGAGAAGACCTCACCCGCCTGCACGACGCCTCCCATCCCGACGGTCACTTCTTGGGCACCCTTTTCCATAGACAATACGGCTTCGAGCGTTTCCTTTTGAATGACTTCGACCAGCTGGGTGATTTCCTGAGCAGATGAGGAAGCTTGTTCTGCCAGCTTTCTTACTTCATCGGCTACAACCGCAAAGCCTCGTCCTTGCTCGCCAGCCCGTGCTGCTTCTATCGCTGCGTTGAGTGCAAGCAAATTTGTCTGTCCGGCAATTTGGGTAATGAGCTCCACGATTTGGACAATCTGCCCAGAGCGCTCGCCCAATCCATTCATCAAATGGGTCAAGCTCTTCATAGTGTCCTCTACGCCGTTCATCTGTACGACGGCTTGCTGGATTGTCTGATTGCCATCACCAGCCAGCTTTGCTGTACGATTCGCTGTGTCCGTAACGGTCTGCGCGCGTGTTGCAATTTTCCCGATACCCGCGGCCATCTCTTCTACTTCCTGGTGACTGTCCTCTACGTTTTGCGCTTGTCGTTCCGTACCCGCGGCCATTTCTTGAATCGTTTCAGCAATCTGTTCTGTGGCCTTGCTTGTTTGCTCCGAGCTCGCTGTCAGCTGCTCAGCGGAGGCTGCCACTTGTTCCGCATGCCCTCTGATTTGCAGAATAAGCTGGCGCAAATTGTCCAGCATCCGATTGAAGGACTGAGCCAGCATCCCGATCTCATCCTTGGACGATACCTTCAGCTCCTGTGTCAAATCTCCGTTCCCGTCTGCAATCTCCTGTAATTGCTTGTTCACACGCTGCAGCGGCAAGACAATGGTGCGTACCAAATAAGCAGCAAAGACGATTGCAAGCAAAATACTAACCAGGCTTAAGGAGATTTGAATAACCTTGGAAACCACTTGCTGATCGACTAGATCTGCCTCATCTGCTTTCTTTTCCGCATTCACATCTTCTACCAACTGAGCAACAACCGTGTCCATCTCTTTTCGCGATTCGCGCTCCTTGCCAAAATGCTGCGCAATCGCTTCATCACGGTTTTGGTGATGAAGTGCATCTACTGCTTTGTTGCTTGCGTCCAAATACGCTGTATACAATTGTTCTGCTTGTCCTAATAGCTCACGCTGCGGTTCGGACAGTTTTTGATAGCCTTGCAAATTTCCAAACAGAGCTTGAACCTTCTCTGCTTTTTCTTTCATCTCTACGGTGTACTCTTCCTTGCCAGTCAGCAGGTAAGCCCGTTCATCATTATTTCTGCCGGTCAGAACAAACTGCATTTCTCGCAGCTCCGTCAGCAGTTCTCCGTCCTCAATCATTTCTACATAAGAGTCGTTAAGCATTTTTGTTTGCATATACATATAGATGCCTGAGCTGAACATAGTGGCGAGAATCACACCGAAGGACAGGATAAATTTTGCTCTGATTTTCAATTCGCAACCCCCTAGTTGTTGAAAGATATGTATTCATTGCGAATATTGTCGAAACGATACACTTTCTCTTTCCCTGTCCCCTTTTGATTCAAACCAAAATTGCGACGCAGAAAAACCTCGCACGATGTACGAGGCTCTCTGTTTATTTCATAATGCCTAGCTGCGCTATGATTTCATCCTCTTCGGTATAGTTGATCATCTGCATGACACCTTCCGGAGGATTCGCGATTTCCCATTCGATGGTTCGCCGCATGGCTTCCCGATCGGTGATCGTTTCCTGATAGCCGAGCTCTCGCCTGATTTTTCCTGTATCCAGGCAGATGTGCTGATGGTGATTGATCTGTGGTACGAGATGAACCGGCAGATCTGCGGCAGGAACACTGATTACTTCGCCCTGCCAATCGATTTGCGCCGCGATTCTTTCGATCCATTGCTTCATCGTCAGACAATCAGGCTCCGCCACATGATAAATCTGACCTTTGGCCACGTCATGCGTAGCTGCCAGACGAATGGCTTCTGCTATATCTTCTACGTAGCCGCGTGCCCAGCTCCATGAGGCAAAGCCCTCTTCCATGAGGATCGTTTTTCTGCCATCGCGCATCTGCTGCAAATAAGGGTATAAGCGATGCTGGTAATCACCTGGTCCGTACACCATCGGCAGACGCACAATCGTACCTGGCAAACGCTTGTGACTCAGCACGACCTTTTCAACCAGGACTTTGTCATAATCACTTCGGTCTTCACGAACACCACGGAATGGATAACGCTTTTGGCAGAGAGGGGAATCTTCTGTGAGCGGTCCTTCTTCTACGGGGCCTGTTTCTATTCCATTTACTCGTCCAAAGGCTCGATATACATCACAGCTGCTAACCGCTACCACTCGTCCGGTCAAATCTTGAAATGTCTCCATCAGTAAGTGAGCATCTGCTTCTGTATAAGGAAACAAATCGATGGCCACATCAGGAGCAAATGACTGGAAAGCTTCTCGATACTCCCCCAGCTTGGAACGGTCTCCTTTAATCGAGACCATTCCTTGTGGCAGAGGGGCTTCACCAGATGAAAGCCCCCGATTAAAAATCGCTAGCTCATGCCCGTATTCTGCTAGTCTTTTTACCACATGTGGCCCAATAAATCGTGTCCCGCCCAATAAGAGAATCCTCATCCCTGCCCCTCCCTTTGTCTCTACAGCTTCTCAATCACCTTATCAATCAGCCCGTATTCAAGTGCTTCTGCCGCGGTCAGGAAGTAATCCCGGTCGGCGTCTTTTTCAATTTGCTCGACAGTCTTGCCTGTACGCTCGGAAATGATCGTATATAGCATGTTTCGGTGTCTCATGATCCGATCGGCGGCAATCTTGATGTCACTCGCCTGCCCCTGGCTTCCGCCCCAAGGCTGGTGAAGCATGACTTCAGCATTCGGAAGCGCAAACCTTTTGCCCGGTGCTCCGGCTACCAGCAGCATCGCCCCCATCGAAGCAGCCATGCCTGTGCATATCGTAGATACATCAGGCGCAACGAATTTCATCGTATCGATGATCGCCATCCCGGCTGTGACAGAGCCTCCCGGGGAATTAATGTACAGGTGAATGTCCTTTTTTAGATCTTCTGCTGCCAAAAACAGCAGCTGAGCTACTACGGCATTTGCCACCTGATCATCTATGGCACTCCCCAGAAAAATGATGCGGTCTTTGAGCAAGCGAGAGTATATATCATAAGAACGCTCCCCATAGCTCGTTTGTTCTACTACTACTGGAATCAGATTCATGAAAAACCCTCCTTGTTTGTGTCAAAAATGAAGAGACTAGATTACGCTGCCATACTCATGCGGCTTGCTTGCGGTGAAGAGAAACTGCTGCCCACTCGGCTAAAGCCAGAGGAGACCTGTGTAACCACAGCAGGGCTGTCGGCAGGACCAACTGTCCACGTCTGCACAACAGACTCGCCTTCGCTGGCACCTCCCTGCGTGTTTCGGTTCGGGAGTGCAATCACATTTCCTCGCTGCTGCTCTGGTTTTCTTTCCCATACGACTACAGGTCTGGACTTGCTTGTTGCTGCTGCCTCTGCCTTCATGCCTCTTCTCCTCCTTCTTTTGGATACACGGCGAGAATCACTTGATACGTTTCCTGTCCTTTTGCTTTCGACTGATACTTTTCGACGAGCTGGTTCACGAGAGAGACGTACTCCTCCACGAAAGCACTGCGCTGCTCGGCACTGGCGAGACGGATGCTCGTGTCTAGCGTGGCACTCGGAATCTCTTGATCCTGATCGGAGCGCTCCATCAACAGGAGGGCGTCACGCTTGATCCGTTCTGCTGTATTCACCAGGTGGGACAGCGCTCCCTGATCCTTCATCTGCTGCACGGTTTCATTCGCCCAGTTCAAGCCTTCCGAGAGCACGTAGGTCCGTGCAATCGCGAGGTACAGCACCTCAACCAGATTGCGCACCTGACGACTTCCCACTCGGCGAACCAGCCCCACCTTTTCCAAAGCCTTCAGATGGTAATTCACCCTCTGGGGAATTTCATTGATCCCACGCGCCACCTCGGCAGCTGATGCCGGCTCAACCAGACGGCTCAATATCTCCGCACGCAGCGGATTCAATAGTGCCATTGCTTGCTCCGGCGTCTCGACTACATACGATTCCAGTTGTTCATGTGCCACAAAAACACCTCATGACATAAATGATTTACGTAAAAATAGTTTATTACGTGAGATCTTATTTGTCAAATGGTGGGAGAGCCTAAAAATACCTGGCTCGGACTGAAGGTGAGAGGAGAAAAAGGGAGAAAACGCTCCAGGTTCGTAGGGCCACTTCTTCGCGGGTCATTCCTGTCCGACTGCGTTTCAAAAGCGAAACCGACTCCAAAAGCAGCTGGGTCATGGAAGCGCCTCAAGGTTGGAGTCTGAGACCGTGTTCCGCTTTTTCCACTCCGCCTCGGTTGGTGTCCCTAAGACCTTCGCTTATTTCTCCCTTTTTCTCGGCCCAGCCTTAGGGGGTGGTCAGGCATTTTTTGTTGGGATGGACGGGGAGATTAAAAAGCGTTGAAAACTGTGAAAACCCCGTTGATTTAACGGAGTTTTCTCGTTTTCCTCTTGTACGTTTTATTCAAAATCTAGGCTTTCGCCGTCCTCTGGTACGTTTTATTCAAAATCTAGGCTTTCGCCGTCCTCTGGTACGTGTACTTGCCCGGAGAGATTTTTCGCGGCTACATACTCACGCAGCTCCTTGCGGCTGAGCAGGCAGTGATTCCACGTTTCCATATGAGCGACGACGATCTGACTGCCCTGAGCAGCATGTGCCACTTTCTCTATGTCTTCTTTGGTCATCGTGATTGGATCTCCTACTAAAAAGCGAGCTGCTCCGCCAAATAACGTAATGACTTTTGGCTGATCCATCTGGAGGGTCTGTTCTACCTCTTCACACCAGATGGTATCTCCCGCGAGGTAATACGTCGGTTCGTCTTTTCCGCGCAAAACAAATCCTGAGACAGGTCCCATCTGCTTCCCGATCTCTCCTGTTCCATGCTGTCCGCCTGTTCGGCGGAGCTGGATGCCTTGCCAATTGGTTTCATCCTCCACAACGATGACCTGTTCAAATCCAAGCTGATGCAATTTTTCTTCGTCCGGTAACTGACAGAACAGCGGCAAATGCTTCGGCAGCTTGCTTACCGCCTCCGCATCCAGATGGTCTGGATGTGTATGCGTCACGATGAGAGCGTCTACACCCTCCAGCACTTCTTCCACAGAAAACGGCAGCTCCACAAGTGGATTTGCCACCGGGTTGGGCGTATTTGTTGTCATTGGCAACGTATGCGCAGCACTTAGCATCGGGTCAACCAAAAAAGTCTGTCCCCCGTACGTAAACTTTATCGTAGCATGCCGGATCAGCTGAATATGCATGTCAGATCTCTCCTTCGTCGGTATAATAAGAATGGATTACCTTCATTGTACAGAGCTCCACGCTGATGCCGCGAAACAAACCAGGCATCTGCACTTTCACCGTGAAAGGAGATTAGTATGCTCGACCAGACCGATCTCTCCATTCTTGCCCTACTGCGTGAAAATGGCCGTCTTTTGTGGAAGGACATAGGTGAACAGGTCCATTTGAGCGGCCAAGCAGTCGGCAACCGGATCAGGCGTATGGAGGAACAAGGAATTATTACAGGCTATACGACGCTTATCGACAATACCAAAGTGGGGCCTTCACTTACCGCAATGGTTACGATGTTTATGAAGACGACAGAACATCAGCCATTCATCCGTTTTGCCAAAGAACGTAGCGAAGTAACAGGTGCCCATCGTATCAGCGGCGAGGGCTGCTATTTGCTCGTTGTCCGCGTACCAGACCAGAACGCGTTGAATGCGTTTTTGGAAGAATTACTTGCCTTTGGCAACTACCGAGTCAATTTGTCGCTTGGAAAGCTCAAATAGGAACCTCCGTATTTTTCGCTATTGCCTGATTATGTGAACAGGAGTAGAATGGTGGATACTAAGAACAAGGTACCTCGTTCTTAAGCAAAGGAAAGGGGGAGAATCGCCATGGAAGACTTGCTATTGCTGCTTTCGGTGGATGATTTCTTCGCCTTGCTCGCCCTGTTTGCGGGATGCTTCACGTCGCTTTACTATTTGAAACGGCGTATTCCCACAACAAAGCTGGCTTTGGATTGGCAACAGAGTGATACTTATCAATCTCCCATCAATCCGTGCATGATTGAAACCTACCCGATGGCGGCAAGGCAACCGATGCGCTCGCGAATATTCCGGCGCATGCAGCACTCAGACAGCGATGCCGATACATACGGTTACCGATTTTTGGCTCTATCCGCATAATGGATCAAAACCAAAAGGAGGTAGATCTTATGATCGCCAAGTACATCGGAGAAGCATTATTGTTTGTTGTAGGTTTGCCTATTTTCGCTTACCAAACTGCGGAAAGCTTGCACGCCTTAACAGACGCCTTCGCGGCTATGTCCGACTTTATGAACATGAAATAACTTCAAGAATATTCAAAACCCTGACCGCAGCTGTGATCAGGGTTTTGCTTTTTCCATCTATTCTACATGGATGCGGTCGCCTCTCGTCGTAGGCTGGGAAATCACGAGGAATTCAACATCAGCCGCAGCTTCATTTTTCATTTGATGTGCTACCCCGGGAGGTACATTCACGCCTTCCTGTGCAGATAGCGTGTGCCTTACTCCCGCTACCTCCAATACTGCTACTCCAGAGAGAACAAAGAAAAACTGGCGTGACCTTTCATGATAATGACGGACCTCTGCTGTATTTCCCGGCATTCTTTCGTGAATGACGCTCAGCTCCTGCCCCTTTACCAAATGCCATCCATCACACTGCTCTCCCCATATGTAATGCTCTGCATTTGCCTTGCTGATTTTTTCTACTTTTTGATCAGGTGTCAAAACGATTCTCCTCCTGCTTATATCATGTCCAATGGCTTCACGTATCGCATCTATGCCTTATCATGACACGAACCCCAACCGTTTGTCAGTTTGTATTTACTTTATTTGTCTAGCATGTTAAAATGTTTTCGTAAAGCAACTGAATAGCTTATGTATTTCTGGAGGAGCCTGTCATCATAGGGTTCTTTTTGTCTTTTTTCAGTCGACATTTAGGAGCCTGTGATTACAGGCTCCTTTTTATTTTGACTAAAGGGGGAAACTACATGCTCATTTTTCAATTAGCAGTCATCCTGATTGCCTCCAAAATTGCCGGGGACATCAGCGTCCGGCTGGGTCAACCGTCTGTGCTTGGCAAGCTGTTGATCGGGATTGTTCTCGGACCTACCGTTTTGGGGCTGGTGACAGACACAGAAATCATCAAGGAAATTAGCCAGATTGGTGTCATCCTCCTCATGTTCATTGCCGGATTGGAAACCGATATCAATGAATTCAAGCGTACAGCCAAAGCCTCTACCAACGTAGGAGTTGCGGGTATCATCGTTCCCCTGGCTCTAGGCTATGGTGCTGGGATCGCGATGGGACTGTCCTCCGTTGAATCCATCTTTTTGGGACTCCTGCTCTCTGCGACTAGCGTAAGTATTTCTGTACAAACCTTGAAGGAATTGGGCAAGCTAAAGTCGAGAGAGGGCGCTACGATCATGGGGGCCGCTGTTATCGATGATGTTCTTGTGATTTTGGCACTCGCCTTCCTTATGAGCTTTGCGGGCGGAGACGTGAATCTAGGCATGGTTATTTTGAAAAAGGTAGCCTTCTTCGCCGTGATTATCCTGCTCTCCTGGAAAGTGGTTCCGTGGGTATTAAAAAAATTCGCTCCGCTGCAAGTCACAGAATCCGTGATTTCAGCTGGACTGATTATTTGCTTCCTGTTCGCCTACTTCGCAGAATACACAGGTGTCGCAGCCATCATCGGTTCGTACATCGCAGGCGTTGCCATCAGCCTGACTAATTATAGACACGAGGTAGCAAGCAAGGTTGAGACGATCAGCTACTCCATCTTCGTCCCTGTTTTTTTCACTTCGATCGGAGTAACCGCACAGTTTTACGGAATCGTGCAAAATCTGTGGCTGATTGTGATTCTGAGTATTGTGGCAATCATTTCCAAACTCGTAGGTGGTGCCATTGGGGCTAAGCTGTCCGGGTTCCCGTGGAAAAATTCAATGGCAATCGGAGCAGCCATGGTATCACGTGGAGAGGTTGCATTGATCATTGCTGCCATCGGGTTGGAAAGCAACCTGCTGACCGAGGACATGTTCGCCGTATTGATCGTCGTTGTACTCGTGACCACGATCGTAACCCCACCGATGATGAAATGGCTGTTCTCCGACAAGCACCAAGGAACAGAGTCACCAGCTCTGAAAAAGAACGCGTAAAAAAACCTCTATATTCTTATACAGTAAAAAACAGGCAGTTCCCTCGTCTACGGACAAACAGGAACTGCCTGTTCTTGTTTTTATTTCGTCTCCCGGTGCAAAGTGTAGCGCTTTAAACGCGGGGAATACTTCTTTAATTCCAGACGTTCGGGATGGCTGCGCTTATTTTTCGTCGTAATGTAATTGCGATCTCCCGTTTCTGTGCACTGTAGCGTGATATTGACCCGCATAATATCCCTCCTGTTTATACGTTATACAGCTGTCTCTACAACCGTGTCTGCTGTCGGCAACGGATCTGGCAGCTCGCTCCAGTCAGATGCGTATTCTTCATCCGTCAACAAACAAGCATCTAGCTGCTCTTCTACCGCTTCCTGATCCAGCTCAATCCCGATGAATACCAGCTCGGTGATCCGATCCCCATGTTCTTCGTCCCATGTCGTTCTCCAGTCAGGGTCGTCCGCCAAAACTGCCAGCCTCTCTTCCTCCGGCAACGCCGCCGTCCAATAGCCTGCGGTGCCAATCTCAATAGAAGGACCTGCCTGACTCAGAGTCATCGCCAAATCATTGCGGGTCGCCAGCCAAAAAAATCCTTTTGCACGAACGACTTCCTCAGGCCAGGCTGTCAGCCATTCACTAAAACGCTCGGGATGAAAAGGTCTGTGTCCGCGATAGACAAAGGAGGAGATGCCATATTCATCTGTTTCCGGTGTATGCTCTTCCTTTTGCAGCTCCATCACCCAGCCTGCCGATTGGCTAGCCTGCTCAAAATCAAACAAACCTGTGTTCAAAATCTCGTGTGGGTCCACCTGTCCCCGTTTGGAGCGGATCAGACGAGCATTCGGCTGCAGCTTGCGCAAAACTCCTTCCAGCTGCAATAAATCCTCCGGCGCGACCATATCGCATTTATTGAGAATCAGGACGTCACAAAACTCGATTTGGCTAATCAAAAGGTCCACCACTTCACGAGTATCCTCTTCCCCCACCGCCTGATTTCGGTCGAGCAAGCTGTCTCCAGAGGAAAAGTCATGCCAAAAACGATAGGCATCAACCACCGTTACCATCGTATCGAGACGGCATAGGGCTGACAGATTAATTCCGTTTTCTTCATCTACATACGTAAAGGTTTGGGCAACAGGCACGGGCTCACCAATACCTGTAGACTCGATCAATATGTAGTCATATACGCCTGCCAGCGCAAGTCGCTCTACCTCCGTCAGCAAATCCTCCCGTAGCGTGCAGCAGATGCAGCCATTGGACATTTCCACGACCTTTTCCTCGACCCGAGAGAGCCCGCCGCCTTGAGAAATAAGCGCACCATCCACGTTTACCTCACTCAGGTCGTTCACGATAACGGCAACGCGCAGCCCTTCCCGATTGTTCAGTACATGATTCAGCAGAGTCGTTTTTCCAGCACCCAAATAACCGCTCAGAACTGTAACCGGAATTCTTGTATCGTTCATGAAAGTAATCTCCTTTTCGTTTTTAAAACGTAACAATTACGATTTAATCGTTATACTATCGTATACAAAGTGAGCGCGTCAATACAAAACGTAATATTTACGATTTACAAGCCAAAAAAGACAACGAAAAACCCCCTTTTCGCGTTGAAACGAGGGTTTTTCTACATCACTTCTGTTTGATCAGATTCATCGAAATGGCTTCTCCATACATACCGTTCACTGGTTGGTATACGCCGCGATCATTCAGCTTCTGCTGCTCCACAACTGGCGCTGGATGATTGTCCTTCCATGTAAACAGACTGTAATTCTTGCCAGTCGCGGTCGGCATCGTTACAAGGATGTCCGGGACTTGATCGTGATTGGCATCACCAATAAACAGCTTAGGGAGAATACCACTATTCTGCTCTCCGACTGAAACAACGATCTGCTTATTATGCTTTCCTTCGCGAACCACAATTCGCAGATCCTCGGCAACAATATTCATTGCGCTTCCCATTTTATCACCGATCAAAAAAATGTGATCCTTTACTCCGTCTCCCGTTACATCAGCATACTTGGTATCGAGCACGAAGGTAGTATCCCGCCTCATGCTAAATCCGCTGTTGATTTCAACGTCAGGCGAAGGCATATTGTCCCAATCTCCCTGGTTGACGGTTACGCCGAGAAGCTGCGGCTGATCATTCACGATGTTCCACACACTCGTTGCTACTGCAATCCGATCTTCGCCATTCACACCCCAAAGGGTTTGCTGACCCTTCCAGCGCAGGTTGCCATTTGCATCCGTAAAAGGCACTAGCTGAACGAGCTTTTGCGCAAAGCCTGTAGTGTTTTTTTGCAGCTTGCCATCTCCTTGATAGATGCCCAAGCTGAAATACTCTGATTTGTTGGCAGATACATCGAATGTACTCACTGCTTTTGTCCGATTATTCGTTACCTTTACCTTGAATCCATCAAGAAACTGTATGGAAAATGGAATGTTATGCTGAGATTGCAATAAGACCATCGAGGCATATGGTTGTGTTTTTGCTGTATTCGCAAAAGCTTTATCGACTCCCAAGCCAGAAGCAATCAGAAGCCCGCTACTACACAGGATAGCTGCCAAGGTTTTTAACCCTTTTTTCATAATATCGTCCTCCTTTTTTACTTCCCTCTCCCCACTTCTTAAACGGAAAAATCAGGGGAAATGTTGCTAGTAAATTTTCCTAAGTTTCTTAGCACTTTTTTACCGGTTTGCAACAACTTTCACAGATGGTCAGGCTACAATAGAGTCAAATGGATACATCTATGGAAAGGAACAGATCGAATGAAAAAGGCCTGGCTTTACTCTGCCGTGCTTCTCGCCGCGATGCTTGGCGGATGCGGATTTACTGATACACCAAATGAATTGATGCGCGCTCCAACAGCAGATGGCGATCAAAAATCAATTAATCAAGCCGTTATGCAGTTCTTGCCTCCCGGGTCTCAATTGACCGTGCCGCTCCACCCCAGTGAGGCGAGCGCAGTTACTCTCCAGGATTTGACGGGAGATGGCAATCCAGAAGTCGTTGCCTTTTTTAAAACAGAAAAAACCGATTACGAAATCGGTGTGCTCGTGCTCTCTCAAAAGCAAGGCAACTGGGCAAAGCTCGCCACTTTTACGGGAATTGGCAGCGAGCTGGACTACGTCACGTTCGAGGACCTGAACGGAGATCAATTGCCCGAAATGCTGATTGGCCTTGGCGGAGGCGAGAATCTGAATAAAGAGCTTTCCGTATACTCCATTACCCAAGGACAGGTTCAAGAGCTAATCAAACAGCCGTACTCTGTCATGGCGGTAGGTGATCTCACAGGCAATGGCCTCTCTGATTTAGCACTCGTCCTGCACGACCATAACAACTTTACATCCAAAGTAGATATCTACGGTGCTAAGGACGGAAAACTCGCCAAGCTGACAGAGCTGCCGCTGGAAGGCGCAATTAACGGATATGAACAGGCAATTATTGGAAAGGCCTCTCCTACTCAAAACGGGTTATTTATCGAGGCGGGGCTTGGGGCGCATTCTGCTTCTACTGAATTGTTAGTGTGGGATGAGGGAGTGCTGCACAACCCGCTAGCCAAAATTGACGGAGAGATGGACCTGACTTTTAAGCCGTATTCCTTGTATAGTGAGGATATTAACGGGGATGGCATCATAGAGATTGGGGTAACGACCCAGCCTCCGGGAACCGATGATTTGTCGATGGCCGAGATTCCCTGGGTGTCTTCTTATTTTCAATGGGATCAAATGTCTGGACTGAAGCCGATTGAAGAGCACTACCAAAACTTTTTAATGGGGTATGATTTCCGCATTCCTGACAAATGGGAAGGAAAATACACAATCACCTCCTCAGCCCAAGACCCGAATTCCATGCTTACACGTTTCTTTTTCTATGCCGATAACGGAAAGACAAAGGCTGAGCTGCTTACTTTGCAGACTGTCCCAACGAAAGAGTGGGCCAAATTCGAGAGCATGCTGAAACAAAAGCAGGTGCCCTATATTGTGCTGAAAGAGGCAACCAAGCAGGTGCTGGTAGCCATCCAGCCGCAAGTCACCCCTAATCTTGGGAAGTCTGCCAAGCAAGAGTACAAATCCCTGCTGCTGACACCTGATGAAGTTCGCAAGCATTACAAACCGGTATCCATGCCGATGTAATAACCGCTGGACGTCCTATAAGCACCTATGGAAATGACAGCAACCTAATCAATAGCAAGGGGAATCACTTATGAAGGTATTACTGCTGGAAGATGAAAAATCGATTCGCGACTTTGTCCGCATCAATCTAAAACGGGAAGGCTACACAGTGGTCGAAGCAGCAACTGGCGAAGAAGCATTGGAGATCGCTGAGAGCCAAGCTGATATCGACATCGCAATTTTAGATGTGATGTTGCCGGGCATCGACGGCTTCGAGGTCTGCGGTCGGTTACGCAAAAAATATCCTCGTCTCGGGATCATCATGCTGACAGCCAAAAGTCAGGAGCTGGACAAAGTGATGGGGTTGGAGTTTGGTGCAGACGATTACGTAGGAAAACCGTTTAGCCCAGCTGAGCTGCTGGCAAGAATCAAAGCTCTGCACCGCCGACTCGCTCCTGTAACGATTATCGCGGAGCATCGAAATGAAATCGATATCTCCCCTTTCACCTTGCTCTTGGACGAACGGAAGCTGATTCGGGGCGATCAGGAAATCGTTTTGACGCCAAAAGAATTTGCGATTATTAAGCTGCTCGCTGAAAATGCCAATAAAGCGATTAGTCGCGATGAGATTTTGACAGCAGTCTGGGGACAGTTCTTTATTGGGGATCTGAAAATTGTCGATGTGAATATAAGGCGTATCCGTCAAAAAATCGAGCAGGACCCAGCCCATCCCGCCTTCCTGGAGACCGTTTGGGGGTACGGGTACTTATGGCGAAAGGACACTCATGATGAAAGGAATTAGGACCAGGCTCGTTGTTTATTTCGGCCTGATCCTCCTCTTGATTGTTCTATTGCTCGAAGGATTGTTCTATTGGGCGGTTCACTCCTACTATTTCGGAACCGCTACTGAGGCATTAGTGACTCGTACCACGACTTTTACCAACTTTATCAATAAGTACACCACGAGCTATTCGCTCAAAGACAAAGCACGATATATTCTCGAGAACGTTTCGAATCAAGAGTACGCCAAGGTTGAAGTATTGGACATGGATGGAAGGGTCATCCTCAACTCGTACGGCTTTCAAACGGGCGAAATCATCCAAACTCCTGATGTCATTGATGCCCTGAAGGGTCAATCCGGACTTCATATCGGGAAAAACCCGAAAACAAAAGAGCGGATTATCGCTGTGTCCAATCCGCTCCTTTTTGCCAATGAGTACATCGGTGTATTACGCTACACGATCTCTGCAGAACCGCTCTACCATGCAGTAAATCGGATCGCCTTGTACGGTGCTGGAGTCGGGACTGGCGTGGTCATCCTGGCCTTTGCACTCAGTTTATTGATTGCCAAGCGCATTGTAGATCCGATCAAGGATTTGACCAAAGCCGCGGCGCAAATGGCAAAAGGCAACTTTACTACCCGAGCCACCAAACGCTATGACGATGAAGTCGGAACACTAGCTGATGCCTTCAATTACATGGCGGCTGAGATCGGCAAAAATGAAAAGCTGAAAAATGACTTCATCTCCTCCGTTTCCCATGAGCTGCGGACACCCCTAACCTCAATCAAGGGCTGGGGTGAAACGCTGATCTCCGGGGGGCTGGACGAACCGGAAGAAACCATGCTCGGGCTGGAGGTCATCTCCAAAGAAACTGATCGACTCATCGGCTTGGTCGAGGAGCTTTTGGACTTCTCCAAGTTTCAATCGGGAGAAATGAAGCTATGCCAGGAGCGAATGGATATACGGGATGTACTGGATGATTTGCATCTACAATTTGCTATTCGTTCACAGGAAAAACAGGTGGACCTGCATCTGGAGCTTCCCTCATCGCCACTACTTGTCATGGGCGACCCCAACCGACTCAAGCAGGTCTTTGTCAACTTATTGGATAATGCCTTTAAATTCACCCCATCGGGCGGCTCCATCACCGTTTCAGCCGAAGCTTCCGCGGACAGAGCCATTATTACCGTCACTGATACGGGAGAGGGCATTGACACCGAGGATTTGCCACACATCACCAGAAAGTTTTACAAAGGGCGCTCGAAGCAGTCAGGAAGCGGTCTAGGGCTTGCCATTTGCAAAGAAATCATTCAGCTGCATGCCGGCCAATTTCACGTCAGCAGCTCTGTAGGTCACGGAACGAGCATCGCAGTCGATTTGCCGATGGAAAAGGATAAGAAAGGGTAGGATGAGCCG
The DNA here is from genome assembly GCF_046535075.1 of Brevibacillus sp. SIMBA_040. Lineage (NCBI taxonomy): Bacteria > Bacillati > Bacillota > Bacilli > Caryophanales > Paenibacillaceae > Brevibacillus > Brevibacillus sp. SIMBA_040. Next base: position 120,831 of record NZ_JAWRXI010000012.1, read on the forward strand.
TTGCAGCTCCCTACCCTTCTTTTTTACACAGATCCGACCAGCCCCGGCTTTTTCCCTTTTAAAGGGTTTGTTTTTTCAACCGCATACCCTACATTCAATACAGTTCCTTCCTGCAAGGCTGGTCCAAAAATTTGCAAGCCGACTGGCATACCGTCATGCAATCCGCACGGAACCGTCAGCGCAGGGAGACCCGACAAATTGCCCGGTCCTGTAAAGCGAATAATATGGTCAATCAAATCAACCCTTTCCCCATTAATTACAGCTTCATTGTCCCCAATGTTCGGAACGATGAGTGGCAAAGTCGGTGCCAGCAAGACGTTTACTTTTTCAAAGATTTTTTGGAAGTCCTGTTTAATTTGTCTTCTCAGCTGTTGTGCCTGCAAATAGTCAACTGCTGAAGGAATCTCACCCAGCTCAAACAGCAGGCGAATATCTGATCCGAAATCGTCCGGACGCTTGAGCAAATCCCGATGATGGATAGCCGCAGCCTCTGACAAAATCGTGATCATCTCCGCATACTCCGCATATTTCAGCGACGGAATGCTGACCTCCTCTACTCTCGCGCCCTGATCGACAAGTGATTGAATCGCAGCCCTCACCAGCTTTTCGACGCCTGCATCTACATTTTTGAAGAAATACTCTTCATTGACACCGATAACTAGATTGCTCACATCTCCCGTGAGCGCCGCTGTATATTGGCTGACAGGTGCATTGACCGAGGTCGGATCATTCGGGTCATAGCCCGCAATAATCTCCAGCAATCCAGCAGCGTCCCTCACTGTTTTCGTCATGGGACCGATATGATCCAGGGACCATGCGAGCGGGAAACAGCCGTATTTGCTGACACGACCATGCGTCGGCTTCAAGCCTACAATGCCGCACGCTGAAGACGGGATACGGATCGAACCCGCCGTATCAGTACCCAGTGTGGCTACACTCATATCAGCAGCGATGGCAGCACCTGATCCGCCGCTGGAGCCGCCTGGGATTCTTTCGAGATTCCACGGATTGCGGCATGCTCCGAAGTGAGGGTTGTTATTCGTAATTCCCCACGCATACTCGTGCATATTCAATTTTCCGGTAAAGACGATGCCCGCTTCTCTCATCTTTGCGATGATCGTTGCATCGTAGTCGGATACAAAATTTCGATGAATTTTGGAGGCCATCGTGGTTACTTCATTTTTAAAGTACAAATTATCCTTGATACCCATCGGGATGCCGTGATACATCCCGCGATAATTGCCTATCGCTATTTCCTGATCTACCATTTCCGCTGTTTCTTCCGCCTTCTGCCTCGTAAAGCTGATATAGGCATTCACTGTATGATTAAGCGTCTCAGCATGATCCAATACCGCTTGCGTCAATTCCAACGAGGAGACTTCCCTCTTTTCAATCAGAGGCGCCAACTCTTCGACCGATTTGCCAACCAGCTCTTTACTCAAGCGTGATCACCTCCTGGAATGTTGCGCAGGGCGATATCGTAATCATCCAATAGCGCTTGCTCCGTTTCCCTCTTTAAGTTTTCAATCGCTTGCCAGCGCGTAGCCAGCTCATCCAGGTGCTCTCTCGGAACCGTCACACCTTTGCTTTCCAAGACATCAAGAATAAATAATTTCAATGCAAGTCCTCCTCCTTTTTGTGCGGTCGAAAACTTTTGAAAAAATTATTCGCTGTCTTCTCTACTGAACCCGCCATCCTCCTTTCTCTTTGAAGCTATGGTAGTCGCAACTATCATGCCAATTGCCCGCCTTTGACAGGACAAGCATGGCAAATGAAACGGTGTTGCAATATAAAACATAAATAACAAATATTCTGATTTTTGTTATATGATAAATGTAGTTTGACTGCTCGTCCCAATGTGAGACGGCTTTCTCAAAGTGAGACAAGATGAAACGGAGGGATCACGTGCATATTAAAGTGGGGTTATTGTTTTCGTTAACAGGCACAACTGCGCTCACCGAAAAAGGACAATGTGATGCAGCTAGATTGGCCATCGAAGAAGGTAGCCATGGACCATACCAAATAGAAGCGATCGTTCGTGATATTTGTTCCGATCCGAGAAAAAGTGCACAGGAAGCAGAATCGATGGCAAAAGAAGGCGTCCAGATCTTCATCGGATGCTACACATCTGCCTGCAGAAAAGCGATTCTACCGGTACTGGAAAAATACAATTGCCTTCTAGTCTATCCCACTTTATATGAGGGACAGGAATGTCACCCAAACGTGATCTATACCGGAGAATTACCGAATCAGCAGGTACATACGTTACTGGATTATTTGACATGCCACTACGGAAAAAAGGTATATTGCATCGGTACAGATTATATCTACCCGCGTGAAACGAATCAGCAGGTGCATTCATTTTTACATGCTCGCAACGGTGCAGTCGTAAAGGAGTATTACGTCCCATTTGGACATCAGCATTTTCAAGACGTATGGAGCGATATTCTATCCCAGGAGCCGGATGCTATTTTCTCCACCCTCGTTGGAAGAAGCATTATTCCTTTTTACCGTGATCACCATCGCATAGGGGCAAAGCGTAAAAGAGTCCCGATTTTTAGTCCGATTACGAAAGAAACTGAGCTGGAAGCGATTGGCGCGGAATATGGTGCTGGTCATTACAGCTCTGCCAGCTATTTTCAATCCCTGCCTACTCCGGAAAATCTGGCATTTATCCGTTGTTTTCAACAATTCACAGGAGAGAGACGCGCGATCTCCTCTGTCATGTATAACACGTATCTTGGAACGAAGATGGTATTGGACACGATCGTGGAGGCGAAGAGTACCAACCATCGGAAAATTTATGAGCATATGAGCAAAAAGACATTTGAAACGGCATGTGGAACGATGCAGGTAGATGCGCCTCATCGCCACTTGTCACGCCCAGTGAAAATCGGGAAATCTCTACCCAACGGTCAGTTTGAGATCGTGTGGGATTCGGAGCGAAATATACTGCCGAGACCTTTTCCCGCAAGTATCAAGCCCTCCCCTCCCTTGCATGAATTGGCTTTAAAAGCATGGGGGCAAATAAGCGAGGAGGCTGTACTCGTCGTATCTGAGCAAGGAACTGTCATGTATATGAGCAGCAAGGCAGAAGAGCTGACATCGTTTACCCTCGGGCAATCAATCACGCCCGCTATGCTCCAAACGATGCACCAAGCTTTTTTGGTCACTGCCCATCGCGAGCAGAATTACCAGTTTTATTTATTGAAGCCAAGAATGACCACTGTGCTCCCTACTCTACGAGCTTCTCGTTTCGGTCGTGTCCAGACGGTACATCTCGGCTATCAACGAGAGCTGGAAATAGCCAGGCTGGCTGCACAATCCTCTGCCAATGTGTTGATTCTGGGAGAAACCGGGACAGGTAAAGAAGTAATGGCTGAATCGATCCATCGGGAAAGCGATCGCAGAAACGGACCCTTCATAGCAGTGAACACAGCTTTGTTGCCAAAGGATTTGATTGCAAGCGAGTTGTTTGGGTTTGTGGATGGGGCTTTTACTGGAGCTAAAAAAGGCGGGGCAATCGGGAAATTTGAGGCGGCGCATAATGGCACGATCTTTTTGGACGAGATTGGGGATATGCCGCTGGAGCTTCAGGTGGTGCTCCTTCGTGTGATTGAATCGAAGAAAATTATGAGGCTTGGCGAGTCCAGAGAGCGTGCGATCAACGTACGGATCATTGCAGCCACTAACCGCAATCTCCCACAGGAAATTGCCATCACTCACTCGTTTCGTCCTGATCTGTTTTACCGGCTGAATGTCTTGTCGATCACAATTCCTCCCCTCAAGGAACGACCGGAAGACATCGAGCACCTCTGCCAGGAATTTATACACGAATGCTTCCTGACCTATGGAGATGGTCCTCAATCCTTTCAGAAAGAGGCGCTGCATTCCATTGTGCATTACCCATGGCCAGGAAATATTCGCGAGCTGCGTAATGTGATTGAACGTGCTTTTCTATTAGCAAGGCAGGAACAATCGGAAATAACGCTGGAGTATTTGCCACCCAGCATGAGAAGCGGAGATTATATTTTGCAGCAGCCTGCCCGATCCAACTCATTGAAAAGCCTGGAAAGACAAGTCATCGAGCAAGCACTGCAAAAAACAAAATCAGTAACGGAAGCATCACAGTTTCTGGGCATTGCCAGAAGTACGTTATATCGAAAAATTAAAAGCTATTATTGATCACCAGCTGGTCCAGACCAAAACGCGCTGTCGGATGTGCCTGCACGCTTGCTTTGCCAACGGTCAGCATCAATGTTGGCAAAAAGCGGGACGGGATATTCAATTCCTTGATCAAAGCATCACGGTTGTATCCACCCATTGGGCATGTGTCATAGCCTTTTGCTTTTGCAGCAAGCATCAGCTGCATCGCTGCATACGAAGAATTGCGGATGGCTTCGTCACGGGCAATCTCCGGGTTCGATTTGTAAGCACCTTCGATTTGCGCAATCATCGTGTCACGTACAGATTCGTTCATAAGACCGTTTGCAACAGCCTCGTCATACACTAGACGTGCCGACTTGTCTGCTTCCAAATCGCCCAATATAATGATGGTGGCGTATGCATCCACTACTTGCTGCTGATTGTATGCGATCGGGAGCAATTTTTCTTTTATCGCTGGATCAGTCACTACGAGGAAGCGCCAGTGTTGCAGGTTCCAGGAAGAAGGTGCACTTGCTGCCAGACGCAAGATTTCGTTCAGCTCGCCTTGAGGAATCGTTGCGGTAGGATCGTATTTACGTACGCTATGACGCGCTTCCATTACTTGCTCGGTTGTCCATTTGAGTTCAGTTTGCATGTGTATCTGTACCTCCTACGAGTAATAACATGTGAAATTGATGAAACTTACTTTAATATAGTTAGGAACGATTTGCAACTATATTTTTTGTGCATATAGCCTTATTGTTTGAAGGAGGATTCCATGAGATACACGGATAACATTGTCATCGTCACGGGTGCAGGTCACGGAATTGGCCGGGCTGTCGCCAGAATGTATGCCTCTTGCGGCGCACATGTAGTGGTCGCCGAACGCAATCGTGATACTGGAGAAGCAGTCGCACATAGGATCAACTCGCAAACCTCTGACGACAGCGCTACCTTTTATCAAATTGATGTGAGTCAGCCAGAAGAGATTGAACAGCTGATGCAAACGGTTTTTGAACGCCACGGCAGGCTCGATGTTTTGATTAATAATGCGGGTGTGACCAAATGGGAATCTCCCTATGATCTGACGGTAGACGCTTGGGATTCCATCCTAAATACCAATCTGCGCAGTGTGTTCCTCGCGTCCAGGGAAGCTGCCAAAATCATGCGCCAGCAAAAACACGGTTTTATCGTTAATCTGACGTCAACGCGCGCCCATATGTCTGAGCCTAATACCGAGGCCTACGCTGCTTCCAAAGGCGGCATTCTCGCTCTGACACATGCGTTAGCTGTCTCTCTCGGTCCTGATGGCATTCGGGTAAATGCGATTTCACCCGGCTGGATTGAAACGGGCGACTACTCCCTTTTACGTCCCGAAGATCATGAACAGCATCCTGCTGGTCGTGTAGGCACCCCTGATGATATCGCTCGCGCTTGTCTGTTCCTGACACAAAAGGACAATGATTTTATTACGGGAACGGAGCTTGTCATCGATGGCGGAATGACGCGCAAGATGATTTACCTCCCTTAAAAACTAAACCAATGCCCCTCCTGTTGAATATCTTGATTATACCAAGAGATAAAGGAGGAGCAGTAGTATGCCTTTTGAAGAAGAAGATCTCAGGCTTATCGCACTCTGGTTGCTTGCTATCGGGTATCTGATTCTCGCCTTTACCGAATTGGCTGCCCTGAATTATTGACACAAAAGAAAGCCACTCGTGGTCTAACACGAAGTGGCTTTCTACTATTTCATCCCCCAATGGATTACCAGGTTTTAAATGGAGGCGAGCCCGGTGCCTGATGCTGGATTTGCTCCATAATCGGATAACCGTACGCCAGAATAATCAGGAATGCGACCAGTCCGACCCATACAGGCCAACGCTCCAGAATACGAGGAACGTCCTGCTTGGTTTCTGTCTCTCCAATCGGATACTCGGTATTTCCTTTTGGTGCGTAAAAGGTCAGGTACAACAAAATCAAGATCATGAGGATCGCCGATACAAATAGCAGTCCGCCACCAAAAGCCATTACGCGTTGGTAGTCCATCCAGCCAAGTGCAAGCGGATGATCCATGTATGTCGTGTAATCAGTACGGCGCGGTGCTCCTTGCAAGCCCATGGTATGCATCGCCAGGGACATGAGGAACATCCCTACTGCCCAAAATACGGTTTGCACCATTGCCATGCGATTTGCCGTTTTTGTCAACGTGCGACCTGTCAGGGCTGGAACCAGCCAGAAGCTGACCCCGAAGAATGTCATGGCAACTGCGGCACCTACTGTGATATGGAAGTGACCTGTTACCCAGATCGTATTGTGAACGACGGCGTTAATCTGGTTACTTGCGTTAATAATTCCTCCAGCTCCACCAGGGATAAAGAACAGCATACCGACGAATGGAGCGAAAAAGCGAACATCCGTCCAAGGCAGCTTTTTGAACCAGCCAAACAGCCCTACTCCGCCTTTTTTACGTCCAGACGTTTCAAAAATCGCAAACATCGAGAAGGCTGTCATCAACGATGGTATAACGACGATCAGTGTGAGTGTTACGTGAATCATCTTCCAGCCTGCCGAGATACCTGGCTCCATCAGCTGATGGTGGAAGCCTACAGGGATCGAGAACAGCAACAGCAAAATAAAGGCGAGACGGCTGAGCGAGTCACTGAATACGTGTCCGCCGATGATTCGTGGAATACATACATACCATGCCATGTAAGCAGGCATCAACCAGAAGTATACGAGCGGATGTCCGAAGAACCAGAACAAGGTGCGGCTAAGCATGACGTTAATCGTTGGCGTGAGTCCAAGCGACCACGGAATAAGCTGAAACAATACTTCTGCAGCTACAGGAAGCGTAGCGATAATCCACATAATATAGGTGGTTACTGCCATGAAAACGAACAGTGGGGACATTTGCCCCTTGTTTTCCCGTCTCCATTTGCGATAGCTCGTAAAGACACTGATACCCGCAATCCAGCTACCAACTACCAGCAGCGCTGCGCCGATGTAAAAGTAAGGCGACGCTTTTAGCGGTGCGTAAAAGGTGTATAATACCGAAGCTTCATTTCTTAAAATGGTGACGACAGCCATCGCTGTACCAACCACCATCATAATCCATCCAATCCAGCCCAGCTTCAGTGCTGTACCGTGCAAAGCACCGCCTGTCGTGCGAGCAACACCTGAGAAAATAAATCCAACGATGAAAAACGTGGTAAAAATAAGTGCCATCAATACACCGTGCGCAGTCAAAATTTGATAGTAGTTCGTCCAGCTAGGCAGCTCCATGATGCCGCCGCGCACCATCCCTTGCAGCATTCCCGCCAATGCTGCGAGTCCGAATGCCACATACGCTACCCAGACATAAGCCAGACTCAGCTTTGCCGTTGCTGGTGCGATCGGAGCATGTGAGATCTTTGTCTCTTCTTTTCGTGCGATTACCATCCATTATCACCTACCTTTTATTTCACAATAATTGTAGTCGCCATCACCTGATGACCTGCTCCACAATACTCGTTGCAAAGAATCAAGTACTCGCCCGGTTTGTCAAACGTATAGGTGGCAGAGCTGATATGTCCTGGCAACACCATGAAGTTGACGTTTGTCTCAGGGATTTGAAAGCCGTGGATAACATCAGGACTGGTAACGTGGAAATTTACCGTAGAGCCAACTGCTACTTCCATTTTCGTGGGAGAAAAACCAAACGCAAAGGCTGTCATGTAGGCGTCAAATTCCTTTTCCCCTACCTGCTTTAAACCTGGCTTATCAAAAGGAGGTGTCTCCATTACTTTTTCTGGATCAATCATTTCCATGTTACTTGGCGGAGCCATCCCCATCGCGAATGCATTGACGCACAATAAGACAATAAACAAGGCCAAGCCGCCTGCGCCAAGCATCAACCAAATTTTTTCAAAACGATGCAAATGCATAAGTACCCTCCTTCTCTATCCTCTTATGCCCGTTCCAGGAAAAGACCGAATACACCAAACCAACTGAGGAGAATAATACCTCCGACGATTAGCACGGCAGCAAACGTCCCTTTCAGGTTTTCCTCCGGCTGGGTCTTTTCTTGTTTGGATTTCTTTGTTTGACCCGGAGTGTTTGTTTGCGTCTCCATCGCGTTCTCCTCCTTTCCTAGTGCCCTTGTGGGGCGTGGTTACTTTACGCCTTCATTCTACCGCTGGGTCTAGTTGGAAGTAATTCGGGGAAATCCCCTAAAATGGTCGGGGAAACTCCTGATATTCGGTGGTTTCGGACACAAGTTGGACATAAAACCAGTGTTCGGCGGGCTGTCGTGGAGGGGAGGAAACGGGAGAAAACGCTCCAGGTACTTGGGACCCTAGCTTGGGGGATTTTACTGGACGCCTCCATGGAAAAAGGGAAACCGCGTCCAAAGTGGCCCGTTTCAGGGAGCTTTTTCAAGGTGGACGCTTAATGGCGTGTTTCCCTTTTTCCACTACGGCTTGGTCTGGGTCCCAAAGACCTTCGCTTTTTTCTCCCGTTTCCTCTGCGAGCTGTCACCGATGTTCGTGGCCTAAATACGTGAAAAGCGTCTGAGCATTATCTCTCAGACGCTTGGTTGCGGTATTGGATAGGAATTTAATTAATCTTTCTTTAAACTTTTGATCAACTTTAGAACTTCGTCACGATCAATATTCGATTGGATTTCATAGTAAGGGATGCTTTTTATATCAACTGTTTCTTGCAGTATTTCTTTAGGAACAAATACATAGTTGAAAATGTTTTGTGCTTGTAAGGAAGTATTTACTTCGCCTGCAAAATCTCCAATTTCAAGATATTCAAACATAGGGTCTTCTTTCTCGATGCTTTTATTTGCTAGCTTGTTAAAGTAATTCCTAACAAGATTTGTGTACATATATGTGGATCCTAATTTCTGTATTATCTCGATGTACTCTTTTTCTTTTGCATAGGTGACCAGAACCCCCTGCTTGTCACTATCTAGTTGTGTATTCACAGTAAAACCTTCTGGAATGTATTCTGGGCTATACACGGAAAAACCTAGGTTTTTCATGGGTTCCACACTAATATTGGATGCACAGCCGACCAAAGCCATTGCAAACACAACAATAAGAATTATTCTATTCAAAATCTAGCCAGCCTTTTTTAATCGCATACCTTACTAGATCGGGGCGTGTGCGCAGGTGCAGCTTTTCCATGATATGTGCCTTGTGTGACTCGACTGTTTTGACCGAGACGGTTAGCTGCTCGGCGATTTCCTTGTTGCTGAAGCCTTTGGCGATGAGGACGAGCACTTCTTTTTCCCGGTCGGTCAGGATTTCGTATTTCGCCTGCTCTTCGCCGTTTTTGACCATCTGCAAAAACTCCTCTATCAAGGACTTCGTTGCAGACGGGTATAAATAAGCCATGCCGTTGTTCACCGAACGGATGGCAGCGATCAGGTCGAGGTCAGGTGCGCTTTTTAAAATATAGCCTGCCGCTCCTGCCTGGAGGACACGGAACAAATACTCCTCATCGTCGTGCATAGTCAATACGAGCACTTGAATTTCAGGCGCTGTTTCCTTCAGTCTGGCTGTTGCCGTCAATCCATTTTCACCTGGCGGCATGCTCAGGTCCATCAGCACGACGTCAGGCCGAATCTCCCACGCTTTTTCACATGCTTCTTTGCCGTCAGCGGCATACGCGACAACTTCCATGTCTGCCTGGGCGTTGATGAGCATGCCCAAGCCAGATCGCACGATGGCATGGTCGTCAGCGATTAACACGCGAATGGTCATTTTCTATCCCCTCCTTTGGCAACGGAATCCGTACAATTACGGTCGTACCCTCATTCGGAGCAGAACGGATATCTACCGTCCCCCCGAGCAGTTGGGCACGCTCCTTCATTCCGAATACCCCAAGGCCCTTGCCTGTATTGAGAGCCTTGTCTACCTCAAAGCCGATACCGTCATCTACTACTGTCACTACGATTTCTTTTTCCCTGTCTTCAAACACGATGCCAAGCTGGCTCGCCTGAGCATACTTAGCGGTGTTGGTCATAGCTTCCTGAACAATCCGGTACAAGGCTGTTTCCATTGCTGCCGTATATCTGCGACGCGTCCCTTGTGTATGCAGCTCTACCTGAATGTTAAAGCTCTTCTCCACCCGTTTCATCAGCGAGCGCAATGCCGGCAACAAGCCCAGATCGTCGAGAGCGGACGGACGCAGCTCCAGAGCCATCCGCTTCACCTCTTCCATCGCTTTGGAAGTCATGTGCAGCAAATCTGTGACGTGCTGCCTGATCGGATCGCTCAAGTTCCCTTGCCCGACGACATTCAGCCCGACCAAAATACTGTACAGCGCCTGACCTACCCCATCATGAAGCTCGCGGGAGATACGCTTGCGCTCTTCTTCCTGTGCCTGGATCGCAAAATTGGTCAGCTTGTTTTGGTAGCGCTCCTTTTCAGCCCTTTGCTGTACTGACATATCACGCAGAATCATTACCATTTTGCCGTTTGACTCTTTTGGCAGCTGCGCAGAGCTTGCCGCTACAGGGAACTCCTTGCCTTCCTTTGTGCGTAATCGCATTTCGAAGGACGGCATTTGCACCTGTTTGAAAAAGCAGTCCGTACAAGTAGACTCTTCCATGCACGTCGCCATTCCGCGACATATCTCACATATGTGTTTCGCTCCGACCAGATCTTCTTCCGTCCAGCCCGTCATCTGCTCCAAAGCAGCATTCACTTTTACAATCAATCCATCACGGTCAATCACCATGATCGCGTCACTCACGTTGGCAAAGATGGACTGAATAAGAGAAATCGCTTCACTAGACGTACCCAGCTCTTCTTTCCACGTACCCATGGCGCTCCTCCTTGCGGACAATATCTTAACGCTATTGTAGAGTTTACGCGCACGAAAGTGTATCAGGGAATTCCCTTAACCTAAGAGGTTTCAGCCGATTATGAAGAAAACCTCTGTGTAGCACAAAAAAACGGGACAGCCTGCGCCGTCCCGTTCTCATTATTGTTGTTCTACAACCTCTACTACGATTTTCTCAGCAACACCGATTGGCGGCAAGCTGCGAGTCAGTTTGGGGCCATAAAAAGCATATACTTGCATGTCTGCTTTCAGCTCTTCCGGCTTCATCACCTTGTTGTCTCTTGCACTCACGATCACGGTATCCTTGTTAATGATCAGCGCTACCTTTTCAGGGGATGTCGCTGTCAGACCACGACCTTCTACCAGCATTTTGTAGGTGCCTTCTTGGTCTTTCTCAATGCTAACTACTTTGCCGGCTGTGCCTACTACATCTTGCGACTCCAGGCTATCTTTTACTGCGATAGTGATCGCGCCAGTTTGCGGCGGCATGCTCATCGCCATGTATTTTTGGTGTGTTGCTTCGATCTCCATGCCCAGCTTCAAGTCTTCTGGCTTCAGCTCTTTACCTGCGGCATCTGTAATTTTGGTCTTCTCGTCCAGGTGCAAAATGATTCCAGTCTGGTAACCATCGATCAGGATCGACATTTTGCCATTCTCGGTTTTATTGATGTTTGTAATAGTACCTGTACGCACTGGCGCTTTTTCAGCTTCTTCGTCCACGACTGTCACCGCACTATCGGATACATTTACTTCTGCTTGCAGGATTTCGTCAACAAAAGCGACTGGTACATAGGTGCTGCCGTTTAACAGACGCGGTTCAGCTCCCAAAGTTTTGTACATTTTAGCGAACGGGTAGCGATCCTCTCCTGCCTTTGCATAACTGGAAATCGCACCTTTTTGTACCTCTGCTGCTTTTACCTGCTCATTCCAGGCTACCTTGAATCCGAGTGATTCTGCTACTGGGCGAAGTGGAACCAGAACAGTTTGTTGCTGCTTATCGTAAATCGCTGCTTGTGTGATAGCAACTCCATTAATATTTACGGAGAGTTCTTTTACTGGTTCGGAGGTCGCCGATACTACGTTGGTTCCCAAAACGGCGAGCGCCGCCAAAGTCATCATACCTGTACGTATTTTTTTCATGCTGTTCCAGCCTCCAATATTTATGTGTGTTTTAGTTTGTCTACTCCTTGGACGACAGCATTCCAAAAAACGTTTCAAAAAAATTTTATGGCTGTGTTTGCATCGTTGCATTTCGCGGCATCGGAACGTCCGGCTTCCCTGTCGGATTATTGTATAAATAATTGGGAACCTTGCCAACGATCAACGCCTCGGTAATCGGAATTTCCGTTGTAACAGTCTGCTGCTTGGTAGCAAACGGAATGATAACCCGCAGATCAACCTCAACATAAATGAAAACCGTCACCAGCACCATGTTGATTCCCGCCTGCTTAAGACGAGTCTCCAGCCGCGTCTTGACAGCCCCGATGGGGACAAACGATACCGGAATATCTGGCCCAAGGTGCTCCAGGAAAACGTTTTTGGTCGCCAAGCCAAGCGGTATCGTCGTTTTGACATTTTCCTGCTCGAATTCCTTCAGACGATTTTGAATCCGCGCGGTCGTTTCACCGACGATGCGGGAGTACTCCTTGAAATTGAAATTGACCGCCTTGATGCTGCCTTCCCCGTCTTTTTCCATGATGACGATCTCGTTGAAGTCTACCCCTTGCTGGGTCAGTCGTTTCGTCACTGCATCCGTAATCGCAAGCTTCGCCACCTGATCGGCCTTGGACTGGGCAATTAGCATAAGAGTTGGCTCGACCCGTTTTTCCGCAACAATAAACAGAATGAACAGCCCAATGATCACGAATAGCGTAATCACTATAATCTTTCTGCCTCGCCTTCGCCTACCCCCTCTGTTAAAGCGCACGTGTGACTCCCTTTCCCCCGCTTACGTTACGGCTTTTCGTGAGTGATTTAGTCAGGACGAACCGTACGCATAGACGAGCGTTTTTGCTTGCTTGCGCGTTGGCGACCGCTAGTTAGCACTCCGCCAATTCCAGCCACAAACGTAGGGATACCGGATGTAACCAAAATCAATGCCCAATCCCGGAAATTCAGATCGGTTGTCTTAAAGATCGGTTGCAGTGCGTCAATATAGACGACACCAAGCACCAGTACGAGCGAAGAAATGACCGCCCAGACGAGGTACTTGTTTTCAAATACATTTCGATGAAAAACGCTGTATTGGCTGCGGCAATCAAATACGTGAATAAGCTGTGCCATCACCAATGTGACAAAAGCTACAGTCTGTGCATGCACGAGGTCATTCGGATTCTCGCGCAAGGTTAACCAGAAGGCAAGCAGTGTCATGGCTCCGATCAAAAATCCGCGACTAATAATTTTCCACCCTAATCCGCGACTGAAAATATTTTCGGACTTGTTGCGCGGATGCTGGTACATCGTGTCCTTCTCCGCCTGATCCACACCCAAAGCCATTGCCGGCAACCCGTCCGTGACCAGATTGACCCACAAAATCTGAATCGGGACCAAAGGCAGAGGCATACCGAGAATCATCGCGAAAAACATGACGAGAATTTCACCAACGTTGGAAGCAAGCAGGTAGCGGATAAATTTTCGGATGTTGTCGTAAATGTTGCGGCCTTCCTCCACCGCTGCAACAATCGTGGCAAAGTTGTCATCACGAAGCACAAGATCAGCCGCTTCCTTGGTCACATCCGTACCTGTGATTCCCATGGCAATCCCGATATCGGAGGTCTTGATAGCTGGTGCATCGTTGACGCCATCCCCGGTCATCGCTACCACATGCCCCTTGCTTTGCAGGGCACGGACAATGCGCAGCTTGTGTTCTGGGGAGACACGCGCGTAAACGGTTACCCGCTCAGCGTATTCTGCCAGCTGGGCATCGGACATGCTGTCCAGCTCGCGACCTTCGAGCACTTCGCCGTAGCCACGCATAAGACCGATCTGGCGGGCGATGGCTTCTGCTGTCACCTTGTGATCACCGGTAATCATCACGGTCTTGATGCCTGCTTGATGGCACAGGCTGATGGCGGAGCGAACTTCTTCACGCGGTGGGTCAATCATGCCGGCCAAACCGACAAATACGAGATTGCTTTCTACGGAATTGATCGGTTGCCCTGGTCGATAGCCTTGCAGCGTTTTATAGGCAAAAGCCAGCACGCGCAGTGCCTTACCAGCCATTCTCTCTGTCTGCTCCAGCACCTGATGGCGAAGCGTAGCCGACAGCGGCTGCAGCTCCCCTTTCCAGAGAATGTGGGTAGACCTCGCCAGCACCGCTTCCGCTGCCCCCTTGGTTAACAGCGAGTAAACTCCATCTGTTCCCTTTTCCACAACAGACATCATCTTGCGCTCTGAGTCAAAGGGGAGCTCTTCTACGCGTGTTGACTGTGGGCCATCCTTTTTGCGATCTTGACTGCCTTGTTGTCCTTTTGCCGCCAAGACCTTGAGCGCACCTTCTGTCGGATCACCGATGACCTGCCAAAAGCGACTCGTCTTCCCTACGCCTAAAATATTTCGGGTGCTCGATTCCTCGCAGGTCAGGCGGGCGTTGTTGCAGCGCTCTGCGATCCGCAGAATTTGGCTGAGCGCTCCATCCCGACCTACCGATACCGTCTTGCCCTGGTATTGAAAAGAGCCTTCTGGTTCGTAACCGCTGCCGCTCACCTCGTACATCGTATTGCTATGCCAAACGTGCGTAACGGTCATCTTGTTCTGCGTGAGTGTACCTGTTTTGTCAGAGCAAATAACAGAGGCGCACCCTAAAGTCTCCACAGACGGCAGCTTGCGCACAATCGCATTGCGCCGGATCATACGCTGTACGCCGAGTGCCAACGCTACAGTCACGATGGCTGGCAAACCTTCAGGAATTGCCGCTACCGCCAGGCTCACTCCAGCGAGGAACATGGTAAACAGGTCATGACCGTGCCATACCCCTGCACCAATAACCACGATCGTCAGCAATACTGCGACGACTACGAGAATTTTGCCCATTTGCTCCAGGCGCATCTGCAGTGGCGTCTCCACTTCCTCTGCTGTGTTCATCAGATGCGCAATCTTCCCGATCTCCGTGCCCATTCCGGTAGCTACGACAATTCCGCTGCCTGTTCCGCCCGTCACCATCGTTCCCATAAAGCCGAGGTTCTTTTGGTCTCCCAGCGGCACCTGCACATCAATCGCATGCTCGATTGTTTTTATCATTTTGCCGACAGGTACCGACTCTCCCGTGAGCGCAGACTCTTCAATCTCCAGCCGGTTTGCGGAGATGAGACGCATATCGGCCGGTACCCGGTCCCCTGACTCTAAAAGCACGAGATCACCAGGTACTAGACGGGAAGCCGGGATCATCGCGAGGTGTCCATCTCGCATGACACGGGCCATCGGCGAAGCAAGCTCTTTTAAAGCTTGCAGCGATCGCTCTGCCTTTGCCTCCTGAATAAATCCGAGAATGCCGTTAATGATGATGATCGCGATAATCGTAATCGCATCGAGGTATTCTCCGAGGAAGTAAGAAATCAACGTGGCGATGAACAAGATGAGAACCATGAAATCCTTGAACTGGTCAACGAAGACCGCGTAGAGAGGCTTTCGCTTGGTCTCAGCCAACTGGTTGGCACCGTGTTTAGCCAGTCGCCGCTCTGCCTCCTGCTGAGTCAATCCCTGCGCCGCATCGCTATGAAGGGCATCGGTCACGTCGGCCGCTGCCAGCGTGTACCATTTTCGAATTGGCTGTGTATCCACCTACATCTCCTCCATCCACTTCTCACTCCTTTTCATGTGTATGCAGACGAGCCAGAAAATAAAACAACCCGTCCCCCTACTCTGGGACGAGTTCATGTAAAGATCATATTAAAGGCTTTTGACAAGCCCAATAAAAATTAGCAAAATCGGCGGCAGCCAGGTCAAGCGTGTCAGCCACTTCATTTTCCCCGCACGGCGTCCGAGTGCGAGACCCAGCGCCAAAAGCAGAGCTCCCATAACCGCTATGCAAATGGCGACGAGAAGCGGTGTATAGCCGAGAAAGGTAAGACTGATGCCCGCTCCAAAGGCATCGAGTGACAAGGCGAGACCAAGCATGACGGCCTCCCAGCCCATAATATGCCCGGAACGGTCCGCGTCGGCTTTGGCCGGGTCGCGCAAGATCTGAATCATTACTCCAAAAATGCGAAATTGAGACAAGACAGTGCGTTCTGCTTCCTCCTGCTTTTCTACGGCAACGCTTTGGGAATCCTGTCTGGACACAGCAAGCATATCTCCTGCTGTTTCACAGGATGAGCTTCGACCCACTTCCCCTGCCAAGTCGTGTTCTTCTTGGGCTTTCGCCCGTGGCGAAACAAGTCTCCACAGCGTAAACAATCCCATGATAATTAACACGGCAGCACCGATGTGTTTTCCAATCTCGGGCGTCAGCCAGTACGTGAGCGACGAGCCCACCAGCATGACCCCATACACGACCACAAACGAACAACCCGACACGACAATAAGAGACAACAGCGGCATTCTCATGTTGCGCAAACCATACGTTAATCCTACGCTGACACTGTCCATGCTGATGGCCAGGGAAACGAGCAGGAGTGAGAGCCATCCGCTCACATGTGGTCACCTCTTTCTCTACGTGTAAGAAAGCTTAAGCACTCAATTGTTGCTAGCATGCCACTTAAACCTTCTGAAACACATAACAAACCTTCAACAAAAACGCTGTCGCTCTTTCCCTTAGAAATTCGCGACAAAAGTTTCTGTATTGCCTATTAGGTATACGCCAAATACCCGGGATATGTGCTTAAAAAAGCGTAAAGGAGGTGACAAAACGGAGAGTGGACTTCAAAATGAAAAACGCCAAAGCTCTGTCTGACAGAGCCTTAGCGTTTTCACGAATCTTTAAACCACTTATTGTTGAACTGGGGCTGCGTTCAAAGCTTCTTCTGGAACTTTGATTTCGCCGACTACGTTATGTTTGGAGAACGTGCTTGTCGTTTCCATCTCGAGAGAAATTTTTTGACCTTCTTGCTCCATCTCCATAGTCATGTTAACGACCGAGCGTGTAGGCAAATACGTTTCTTTGTTTACAGCGTTCTGGATTTTGAGACTTTTGATGTTCATCGAGTCCAGCATAGCTGTAGCTTGCTCCCCAGCACCTGCGCCTGCTTGGCTCATCAGTTCCTTCGCAAGCTCCTTCACATTGTCGCCAGACAGTTCTGCTGATATGACGTAATCGCTGCCATCTTCAGCAATTTTTGTATCGCTGACGATTTTTTTGAACTGCTCCATCTGTTTCTCTGGCTCCATGGAAGCCTTCATGCTCGCCATAATTTGATCCTTCATCTCGTTAGGCAGCTTCATCCAGGTACCATTCGTCTGGGTGTAGATACCCTCATTTGTGATGTATTGCTTAACAGTTTGCTCTCCCTGCGGCATTTTCATTTGAATCTCTTGGTACATTTGCAATGGCTCTTTTACAAAGTCTGATTTCATAGTCATATCCACTTTTTGCTCTTGCTTTTGATCGCCTTGTGACATCACCATGTTTTGGTTCACTTTCGAATCCATGGAGAAGCTTTTTAATTCAGCGCTTGCTTTTGCTGTTTTTTCAATCATCTCTTCTACAGTAGGTACCACTGCAGCTGCTTGTTTAGCCTCGTTTGTTTGAGCATTGTTGTTCGGCTTCTCTGCTGAACCACATGCTGTCACGCTGATCGCAGTCGCAACTGCCAAGAATAAAACTGACCACTTCTTCACTCCATTATCCCCCTATATATTGAACTATTAACAAGGATATCCAAGTCTAAATAGGGACCAAAGAGGATTTAGTCCCTATTAAATAGGCACATTTTCCCTTTTGCATACAAATAATGCCTTTTTTTCATCGCAATTGGGACTTCCAGCCTCAGGCGGCACACAAAAAGGAGTACCCTAATGGCTACTCCCTTTTGCCGTCAAAAGACGCAGTTATCTTTTTCTTTTCAATCTACTTCGCAGTCGCTTGCGTTGTTCTAACAAAGCTCTTTGTTTCTGTGATGGTGCTTTAGGGACTTTTCGCACAAGCTGATCTGTTTGTCCTCTGGTTGGCAGCTCCACGCGACCAGTATCCGATTTTGATTTGGTCCTCGATTTGCTTCGGCTCGTACCCGCTGAGAGGGTGATCGTGTAGTTATCTCTAAGCGCCCTTACATAGAACCTCCGAAACCCTACATTTCTACATGTCGTACACCCTGTGTTCCAGCACCAGTGAAACGCTTGCTGCGGCACGTCAGTAAAGTAATCACCTGACCATCTGCGACCAAAAGCATCCTCGGCGTAAAAATAGTAGGTACGTCCCCCGACGCCCCCTCTTCTCACCAGTCTTGTTTGGCCTGGATCAATACGGTACCAGCCGCGGTTCGCATAGGTGACAGGTCCACAGTTGAAATTCAGGTAACCGTAGGCAACATATACGGTTCTGTTCGTATTGTTGCGAAAAAAAAGACCCATCTCCTCACTCCATTCTCGGATGTTTGTCTTACGCTTTATGATATGAAGGAGGAAGTGTCTGGAAATGGACTAACGTAGACTAGCATGCAAATTTAGTGCATCTATAACCTCCCATTTTTTCAAATGCTCCTGCCAGTCAGCCTCATGCCTACTGTGTCTATTATTCTCAACGAGCTAACAAATTTGAAAAGCCACCGCCTGCCGAAATTCCAGCAAGCGATGGCTTTAATTTATACCCAATGGATTACTTTTTCTTACAGCTCCTCGTCAAAACCTCCGAAGTCGTAATCCATGTCTTCGCCTTCTCCATCTCCGGTGTCCTCCGATGCCATTTCCTCGTCGCCTGACATCAGGTCGCTGAGCAGCATTCCACCGAGGACACCTGCTGCCATACCCCCAAGCATACCGCCCATACCACCACCGCGATGTCCCTGCTGACCGTATTGTCCCTGCTGACCGTATTGTCCCTGCTGATAAGAGGCAAGCGACACGTACGGGATCGATTGTGGATCGTTGGCATAGCCGGTAATCGTCTCGATCAGATAGCGGGATAGCTCCTCCTCTTTACCATCTGCGAGCAAGTCTTGCGGAACAACGATTTCTGCCTTGTACTCTTTGTCACGACGCAGCAGCCCGGAAGCCAGATCCAGACCTACGAGTAAACGAAGCTCTTCTGGAGCTGTGAAGAAGATAACCTCCAGTTCCTTAAGTGGAATACCCAAATCCACGCCTGGGAAAAAGGAGAATTCCTGACCGTATTGCGTCAATTTGCCCGAGTCAGATTTTTGGCGCAGATTCAAGCAATCGAGCGCCTTCAAGACGCGTTCAACAGGCTCTGACGGTAATACCTCTACTCGATCAAAATCGGTCGGATCAAGCGCCATTTCAACATCCAGCTTGGTGTGAAGCGCATATTGAACGGCTGGAGTCGAGATCGGCAAGCCCTCTGGCATGACGAATGAAAAAGGAATCTCCTGCGCGAATGGCTTCGGCTGTACAGTGAAATTGCGGCTGATCGGGAAAGCCTGTACCTGCCTGGTCACTTCCTGTCCTCTGAGCGTCACGCGCATCAGCAGCAGGGCACTTAAATCTGAAATGCGCTGCTCTACATTTCCACCCTCTATTCGAACAACACCCGTCATCGTTTCACCCAATCGGTATCCCGGGCGATCAAGCTTCAAATCAACCTTGGCTGCCCCTACTCCAAACTTAGCCATTAACTTTTTGAACACAGGCCTCTCCTCCTCATATAACCAATCACTTATATATTATAACAAAAAGAGAAGTAATACACACTTCTGGGCACCTCGACATAGGCTAAGAACGGTAATAAGGAGGGACTCAAATGAATGAAGCTATCCGCGAAAGTGTATTGTTTGAGAATCGGTTTTGGCTGCAAATTCTTGGCGATCACTCCCGTTTTATTTTTCAATCGTTAGCGCCTAATGAGCAAAGCGAGATTGAACGAGCCCATTACTTTATCCAGTCTTTTGACAACCTACTGGAATTTGCTCGGAGTAATTTGTCTGACGAAGAAATCATGACTTTAAACCAACAGGCAAGCATTCAGACACAAAGCTTGCGCGATTTTAAACTATATCTTCTAGAAAGACAGCTAATCGGAAAAATTTCTCTCAGCCTTTCGCCTACCTTTATAAACCACATGGTAAACGAGCTAGAAGAATATCAACGAATATTGAACGCTTACCTATCAGGAAACCTGCCACCTGCCACTAATCCTGTTGACATTCATCTGCTATGGCTCTCCGATGCTGCTGGTCATGCTGCTACCATCACTTCCTTGTTAGATATGGTCGAATTCGACACTCAAGAAAAAAGCAAACGTTTTACCAATCAATTCGAGCATTTTTATCTAAAAGCAATAGAGTTAGCCGGGTATCTACGAACAAACCTGCAAAATTTCCCTGCTTTAAACCGTTTTAATCATCAAGCGGAAATGGAAATAAAGCTGTTTCAGGTGTTCCTACATGAATTGGAAGAAATGCGGATGAACGATGAGTTGCTGGGGGTTCTCACTCCATTAATGGCTGATCATATGTCCAGGGAAGAGTGCTATTACTTAATGAAACTATCTGAGGTCTCTGACGTAAAAGCCCCTGATTGTTATCCGACCAAGCCGCGTAATGAATAAACACAGCTTAGGAGTGACCCCAAAATAGGTGTCACTCCGTTTTGTGATGTATTCCAAAAGCAAGCTACCTTTATGTACGAATTCGATTCGCAACAGTAGAAGAGATCAGTTGCACAAGTCTTTCCGCCTGTTCCCCGTCCGTATCCCGAAGCGCGGAGAACTCTGTCACTTCCATACCGACCACACGCGAATCACACAAAACAGTATCGAGTACAGATTGTGCTTCCTGCAAAGACAAGCCCGTTTCGCTCGGAGAATAAGCTGCTGCCATGGCCTGTTTATGCATTACATCGACATCTAAGTGTACCAATATTTTGGCATCTGCCGGGATAGATCTCATGACAGCAGTAATGCGTTCAACCAGATGATCGCCGGACAGCTCATCCAAGGTCAATATATCCACACCATACGTCACTTCCGGCATCCGTTGACAGCCGATCACTCTTATCCGATCCGAGGTCCAGCCGCTCGGCATAATCCAAGTGCCCGCGTCCTCCAGCAAAAACCAGAGTCCCATCCCTGCTGCCCCAATCGAACGGGAAGCAACTGGAACGACTGCATCAAAGTGACCGTCTATCACGACAAGATATGCCTTTTCTCCATACCGCTCCTTGTGAGCGAGGGCCGTACCGACAATGGTACTGCAATCCCCGCCAAGCATCACGACAAAATCTTTAGAATCAAACCACTCATACGCTTCCTTTTGCAGCAAATCCCATAGCATGCGCGGAGCAGGCCAATTGCGAACTGGCGGCATATTGTGCCGTGGTAAATAATCAGGAAGACGCAGATTGCCTATGTCCTCTACATCCAAACCGTACTTCTGTAGCTGCGTGATGAGTCCTGCCTTGCGCAGGGCATCTGGAGCAAGCTCTGTTCCCGAAACCAATGCTCCCACATAGTGAGGAATACCAACAACTTTAACTGGAATAGCCAGTCCCTCCTGTAACTTCGGTTTTGTGAATATAGCTAGTATATCACAGCTTCCGTTCCAAAAAATGGATGATCTCGCATACGGAAGGTCGCAGCCAGCGATCTGGCATGCTCACCGTCTCCCCTTGGATCAGCTGTGTTGCGAGAGCATTGGGATGAACATCAGCACTTAAAAAATAGAGCTGCTCCCACGGCTTCGGGATGGCATCCATAGCTTCCACACATTTGCCCACATAGGCTTGCAGCGCATCCCGATAGGCGAGGCTAGTCAACGTGGTCCCGCTCCATACGTCCACTCCCGTCAAAGCCTTGGCATGAGCGGCATCCAGACTTTTTGCGAGGGAGCAGACTACAAACAACAATTGCTCGGGCATCAGCTTGTAGCGTTTTTGATACTGCTTGGCAAAACGGGCGATGGTTGCATTCCACGAAGGTGTATCATAACTGCCCAGATCGGGAATGCATTTGATTACACCGACGAGCTGCTCGCCCCTTTTGACAAAAAGCAGGCCATCCTTCACCTGAAAAGACAGTCTTGCTAATCGCTCAGCCAAAAACTCTCCTACTCGCTCATGTATAACCCGAGAAATTCGTTGTGATGATTTTCGCTTCAGCTTTTGCCGCACACGAACCTCTTCCTCTTCCAGATAGACGCGGGTCAGCTCAGAAAATAAAAGCGCCTCCATACACGACTCAGCCTGCACACCACAGCTGACGCTCTCTTTTGTCAGGCACTCCAAGCGGCTATAGGCTTCTGCCAAGCTTTGCTCCCATTGCCCTTTATTTGCTGCGCCCATGCCAAGCCCCCCTCAATTCGTATTTGGCACATGATCGGCGACGACCAGTACATCCATATGCCTCACTTCTCGCAGTAGCCTTTGTATGACAGAGCCGTCGCGTATTTCCTGCCATCTCGTCCTCGCTGATTGTCCGATCACTACTTGTGTCGCACGCTTCTCGTTCATGTGCAATACCAGCTTGGTGAACACCTTTCGCTTGGATGCTGCTTCATATTGTTCAAAGCATCCCCCCAGCCGCTCCGTCAATTTCTTCAGCTTTTCCAGCTGTATTCTCTCCTCGTCGGTCAGCGGCTGATGATCCTGGACATAGGCGACGTGCCAGGATGCTTTTAACCGGTAGGCAATCCGAAATCCGCGCCGAATCAACCGTTCACTGTCCGCTCGCAAATTGACACAGACAAAAATCACTTCCCGCTGTCGCCACGGTCCCCGCAGCGTTCGCCTCTCCCACGCTTCCAATCGTTCATCGACGTCATCCGCCACCTCGCGCAGCGCCAATTCCCGCAGGGCAATGAGATTTCCCGTCTTAAAAAAGTTGGCGAGTGACTGTTCTACCTTTTCCATGGCATAAATGTTTCCCTCGCGCATTCGCTGCCGTAATGCTTTTGGCGAGATGTCGATCAGCTCAACCTCATTTGCCTGATGCAAAATGTGGTCGGGAACGGTTTCACGCACACGAATACCCGTAATTTGCTCCACACTGTCGTTCAGGCTTTCGAGGTGCTGAATATTCATACTGGAAATGACCGAAATACCTGTGGATAAAATCCTCTCTACATCCTGATACCGTTTCTCCAGCTGACTGCCCGGCACATTGGTATGCGCCAGCTCATCAACCAGCACCACGTCAGGATTGCGCCGAATGATTTCTTCCGTATCCATTTCCTCCAGCGTGACGTTTTTATACGGAATTCGCTTGCGTGGAATCAGAGGAAGCCCGCCAACCTGTTCTGTCGTTTCTTTTCGTCCATGTGTTTCTAACAGACCGATAACGACGTTAATGCCATTTTGCGCAAGCTCGTTTCCCTCGCGCAGCATCGTATACGTTTTGCCAACCCCTGGCGCTGCCCCGACGTACACCTTCAAGCTGCCACGCTTGATCTTACCGATTTCCTCCTCCATTTCAGCCTCACTCAGGCGCCGAAAAGGATTGATTGGTGCAGCTCTGCGTTTTGTAGGCAACACTCGCTCCCCATCTCGCTCAGATCGGTCTGCCACGATGAAGATGTCGATGTTTTTCGTTTGACGCAAAATTCTGTGGACGATGGAGCCGTACCATATCTCCTCCCAGCGTGTTCGCTTAGACTGTCCCATGACGATTCTCGTTACCTTTTTGTCCATCGCATAGGCAACCAGCTCACTCGCAACTGCTTGCGGACGATGCAGCGACTGTTCTTCGAATACGCCCCCCACTTTATCAACGAGCTTCAGGATTGCCCTACGAAAAGTGGCTTCCTCCTTCGTCTGCCTTTTTCCGGCGAGACAGAAGCAGACAACCAGCAGCTCTCCGCCGAGCCTTTTGGCTACCTGCTGTCCGCGTCTGACTAGAATCGATCCGTTCCAATGATACTGAGCCGATACCAAAATCCGTTCGGTTGCACCAGACGCGCCCACCATACCATGTCTATCCCGGTAGTCCTCCAGATCATCGTTCACTCCGTTGGCTACAAAACGCAGAGCGAGCTCACGCAGCATGTGCAGATTGTCTCTGCGAAACAAAGGGTGCTTCGTACGTGACAGATTGCCCTGGTTCTCTTGCAATCGTTTAAGGATCGCCTCCGGGGTTACGTCCAAAAGCTTAACCTCATCCGCCTGCGCTAATGTATCCTCGGGAACGCATTGCTCGATTTGTACCTCGATCTTGGTCAATCGTTCCGCCAGCTCCTTCATGCCGGAAAGCTCATATATATTTACGGTCGTGATCACACTGATATTGTGTTGCAGCAGCAATTGGACATCCTCAAAACGGGTGGCTCGCGGTGCATCCGGTCGATTGCGATGCGCCAGCCCATCCACCAGTACTACCTCCGGATCGCGATCAATCAATGCGTCGACATCCAGGTCATGCCTCGTTTGCCCGAGCCTGTTCCATTCAATAGACGGGAGTTGCTCCAGCCCTTCTCTCTTTTGTTCGAGCTTTGAATGTGTAGCTTCGCCTGTACGCACAAGTACGACGTCGATTCCTTTTTTCTTCAGGCTTTGCCCTTCCATCAACAGGTGGTACGTCTTGCCGGAACCACTCACCGCCCCCAAAATAATTTTCAGTCGGCCCCGGTGCATTTTGGAGATAGACTGCAAGATTTGGTCTGGGGACTTCTTTCGAAACTGTTCTACCATCTTGCAGCCCTCCTTTTTTGCTGTATTATCTCAACTGATCCAGAGCCAGATTCAGCTTGAGCACGTTTACCCGTGATTCCCCGAATACGCCCATGCTTCTTCCCTCTGTCTGCTCCGCTATCAGATTACGCAGCTTGGCTGGGTCGAGATTTCGCTTACTGGCAATCCGCTCTATCTGAATGAGAGCAGCCTGCGGAGATATATGCGGGTCCAGCCCAGAGCCCGAGTTGGTCAATAAATCCGCAGGAATGTCTTCCTTTTTCACAGCAGGATTTGCTTTTAAAAAGCTGGCTATATCCGCTTGTGTACGCTCGATCAGCGCTGGGTTGGATGGTGAATAGTTGTTGGAGCCTGACCCTGCCCCATTGTTATCAATCGAGGACACACGGCCCCAGAAGTATTTTGGATCAGAAAAGGTTTGCCCGATCAGCCCGGAGCCCACTACCTTTCCGCTGGCGTCTGTGATCAAGCTGCCACTCGCTTTTGCAGGCATCGTGATTTGAGCAATTCCCGTCATGGCAAGCGGGTAGGCGAGACCACAGATTAACAGCAAGACGAGACTGAGACGCAGATTTGTAAGCAGCATATGCTTTCACCTTTGCTTTCTTTAAACAGAGTTGGTTACACCAGATTCAATCCGACCAGCATCAGGTCGATCAGCTTGATCGCTACAAAAGGAACCACGATACCACCCAATCCGTAGATGACGAGGTTGCGGCTGAGCAGCTTCGTCGCACTCATCGGCGAATACTTCACGCCTTTCATCGCCAACGGAATCAGGATCGGAATGATAATCGCATTAAAGATCAGCGCAGACAAAATCGCACTTTGCGGTGTTGCCAGTCCCATGATGTTCAAGGCACTCATTTGTGGAATGGCGAGCATGAACATCGCCGGAATAATCGCAAAGTACTTTGCCACATCGTTTGCGATACTAAAGGTCGTCAAGGCTCCACGCGTCATCAACAGCTGCTTGCCGATCGCCACTACTTCAATAATTTTGGTCGGATCGGAATCGAGGTCGACCATATTCGCAGCTTCCTTCGCAGCTATCGTGCCGCTATTCATCGCCAAACCGACGTCAGCCTGTGCCAGAGCTGGGGCGTCATTCGTTCCATCCCCAGTCATGGCAACCAGCTTGCCTTCTGCCTGCTCGTTGCGAATCAACGCAATTTTGTCTTCCGGCTTCGCCTCCGCGACAAAATCATCGACCCCTGCCTCACGAGCAATCGTCGCAGCCGTCAGCGGGTTATCCCCCGTACACATGACCGTCCGAATTCCCATGCGGCGCAGCTCTTCAAATCGCTCACGCATGCCAGGCTTAACCGTGTCTTTTAAATAGATCAGCCCGAAAATATTGGCTCCTGCCGCTACGGCCAAAGGCGTTCCTCCAGCAGTAGCAATTTTCGCAGCTTTTTCCTCCAGATCAGTCGGAACGCTCCCACCTTGCGAAGCAATGTATTGCTTGATTGCGTCAACAGCGCCCTTGCGGATAACGGTTCCATCAGCTAAATCCGTACCGCTCATCCTTGTCTCCGCCTTAAATTCCACGCCCTCAGAACCGGGCAGCTCAAACTCTTTGGCATCCACACCAAGCTTTTTCGCAAGCTCAATAATCGAGCGTCCTTCTGGCGTTTCATCGTAAATCGAGCTTTTGGCAGCCATTTTGTTCAACGCTTCCTGTGTCGTCAATCCGACAGTCACAAACTCAGCAGCCATCCGGTTTCCGAATGTAATCGTCCCTGTCTTATCGAGAATAATCGTATTGATATCTCCCGAAGCTTCCACTGCTTTCCCGGACATCGCAATCACGTTGAACTGTGTGACCCGGTCCATCCCTGCAATTCCGATCGAGGAAAGCAAGCCGCCAATCGTCGTCGGAATCAGGCACACCAAGAGGGCAACCAGTGTGGCGACAGGTATTGCTGCATGAACATAGGCAGCAATTGGCGACAGAGTCGTGCAGACAATCACAAAAATGAGGGTTAGACTAACGAGCAGCGTATTGAGCGCAATTTCATTCGGCGTCTTTTGGCGTTTGGCTCCCTCAACAAGCGATATCATTTGATCGAGGAAGGATTCACCGGGATCTGTCGTCACACGTACACGGATACTGTCACTGACGACACGCGTACCTCCTGTGACGGAGCTGAAGTCTCCTCCCGCTTCCTTGATGACTGGCGCCGACTCACCCGTAATCGCTGACTCGTCAACGGAAGCGACACCCTCTATAATTTCACCATCGCTTGGGATCAACTCTCCCATATCAACTACGACTACATCCCCTTTTCTGAGTTCTGTCGAGCTGACTATCTGGATGGAACTATCCTTTGCGATTCTGCGCGCTTTTGTATCCTGCTTCGTTTTCTTCAAGCTCGCTGCCTGTGCTTTGCCGCGTCCCTCCGCCAATGCCTCAGCGAAGTTGGCGAACAAAATCGTCACAAACAGGATGAGACTGACGACACCGTTGTAGATTGGAGCTGATGCTCCCCCAAACAGACCGGGGAAAAACGTCAGCAATAAGGTAATCACAAACCCGACCTCTACTACGAACATGACCGGATTTTTCATCATCACACGCGGGTCCAGCTTTTTGAAAGCCTCCACTAACGCCTGACGGTATATATCTTTGGGAAGCGCGACCGTGCGCGTTCTACTCATCAGAACTATCTCCTTTGCCTCTAGTTTCATGGGAAAAGCCGTATCTATCGCAAGGTCAACCACTCAGCGATCGGACCTAGTGCAAGTACAGGCAAAAAGGTCAGGGCACCCACAATCACAACGGTTGCGATCAGCAGCACCAGGAACACATTGTTATCGGTTCGCAGCGTTCCCATCGTTTCCGGCACCGGCTTTTTGACAAGCATAGAGCCTGCCACTGCCAGCATGGCGATGATGGAGACATACCGCCCAAACAGCATGACTAGTCCCGTAGAAATATTCCAGAATGGCGTGTTGTCGCCCAGCCCTTCAAAACCGGAGCCGTTGTTGGCTGCCGACGAGGTGAATTCATACAGCACCTGAGATATTCCATGAAATCCAGGATTGCTGATGCCAGCTGTCCCCATCTCAGTTGCCAGTGCAATCGCAGTAGGCGCCAGTATGATCAGTGGATGGGCAAGAATCGCAATCGCAATCAGCTTCATCTCTTTGCCCTCAATTTTGCGTCCCAAAAATTCGGGTGTGCGTCCTACCATCAAGCCAGCAATGAAAACCGCCAAAATCGCGTACATCAGGATGTTGACCGTTCCTACCCCGTCTCCGCCAAATACGCAGTTGAGCATCATTTCCCCGAGCGGCACCAAGCCGCCCAGCGGTGTCAGTGTATCGTGCATGTTATTGACGGTTCCGGTCGTTGCTGCTGTCGTGATCGCTGTAAACAGAGCACTTTGCGCAATGCCAAAGCGTACTTCCTTGCCTTCCATACTGCCCATCGCCTGCGACAAGCCCGCCTGCTCCAACGCAGGGTTGCCGTGACTCTCACTGACATAAGCCGTAGCCAAAAAGACGAGAAACATCGCTCCCATCGCCCCAAAAATGATCCATCCTTGCTTGCGGCTTTTTGCCATATGCCCAAAAGCAATCGGAAGCGACGCCGGGATCAGAAACATCGAGAGCATCTCCAGCACATTGGTCCACGGAGTTGGATTTTCATAAGGGTGTGACGAGTTCACTCCGAAGAAGCCCCCGCCGTTTGTTCCCAAATGCTTGATCGAAACGAGAGAAGCAACCGGCCCGCGCGCAATTTGCTGCTCGGCACCGCTAATCGTGGTCGCGGTTGCTGTCGGCTCTAATGTTTGCGGAACGCCCTGCGCTACGAGCAAAAGCGTCACGACTACAGCCAAAGGAAGCAGGACCCGTGTATGCGCACGAACCAAGTCAACAAAGTAGTTGCCGATGCTGCGTTGCCCCGTCAGCCCCCGCATAAACGCCATGACTACCGCAATTCCTGTAGCCGGCGTCGTGAACATCAGGTAAATGATAACCATCATCTGCGACAGGTAGGACAATCCACTCTCGCCGCTATAATGCTGAAGATTTGTATTCGTTAAAAAGCTGACCGCTGTATTAAACGATAGCAGTGGGTCCATCGCAGCAATGCCGCTCGGGTTGCCAGGCAGCACCCCTTGCAAGCGAAGCAGGATATACGCAATGGCAACCATGGCGATGTTACTCATCAAAACCGCTACGGCGTACTGCTTCCAGGTCATATCTGTCATGCGAATCCCGGACAGTTTGTAAATTCCGTTTTCCAGACCGCCAAATACCCGATCCAGTCTTGTCACATCAAGTGAAAAAGCGTTAGCCAGGTATCGCCCCATCGGTATCGCCAGAATGAGCAGCACCACCAAAACCAACGATATTTGTAAAAAGTCCACAACCGCTCCTCCTAACATTCCTGCAAAATCTTTCATCACATGCGCTCAATATTTTTCCGGGTAGATCAAAGCATGGCACAAATACAAGGAAAGTCCGGCCACGATCACTAGCAAAACGATCATTTTCCTTTTCCTCCCTGTTCTCTGACCACAGCATCACAAAATTGGATGAGTGCGTAAAATACCCCGAATGATAGTGCCAAGAGCAGTATGGAAACTACGTCCATCCCCGTTTCCCCCTTTTTCAAAATTCACCCTTTATTTAAACCAAGCCACCGCCATCGCTAAGGCGTCTCTCTCGCTCACCCTGTGCTCGTTTTCTTTTTGGAAAAAAACAAGCCTTCGGGTAATAAAAATAGACCAATGCTTACTCCTTCCCCGTAGATCGACACAGCCCTCCGGCAAAGATGCACAGGCGAATACACTCGCCCACATCCAGCGGCAAAACGATGTTTTCTCGGAGAAAAAGTACTCATTGGTCTACCTAACGCCCAGCCGACAACGGCATTGCCTTCTTTGCGTTTTGTCTCCCGTTTCCTTTTTCGTCGTACCGATTATTTTTGTTTTTGGGCAAAACGAAAAGACCTGCAAAATGATTGGAGTCGCGCCCTTTGCCATCCCTAGGGATAACAAAAAGGCCTCCTCAAATAGGCGGTCTTTAGACCTCCCTCGCTTTAGCCGACGAAGTTAGCTGACGGGTAGGATGGCGAAAGAGTTTCTCATCCCTTCCACAAATGAATCGTGGAATTAACCCCTACTGATTGGGTCCTCCGTTCCCGAGTGCCTCGGGATTTGGCCAGATTTGCAATTGTTGGTTACGAGTCTCATTATACGTCCGGCATAATCGGTTGTTAATGTCCTGTTTCTGTCTAATTAGCACGATTTACTCATTCTTTATTGATGTAAGCGATTTAAAGCCAGCAAGCCTCATTCGCTCACGATATTTCATGGTTTCTCTTCTGTTTTCAAAAAGAGACTAGGTCCCTGACCCGAGCTGATAATCACTTACCTGCGACTTTGTTGACAGTCTCGCCAGTACCTCGTTAAGATATAGCCATCAGAGCACGCGGCAAGCCTAATGGCGCAGGCAGGGCCTTCGATGCGCCCAATCATACAAGGAAATGACGCATGGGAGGAATATGGATTGGCCATCTCTAACAAAAAAAAGCTTGAAGCAGAAATTAGCGAAGCGTTTATTAAGTTCCAACGCGATCTGATCGGACGTGGACCGCAGGAGTCGAAAACGTACATAGTCGGAGACATGGTGATTGCCCGTTTCAAGGGTGTCCTCACCGTCGAGGAAAAGCATCTGTCCAGTCATGAAAAAGGGCGACGCATCGTAAAGGAAATGCGTGAGCTGCTGCGTGAAATGTACAGCGAAGAATCCGAACAAATCGTAGAAAAGCTGACCGGGTGCAAGGTGTTATCCAGCCATAGCGACATCAGCACAAAAATGGGAGAGCGAATCGAGGTTTTTGTGCTGGACAAGGATTTGGAAAAACTACTTGGTGTGTAAGAAAACCAACAAGCTCCATCCTGGCAAACAGGCGGAGCTTTTCCTTTTTATCAGATCGAATTTACACGTGCACTTCTACAAGCACCTGCTCATCGTAGGAAAACCGCTCATTCACATCGGAGACGACCTCCCACTCCTCCTCACCTACCTGGATCGAATACAACAGCTCCCGCCCTTGGAATTGGACATGAGTTACCTTCCCCACGACACCGTCCATGCCTTGGTGCCAAGCCTTTAGCTTTAGCTGATCGGGCCGCACCGGCAGTACGCGGTGAGCGTGAAACGAACCATAGTCGCGCGATACCGGAATCGGCTGTGTCTGCCCCCCTGCCTTCTCCAGCAAAAAGGTGTGTGGATTCGACCAGCTGCCTTTTAAAAAGTTGGACCGTCCCACAAATTTGGCGACAAACAAAGACTCGGGAGCATAGTAAATCTCCTGCGGGGTACCCGCCTGCTCTACCCGTCCGTCCTTCATGACCACGATCTTATCTGCCATTCCTAGCGCTTCTGACTGGTCATGGGTGACATAGACAATCGACGTGCCCAGCTCACGGTGAATGTACTGAATTTCTTTTCTCATCTGCATCCGCAGCTCCGCATCGAGACTGCTGAGCGGCTCATCCATCAGTAGTAGCGTCGGATTAAACACGATGGCACGCGCCAGAGCTACCCGCTGCTTTTGTCCGCCAGACAGCTGGCTTGGAAAGCGTTCCTCCATTCCTCCCAGTCCGACCATTTCGAGCATTTGCGCCACACGCGCCCGAGGGTCTTTTTTATACGCATCCGGCACTTGCTTTTGATGACGCAGTGGAAAGGCTACATTCTCGTAAACATTCAGATGTGGCCACAGCGCGAATGACTGGAACACCATGCCAATCCGTCTCTCCTCCGGTGGTTTGCGTCCGCTTGAATCTGCCACCCGCTCATGATTGATCCAAATTTCACCACTCGTCGGAGATTCAAAACCAGCGAGTAATCGCAGTAGCGTAGTCTTTCCGCAGCCGCTCGGTCCCAGCAGAGCGACGAACTCTCCTTGCCCAATTTGCAAATCCAGATGATGAAGTGCAGCTACACTGCCAAATTTTTTGGAAACTCCTGCTACCCTCGCACTATTCATTGCTCTACCCTCCGCTGCCAATATCGTTTCCACAAGCCACCCGCTGTCAAAAGAAGCAGAATAGCAGCTACAATCAGCGTGGAAAGCGCCGTGCTGTAGGTCGTAGACCCCGCCTGCTCAAAGCCGAAAATAACGACGCCAATCGTTTCCGCGCCAGATGTCCACAAGAGCGAGGACAGCGTCAGCTCAGTAAATGCCGTCAAAAAGACGAGGAACAAGCCCGTTGCCATTCCTGGCGCATAAAGCGGCACCAGAATTCTGCCCCATCTCGTCCAAAAGCCACCCCCATTGATTCTTGCCGCTTCCTCCACTTCCTTGCCTACCTGCATGATCGAAACCGTACTGCTCTTAACTTGGAGAATCAAAAACCGTGTCACATACGCAATCAAAATAAGCCAAACCGTTCCGTACAAGCCGGGCTGCCAACCGGGAATCGGCTCCATCCAGGTCAAAATCATCGCGAGGCCAAGCACCATGCCGGGTAATGCATACGGCAATGCCACAGCTCCTTCCATGATTTTGCCCGTAAACGAGGGGCGATTGACGCGCCAGTAGGCAAACCAGGTGCCTGCGAGCACACACAAAATCCCCGTCAGACTAGCAAGCATCAGGCTATTTCGAATCGCGTCCCGTGTCCCTGCATGGCCAAAGAGCACAAACGCAAAGTGCTTCCACGTCAAATTTTCTGCGATAAACGGCAAGCCATATGCTTTTACAAAGGCGGTGGCAGCCATCGATAGCAGCGGCAATACGCCGGTAACGAGCATAAAGCCCCATACACCCAGCTCTACCCATCCCCGTTTCGCACCCAAGTATCGCCGAATCGACTTGTCTTCCGCGCTCGTCTGGTCTACCCGACTCTTGCGCAGCAAAAGCCACTGTACCCCCGTTCCAGCCAAAGCCACTACTCCGAGCACAATAGACAGAACGGCAGCCTTGGCGAAAGCACTCGGCCCGAATCCGATCACTTCTTCATAGATGAGTGTGCTGAGAACAGATATATTTTCCGGAATTCCCAAAAACGCTGGGATTCCGAAATTGTCGAGACCAGAAATGAAAGCAAGCAGCCCGCCTCCAGCGATGCCAGGCAATGCAAGCGGCAGCGTAACCTTGCGAAACACCGTGAGAGCACTTGCTCCAGAAGAGTGCGCTGCCCACTCCAGCTCCTTGGGAATTCGGTACAGGACAGACAGTGTCAGCATGTAAACCAGCGGATAATGAGTCAAGCCCATCACGACAATAATTCCGTCCAGACCATACACATTCCATATCTCTACAGGTGTTCCAGCCACCCAGCTTGCTACTCGATTGATGACTCCCTGCGGCCCTGCAAGCTGCGTCCATGCCAGTGTCATGACGTAGGAAGGAATGAGCAGTGGCAAAAGCGCAAGTACATGAAGCGCAGGCTTCAAGCGAATATCGGTATAGGCGCACAGCCAAGCCAATGATACGCCGATTACGAGCGAGAGAACGGTAGATACACCAGCAGCCGTAATGGTGTGACCAACCGCATCCCACGTGCGTGCATGTGTCAGCACTTCTGCAAAATGTGCAAAACCGAGTCCTGTGTCCGTTTTCACACTGAGCGCCATCAGCTTCCACAGCGGATAGACAAAAAAGAAGGCGACTGGTACCAGCACCATCCACGTAGCCGCCTGTTCCATCGACAGAGAAGCGGCGAATTTACGCCGCTCTCTGATCTGCCGTTCGGTCACTACTGTCTGCCAGTTACTTGCCACCCATCATCTCTCCAAATTTCTTTTTGTCCGCCTCACGGGATGCTTCCAGCTCATCTGTATTGGCTGAAAGGACCTTGAACTGATCTTGGCCAAGTAGTCCTTCTGGTGCGGGAATTCCTTTGCGAATAGGCGTGTAGCCCAGGCTTGCTGCGAGCTTTTGGCCTTCCTCCGAGAGAACAAAGTCCACGAATGCTTTTGCCGTTTCCTGATTTTTCGAGGCTTTCAAAATACCGATCGGCTCTGTAATGACTGGTACACCTTCGCTTGGGTAGATCAGCTCTACTGGGGAACCTTCTTTTTTCGCTCTGGCTACCAAATAATCGACGACCATGCCGTATTCTTTTTCGCCGCCTGCTACACTTTTGAGCACAGCGCCGTTTCCTTTGGTTACAGTCATTTGATTGGATTTGAGTCCTTGGATGAAATCCCAACCAAAATCTCCCTGGCGGGTCAGTACACCGACGTTGTAGGCAGCTGCCCCGGAATAGAGCGGGCTTGGCATGATTGCTTTTCCAGCAGCCTGTGGACTCGTCAGTACTTTCCAGCTGTCAGGCTTTGTAGTTACCTTGCTGGTATTGACGGCGAGAACAGTCGCCATGACCTTTGTTCCTGTGTACGCACCGTCTGCATCCTTCCAATCCGCAGGGATGTCAGCAGCTTCAGGAGAGTTGTAGCCCATGAGCAAGTCTTGTTTTTTCAAGCTGGCAAAGGTCGGCGCGTCTGCTACCAGCAGAACGTCTGCTTTGACTTGTCCTGCCTGTGCCTCAGCCTGCAAGCGGCTGATGACCTCCTCCGTACCTGAACGGAACAGCTCGACCTTTACCTCCGGATACTTTTTCGTAAAGCTCTCGATCAAAGCCGCTGCATCTGCATCTGGCTGTGATGTGTAAAAGCTCAGATTCCCCGCTACTTTTGGTGCTGCCGCCTCGGTTGTGGCAGTTGTAGTTGTTGCTGCTGGGGTGGCTGGCGCCGGCTTGGCTTCTGGCTGCGCAGAAGTGGAAGTGGACTGTGTACCACATGCTGTCAATCCCAAAACTGATAGTGCTGTGAATAGAGAAAGAGTCCATTTGTGGAGTTGAACACGTTTCATTTTCTATTTCCTCCTAATCATGAGTGGGCATGGCTATGAGCTTTGTTTTGTACTTTGAAACCACTTGCCAATCTTTGCTTTCATCGCCGTATTCGTCATATTCAGCTGAAGCGGTGTGATGGTGATGTAGCCATCGCGCAGCTTGTAGTAATCAGATTCCTCGTCTTCAAAATGCAGCTCGGTCAAATGATCAGAGAGCCAGTAGCAGAGGTATCCCTGGGGATCGTTCAATCCGACATATTGATAGCGTAGGACATCCATCGCGAGCGGCGTTACAGCTACTCCCTTTACCATTTCTTTTGACAGATACGGGAGATTGATGTTCAATACCGTTTCTGGCGTGAGCTTGTGCCTCAAGAGTGTCTCAAACACTTCATAAGCGAGCGGCTCTACAATAGAAAACGACGGATTCGGCTTCAGTGTCGCCAGAGAAATCGCAATCGAAGGGATTTGGTACATCGCGCCCTCGATTGCCGCTGAAATCGTTCCGGAGTAAAATACATCCCTTCCCAAATTAGGACCGCGGTTAATTCCGGATACAATGACGTCGGGCTTGTCCTTGAGAATGGCTTCTATCGCCATTTTGACGCAATCGGCAGGGGTGCCATTGACCGCCCAAGCTTCTAATGAAGTATCGAAAAAGTTCACTTTATTCGCCTTTACGGGCGATTTCAGCGTAATCGCATGACTGATTGCGCTACGTTCCTGATCGGGACAGACGATGGATACATTGCCAAACGGTTGTAACGCCTGTGCTAAACAAAGTACGCCGTTGGAAAAGATCCCATCGTCATTCGTGACGAGAATATTCAATGTGTAATAAACCTCCTATCCAAATGAGACACAATCACCATGCTGTAGATACAACAGATTTTGCTTGAGTACACCCAAATCCTTCGCATCATCGAAGCCTTCTACAACAACGGGTCTGTCTTTTTCAAACAAAAGCGGCCAAATTGCCTCAAGATCAATCTCACCTGTTCCAAGCGGCACGTGTAGCTTAGATGCAGTGGCGTCACTCACGTGGATTTTATCCACCCCTTCCAGCTCCCGATAAAATTGGGTCAGGGAACAGGAGAGCGGAACATGAGCAATATCAAAGGTAGCAGTGGTCGGATACGCTAGCGCTGATCGCAAGCGATTGAGATCTTGTGGCGTTACAATCATCTCCTTGGGGAGCGGTTCGATGTGCTCAATCGACAGGATGCACTCCTGCTGCTGAGCTTCGTACGCCAGTTCATTTACACTTTCAATCAATAGCGACTCATGCATACTCCTGTTTTTAGAGGTCAGCGTAAAGCGTCCTGGGTGGATCGTCACACTCTTGGCACCGATCTCTGAAGCCAGAGCAATCGATCGCTTTATCTCCGTTATGGACTGCTGGCGTATACCGTGATTCAGCGAGCACAGATTCAAATCCCAGCTCGCTGCGTGCAGGGTCAGCTTCATTCCTACACGCTTCGCTGCCTGCTGAATCTCGCGCGCATTGCTCTGATGAAACCAGACATGCTCTGCCCACACCTCCATACCGCTAAATCCATACTGCCTCGCAATTAGAATGGCGGCCTCTACTGGGTACGCCCACATTAGTGTTGATGAAACATACAGCATGTCCACCACTCCTTTACATCACGTGGCAATGGCACGCTTCCAACAGGTGTAGAGTTGCGTGAGCCATGTCCGTGAAAGTCACTGCCTCCCGAGCGAATCAGCTGATGCTTTTTTGCCTGACGCTCCCAAAAGGCCATTTGTGCTGATGAATGCTTCGGGTAATAGACCTCGATCCCGTCAATCCCGTATTCAAGCAGGGTATCAAGCTTCACTTCGAACGGATAAATCCCTGGGTGAGCGAGGATCGCTATTCCCCCTACCTCGTGCGTTACTTCGATTGCTTCCTGTGCGGAAAAGACTGGTCTTGGTACATACGCAGGAGCACCTTTTCGCAAATAAGCATCAAATGCTGCCTGTGGCGTCGAGCTGTATCCACGCTCTACTAATACTTCCGAAATATGTGTTCGAACGATGACCCCGCCTTTTGCACGGACCAGACAGTCCTCTATGGTAATCGCCATCCCCAGCCTGTTGCAGCTCTCGACCATCTCAGAGGCCCACTCAATCCGCTCCTGCTGTCTTCGATCCATCAGATGCAGCAGACGCGGGTCGGAAATATCAAAGCCGTAGCCCAGTATATGCAGCTCGTCTTCCGGCCCTTCTGTATTCCATTCGATTCCAGGTATCAGTCCGATCCCCAGCCGCGTGGCTTCCCCTCGTGCCAGTAAATAACCGTCCACGGTGTCATGGTCGGTAATGGCTAGATGAGTCACGCCCCGCTCTTTTGCCTCCAGCAGCAGCTCCTTTGGCGTGAGCTTGCCGTCAGAAGCAGTGGTGTGCATATGCAAATCCACAATGACCACCTCTTTCACTTGCTTTCATTGTAGATTTGAATTTTTAATCCCATATAAAGCGCTGAACAAGGTTTGATAAAAAGAAAATGCTGTCGTGGCGCGTTTTTGTATGTCTAGGCTCATGCATTGTTTAGGTTTGGTTAACGATTTACAGAATCTTTACAAAACAAGTGGGGGGAGGGAAGTGATGTGATTGGTTCGGGCTGTAGTGGAGGAGAGGAAAAAGGAGAAAACGCTCTAGATTCTTGGAACACTTTGCTTAGGGGTCATTCCTGCACAGCTACATGAAAAAAGCGAAACCGCGTCCAAAGTCGTTTTTTCAGGAGGCATATCAAAGGTGGACGCTTAAAGGCGTGTTTCGCTTTTTTCTCCTTTTTCCTCTCGACAGCTGTTGGCTGTCCTCGCAGCACTTTTTGGTGGGCGACAAAATAAAAAAGCTCTTACCCGTGATTACCGGGCAAGAGCTTAAAAACATAGTTCTACTTTTATACTACGTCGTAGCCTTGTTCTTCGATGGCTTCTTTAATAGCTTCGAGGGTTGTGCCATTTTCGTCATAGGTTACTTCTACTGTTTTGGCTGCGAGGTTTACCTTGCCTTCTGCGCCCAGCTCTTTCAAAGTTTTTTCAACGGTGTTAACGCAATGGTTGCAGGACATACCTTCTACGTTCAATGTGATGTTTTTCATTTCTCAATCTCTCCTTTTGAGTTTTATGTTTATAGGGTATGCGGACGTGCCGCGTGTTACTTCTTTTATTGGCTGCAGGCGATTACAGCTTTACCCGTTGTAGTCGCAGTGCGTTGAGGACTACGGATACGGAGCTGAATGCCATCGCTGCTCCTGCGAGCCAAGGCGCCAGGAATCCTAGAGCTGCGAACGGAATGCCCAATGTGTTGTAGGCAAATGCCCAGAACAGGTTTTGCTTGATGTTGCGGATGGTGCGTTTGCTCATTTCGATTGCGTCAGCGACACTCGTGAGCTCGCCGCGCATGAGTGTAATATCGGCTGCCTCCATCGCCACATCTGTTCCTGTTCCGATCGCCATGCCGATATCGGCTGTGGCAAGTGCTGGAGCGTCATTGATTCCGTCACCGACCATAGCTACCTTTTTGCCTGCTGCTTGCAGCTTTTTCACTTCAGCTGCCTTGCCTTCGGGCAGGACTTCGGCGATTACGTGATCGATACCTGCCTCACGTGCGATCGCCTCGGCAGTTTGCCGGTTGTCGCCCGTCATCATGATGACCGTGAGTCCCATCGCTTTCATACGTTCCACTGCTTGCTTCGAGGTTGGTTTAATCGTATCGGCTACGGCAATCAGTCCTGCCAGCTTACCATCGACGACAGCGAGCATTGCCGTTTTTCCTGATTGCTCCAGGCGAAGCATCGTATCTGTAACAGCTTGGTACGAAATCTGGTATTGCTCCAGAAGGCGGCGAGTACCTACCAGTACCTCCTTGCCGGCTACAACAGCTCGAATTCCAAAACCGGGAATCGCTTCAAATGAAGTGGTCTCCGCCAAAGAAATGCCTTTTTCTGCTATGCCGCGCACAATGGCTTGTGCCAATGGGTGCTCGGAATTTTTCTCGGCAGCTCCGACAAGCGCGAGTAATTCCTGCTCCTCGATATCAAAGGTGATGACATCTGTCAGCTCAGGCTCACCTTTTGTAACAGTACCCGTTTTATCAAGAACGATCGTATCCAGATGATGGGCAGTCTCAAGATGCTCCCCGCCCTTGAACAAAATGCCCAGCTCAGCCGCACGTCCTGACCCTGCCATAATCGAGGTTGGTGTCGCCAGACCAAGTGCACACGGGCAAGCGATAACCAGAACTGCAATGGCTTTTTCCAATGCCTCAGCGAAATTGCCGGGCATGACCGCGAAATACCAGACCAGGAAGGTAATGATCGCAATCCCGACAACAATGGGAACAAAAATCCCGGAAATGCTGTCTGCCAGACGTTGAATTGGAGCTTTTGTGCCCTGCGCCTCTTCTACGACCTTGATAATTTGGGCCAATGCGGTTTCTTTTCCTACCTTAGTCGCCTGGACCTTCAAAAAACCGTTTTTATTGAGGGTGGCACCAATGACCGTATCTCCAGCTGCTTTGTCTACAGGAATACTTTCTCCAGTCAGCATGGATTCATCGACAGCGGATTGGCCTTCCAAAACGATACCATCTACAGGCACTTTGTCACCAGGCTTCACGTGTACGATATCGCCCAGTCGAACATCCTCTACGGGTATCGTCATCTCGACGCCATCCCGAACGACTACTGCTGTCTTCGCTTGCAGTCCCATCAGCTTGCGTATCGCTTCCGATGAACGCCCTTTGGCTTTTACCTCGAATAGTTTACCCAACAGGATCAGCGTGATCAAAACGGCGCTGGTCTCAAAGTAAAGCTCAAGCATATGACCATGAGTACCGATTGAAGAGATGGCTACATACAAACTGTAAAAGTAAGCGGCTGACGTACCGAGAGCGACCAGCACATCCATATTGGCACTCTTGTTACGCAGTGCTTTGTACGCCCCCACGTAAAACTGTGCCCCGATAATGAATTGAACCGGTGTCGCCAAGGCCAGCTGCACCCACGGGTTCATCAAAAATTCCGGCAGCCAGATGAACGAGGTGAAGGAAAAGTGACTTACCATCGACCACAGCAGTGGCAGTGAGAGTACCAAGGAAATCCAGAACTTCCTCGTCTGACGCTGAATCTCTGCTGCCCGACGGTCTACCTTTTCCTCATCATTGCCCTCTTCCTTGCGAGCAGCCTGGTAGCCCAGCTTTTCAACCTTTTGGATCAAATCGGCCACGCCTACATGAGATGAATCGTACTCGACTGTGGCCATCTCCAATGCTAAATTGACGTTGGCCTTGAGAACACCGGGCATTTTACTGAGCCCTTTCTCAATCCGGGTCGAACAAGCGGCACATGTCATACCGGTGATATTCAGCTCTACTTTGTCGGCTGCGACACCGTACCCCAGCGATTCAATTTTTGTGCGTATATCATCGAGGTTAGTTATTGCCGGGTCATAGATGACTGTCGACTTTTCCAGAGCCAAATTGACATTGGCAGTCTCAACGCCATCCAGCTTCTTCAAGCCCTTTTCAATTCGAAGCGCACATGCGGCGCATGTCATTCCTGTAATCGGAACAGTCGCCTCTGCTGTTTTGGCACTCATTTTTATTCCCCCGTCACAGATACCCTAATGGGGTATATTTTATCGTATTGTTCCCCTGCAGGTCAATTCTTATCACACCCTTATAATACAATACCCCCCAAGGGTATATCAAGTGGTTTTTTCACATTTTTTTGCCCAAAATCCATACTGCAATTTTTCAGCCCCTGAGGTAGTCAAAATAATATGGAAGAAATACGAGTTTCTGAACAAAGGGATGCATCATTCAGACAGGGACTGAGGGTTGGCTCGATTAATTAGTCAAAGAACCGTCAGGGTTCATCACCCTGACGGTTCTTTTCGTGCAGTCCTCGACTATGTGGTTTGAGAAAATTGGTCTCTTTCTACAGCTGCAATAACTTCTTCAAGAATATCCAAGCCTTTCTCTAATTGTTCATCTGTAATTACGAGTGGCGGCAAGAAACGAAGAATATTTCCATTCAGTCCAGCGCTCAAACCGATAAGTCCGCTTTTCCAACATAACTGAACAATCTCAGCTGTCGCTTCTTTCGCTGGATTCTTTGTTTTACGATCAGTGACCAGTTCCATCGCAACCATCGCACCTAAGCCACGTACATCACCTATTAACGCAAACTTCTCTTGCATGGCACGGAAATACATGAGCATACGCTCACCAATTACCTGTGCGCGCCCAACTAAATTTTCTTCTTCAATAACATCAAGCACAGTAAGTCCTGCTACACAAGACATCGGGCTACCCGCAAACGTACCACCAAGCTGTCCTGCTCCCGCTGCATCCATAATCTCTGCCCGGCCAGTCACTGCGCTAAGAGGCATTCCAGCGGCAATTGATTTAGATGAAACCATAATATCTGCTGCTATCCCAAAATTTTCCATAGCAAACAATTTTCCTGTACGCGCAAAACCTGTTTGAATCTCATCCGCAATTAGCAAGATACCGTATTTATCACAAAGTTGTCTGATTCCTTGAACGAAGTTTCCTGTCGGGACGACAAATCCGCCTTCTCCCTGCACAGGTTCCATAATAATGGCAGCTACATCCTCTGCAGCTACTTCACCGAGGAAAAATTCTTCAATTCGTTGTAAAACTTGTGCATCAACCTCTTCACTAGTCAACGCTTCTGCATCTCTATAGTAATAAGGATAGGGGATTTTATAGGTATCGGGAGCGAACGGGCCAAATCCAAATTTATAAGGCTTCACTTTGCTCGTTAAAGACATGGTCATCAACGTACGCCCATGATAACCACGGCTAAAGGATAAGACTGATTTTCGTCCCGTTGCCGCGCGTGCAATTTTCACAGCATTTTCTACCGCCTCTGCCCCAC
Source organism: Brevibacillus sp. SIMBA_040 (assembly GCF_046535075.1). Taxonomy (NCBI): domain Bacteria; kingdom Bacillati; phylum Bacillota; class Bacilli; order Caryophanales; family Paenibacillaceae; genus Brevibacillus; species Brevibacillus sp. SIMBA_040. The sequence goes on from NZ_JAWRXI010000012.1 coordinate 162,278, forward strand.
TATTGACAAACATCGTTTTTTTCACAAAATCCCCAGGCGTTGCGGCATTCAATCTCTCCGCTAATTCAATGTAACTTTCATAAGGAAATACATGAAAACACGTATGGATGGACTGTGCGGCTTGTTCTTGAAGGGCCTTCACCACTTTTGGATGGCAATGCCCTATATTTTGAATTCCTATTCCTCCAGCAAAGTCGATAAAAGTATTTCCATCTACATCCGTAACCAATGCACCGCGAGCTTCTTTTACATAAAGTGGAGTAATGTTATAAGGGCCTACGGGAACCGCTTTCTGTCTGCGTTCATGAAGCTCTTGCGATTTTAACCCAGGAATGGTCGTTTTTATTTCTTTGGTTGTTTCCATCTGAAAATCCCCTCTCATTCACTTTCGTTTTCAGGAAATTTATTTATAAAAATGAAAAAGCCAGTCCTCTCCCCATAATCTACTGAACTAGTCAGCTCTGATTCCGGGGATTTGACTGGCTACTTCGTCTGTGATCTCACTTCTGGTATGAAGGAGGACAAACATAACAGTCTCAATTTATCTAATGTTTAAATTATTTCACGACTTCATCGTAATAGTTTTAACCGAGGTGAAAAACTCTATGGCAGCTCTTCCCTGTTCCCTTGAATGAGAACTAGATTCCTTCATTCCCCCAAATGGAGCTTGCAGTTCAACACCCGAGCTTTCCCCATTTATTCGAATCATTCCAGCATCCATGTCTTGCATATACAACATCATCTCATCCAAGCGATTGGTAAAGATCGAAGCGCTCAAACCATATTTAACATCATTTGCAACTTCTAGCGCTTGCTGCAGGTTATTTACTTTCATCAAAGCCAATACAGGCCCAAAGATTTCCTCCTGAGCAATCGACATGCTCGGTTCTACATCTTCAAAAAGTGTTGGTTCGATAAAATAACCATTGACCCATTCACCTTGGTTTAGCGGTAATCCTCCTGCAACGAGCGTGGCTCCTTCAGCTATTCCTTTCTCGATTGCGGCTAATACGCTTTTTAATTGTTTTTCGGAAGCGACGGGTCCCATGTATGTGTCCGGCTCCAAACCATTGCCAACCTTTATTTTTTTGATTTTTTCAATAACCTTTTCCCGAAAAGTATCATACACCTCTTTGACAACAATTGCCCGACTGGTTGCCGTACATTTTTGACCAGTCGATTTCATGCTGCCCGAAACGGTGAGCTCGGCCGCCAATTCCAAATCAGCGCTTTGGGTCACAATCACCGGGTTTTTTCCGCCCATCTCCAACTGGTATTTTGCACCGCGTGCCAAAGCTTTTGAAGCAATCAAGCATCCTACCTGATTGGAGCCGGTAAAACTGATCGCCTTTACGTCTGGATGTTCAGAAAGCTCATTGCCAATCACAGAACCTGACCCGCTGACCAAGTTGATAACGCCTGCAGGTAATCCGGCATCAACAAAACACTCCACAACTTTTATTGCCGTTACCGTTGTCTCCAAAGCTGGTTTGATTACAACGGTATTTCCGTAAACAAGGGCTGGAGCCATTTTCCAAACGGGAATAGCAACCGGAAAATTCCAAGGTGTGATCAGCCCGACAACACCAAGCGGAACACGGGAAGTAAACAACACTGCCCCTTCTTCACTGGATGGGATAACTTCACCTATCGCACGCATTCCTTCTGACGCATAATAACGCAAAATGGCTACGGCACGAGCGGTTTCACCTTTTGCCTCCACCAGTGTTTTCCCCATTTCGCGCGCCATTGTTTCGGCAATATCATCAAGTCGCTGCTCCATAATCTCAGCCGTTTTACGAAGAAACTCGCCACGGGCTGGACCGGACATTTTGCGCCACTCTTTCGCCGCCGTTTTGGCTGCAGAAACAGCTTGTTCCACATCTTCTTTCGCAGACATTGGTACATAACCCACGATGTCCCGATTATCAGCAGGATTGAGACTTGCCACCACTTTACCGGAACTGGATTCCACCCATTGGCCATTCATTCTATTTTGATACGTTTTTGCATGTGATTTTACTGACATCGATGCAACACCTCTTTAGATGGCACATATTTTTTTAAATTGTGAAGGTTCTGGTATGCGTTCCACTATAGCCTTGCCGATCTGAATCGAAGCAGTTGCCGCAGGAGAAGGAGCGTTACAAACATGAATGCTACTTTTTCCTGAGATAAAATGAAAGTCATCCACCAAACTGCCATCTGGTTTCAAGGCTTGTGCTCGAACTCCTGCTGATGCAGGTTCAAGATCCTCCGCTTGAATTTCTGGAATCAACTGCTGAAGGCTTCTGACGAATGCTGCTTTGCTGAAGGATCGAAACATTTCTTCCAACCCTTCTTTCCAATATGCGGATGCCAATTTCCAAAATCCTGGATAGGTCATAATCTCAGAAAAATCTTTCAAATCAAAATCCGTCTTATTATAGCCTTCCCGTTTTAAGCTAAGAACTGCATTCGGTCCGGCCTCCACATGCCCGCCAATCATCCTAGTAAAATGAACCCCGAGAAAAGGGAAAGCAGGATTAGGAACCGGATAGATCAAGTGCTTAACTAAGTAGCGTTTCTCTGGTTTCAACTCGTAATACTCTCCGCGAAACGGGACAATTTTCATATCCGTTTTCAAGCCGCTGCTCTTGGCTACTCGATCACTGTGCAATCCCGAACAGTTAATCAAAAAACGCGCTTGAAAAGATCCCTTATTCGTCTCGATATGGACTCCATTATTAGATTCCACAATTTTTTCCACTCTGGTATTCAAACGCAAGTCTCCGCCGTATTTTGCAATGATGACGGCGAATGTTTCACATACCTGCTTATAATTAACGATTCCCGCCATAGGAACACGGATGGCTGCCAAACCGCTCACATGGGGTTCTATTTCTTTCAGTTCTTCAGCACTAATCTTCGTAATCCCGAGTCCGTTTGCCAGACCGCGTTCAAATAACTGATCCAATAACGTCAGTTCCTCATGTTTTGTGGCGGTAATCACTTTCCCGCAAATATCATGCTCAATTCCATTTTCCTGGCAAAACTCAACCATCGAACGGCTTCCTTCTCGTGCAAATTTCGCCTTAAAACTGCCTGGCTTATAATAAATGCCGGAATGAATGACGCCACTGTTATGCCCCGTTTGGTGTTTCGCCCAACTATCTTCCTTTTCCAAAACAAGAATGCTCGCATTTGGATTGCGCTGGCTTAGAGCCATTCCGGTGGAGAGACCAACGATCCCCCCTCCCACAATCGCAAAATCATACATAGTTGCCATCTCCTTCTTGTTCGATTAACTTTTTGCAAATACACCCCGTTGTCTCATCAACTCACGGTGCAATTCCGGATGTTTTTCAAAAGGAGCCCGACCATGCAACCAGAACGTATTGTTGAGCATCACCAGATCACCGACAGGCAATTTCAAGGCGTGAGTGGCCGGGCTGTTTTCCATCGAATCCGACAGCTCCTTCAAATACGTTGCCTGATCAATCGTCTCTGGCTGAACGAACTGGTCGATAAAGCAGATGCAAGTTCCGTTGTTGTTTTCAAAGAACGTCGGACGATAAACGACCTGCTCTACGTTTTTGCTTGCCGGCGCTTTATATAAAAATTTATAGGATGCGAGCGGATGCTTGCTAAACTTCTCCAGCTCTTCCCAGTCATCAAGGTGCAGCAGGCGCGATTCTCCTCCAACCGCATTGCGCTCATCCATTTTCATCATCAGCAGCCAGTCCGTTGGTTCATCTACAAAGGTTCCATCGGTATGCAGAGTAAATAGACGATACGCTTGACGCAAATAAGAATCACTGTTGTCCGTATCCTTTACCGTAAACCGTGCATAAAAGGTTCCGGACATCGCATCGAAATTCGACGACCCGACCAGGTGGGTCAACGCAGTGGCAAATTTCACGTAGTCTTCCATATCCGTCGTTTGTCCTTGTACCCCAATGGTAAATCCTCCTGTTTGACGGTCATGCAAAATCCCGCGAATGGCGTCCACAAAGGATTGACCAAACAAGTCCCGCATTTCACCTGCCATGATGTAGCGCATAAACGGCACGTATCGGAGCCGATCTGAATTCTCATCCTTAAACGCGTCGATAAATTGACCAAGAAGTTCACCGTTTAATTCAATGTGGTATAAACGGTTGTGATGTGGATGTGGCTTTATTTCATATCCCGCTTTCTTTTGTAAAAATTTCAAAGCTTGTTTTTCTTGGATCATACTCATGAACATTCCCTCCTGAACAATATGAACATATTTCTTCTCGCTCCGAATAAAAAAGCCAGTTATATCATCCATAAAAATCATGAACGATATAACTGGCTTTGATCTACTTTGCTTCTCCGATCTCTCGGAGTACAGAAGATTCATCAGTTATTTTTGCTATTCAGTTTTAAATTCTAACACCTGTTACTAAATCGTTATTTTTCACTGATCTTAAAAGAGGATATCTTTCTAGAAGTGAATTTATAATAACAATCCAATTATATCATTTTTGCAAATATTCCGTCAACAGTTTTTCGATCAGAATCCTCTTCTAGATATTCGCTATACGTCTCAGTTGGGTGTTTATCACGGCAATCCATGCATTCTGAGCGATTGCGCTCCCAAGAAGCCAGCTCTTCTTTACAATAAATGCATTTATCTGTCGCGTCCATCCGCGCCATCGTTCATTGCCCCTTTCCTCTCATGCTGTATAAATGCCTTCATTACTTGGCAAACATCCCCCGTTGCCTCATCAACTCGCGGTGCAATTCCGGATGTTTCTCGAAAGCAGCCCGACCGTGCAGCCAGAACGTATTATTGAGCATCACCAGATCACCGACAGGCAATTTCAAGGCGTGAGTGGCCGGGCTGTTTTCCATCGAATCCGACAGCTCCTTCAAATACGTTGCCTGATCAATCGTCTCTGGCTGAACGAACTGGTCGATAAAGCAGATGCAGGTTCCGTTGTTGTTTTCAAAGAACGTCGGACGATAAACGACCTGCTCTACGTTTTTGCTTGCCGGCGCTTTATATAAAAATTTATAGGATGCGAGCGGATGCTTGCTAAACTTCTCCAGCTCTTCCCAGTCATCAAGGTGCAGCAGGCGCGATTCTCCGCCAACCGCATTGCGCTCATCCATTTTCATCATCAGCAGCCAGTCCGTTGGTTCATCCACAAAGGTGCCGTCGGTATGCAGGGTAAAGAGACGATACGCTTGACGCAAATACGAATCGCTGTTGTCCGTATCCTTTACCGTAAACCGCGCATAAAAGGTTCCGGACATCGCATCGAAATTCGACGACCCGACCAGGTGGGTCAACGCAGTGGCAAATTTCACGTAGTCTTCCGTATCCGTCGTCTGTCCCTGGACCCCAATCGTAAATCCCCCGGTTTGACGGTCATGCAAAATCCCGCGAATCGCATCAACAAAGGATTGACCGAACAAGTCCCGCATTTCCCCTGCCATGATGTAGCGCATAAACGGCACGTACTGGAGCCGCTCTGCATTCTCCTTTTGAAAAGCGTCGAAAAACTGACCAAGAAGCTCAGCGTTTACCTCAATGTGATATAAGCGGTTGTGATGCGGATGCGGCTTAATTTCGTATCCCGCTTTCTTTTGTAAAAATCGCAGCGCCTGTTTTTCTTGCACGATACTCATGTACATTCCCTCCTGAACATTATGAACTGATTTCTTTTCGCCCGGATAGATAAAAAAGCCAGCTATAGCCATCCATGAAAAATCATGAATGATATAACTGGCTTCGATCTGCTTTGTCTCTCCGATCTCTCGGAGTTCAGAAGATTCGTCAGTAATTTTACCTAATGGGGTTCAAAGAATAGTCATTCACCGCTCGTGAAAGGGTTCATCTTTCTTGAAGTGAATGTGAGATTATTTTCATACTATTTCGTTTTTATCTTTTTGTCAACTACCTTATTGCGATCAATTAATTTCCGTTCGACCGACACGACTCGTACTGCACATGCAAATCTTTCATAGCGGCAACAAGGGCATTGGCGGCCTTGCCCCGGTAATGTGCCACAATATGCCGAATGGGCTCATCCACTCCGTCTTTCAAGCTGAACCCCCGAAGCAGCCTGCCGACAAAATCGGAGCCGTGCTCTGTAGCCAACGTGCACGAGGCCTCTACGATGACACCGTATTTTTTGTCCACCTCAGCAGTAATGGTCAATGAATCAAAGACGCTTTTTGCTGCCATTCCCTGCGGGAGTTTGGCGTGACCGGCGATGAAATACGTGTTGGGTAAAGACATAGCAAACCGCCTTTCTTTTTTGGATAGAATTGTGTTGAAAATCGAAGGCTTCCTAATCACTCCCGACCATGATGGCGAGACGGGCTGAGCGAGCAGGGATTCCTCACCGGCATCAGGCTTGCTCCTCATTCTTATTTCGTTAAGGTAAACTGTTCTGCCACTTTCATCAATTTCGTCTTTTTTTCAATCCGAGCCTGGTATGCCTGATTGACGGTCACGGCATGAAACCGGGTGATCGTATTGGGTCTCGACTGCGCGATCAGGTCCAGATCTGCACTGATGACCACCCCCATCGTCATGAACCCTCCCCCCGTTGTCGCATCTCTCAATTGAATGATGATTTCCTCGCTGTTGGTTAAGAGAATGCCACCAATTTTGTATGCGGTATCCACCACATTAGAAAATTCGCTGCCCGCTCCAAATGGCGTCTCAAACGGCTCGAAGGGTAGCGTTGGACCATAGAAGCGATACCCGACCCGATTAGATTCGGACGATACCCGCCACTCTTCGTTCAAGAAGGCGCGAACGCCCTCATCGCTGATGCGATCGCTAGCCAATCCAAGGACGACCCGGACATCGATTTCTTTCTGAAACAGCGGAAGAGCTTCATCACCAACCCGTTTGCCGATTTGCTTGCTCACGCCGGGAAGAGGCTCTCCGATTTCGATCTGATCGCCCTTTTGCAGCTTGCGGCCAGCGAATCCGCCCAGACCACTTTGCACATAGGTTGATTTGCTGCCCATGATCTCAGGAACGATAATCCCTCCAGACACGCACAGATACGCGTGGATACCTGACCAAACAGCGCCAAATGACAAAATATCTCCCTCATTAATCTCAATGCTTTGCCACATCGGCATTTCCCTTTGGTTCAGGTATACTTTTACCGGTGCACCTGTCACTGCAATCACCGTTTTTTTGCCAAATGCGAGCTTAGGCCCAAAGAGCGTCAACTCCAACGCGGCATACGAAACAGGATTGCCCAGCAGCAGGTTTCCGAGCAAAAACGAGTATTTGTCCGCTGCCCCTGATGGAGGAATGCCCAAATGATAATAGCCGTCTCTGCCCATATCCTGCACTGTGGTCGACAAGCCGGGCTCAACCACCAAAATCATCTAAAATCCCTCCATCAGATGCGCAATGTACTCTTTTCCTCGCAGCAAATACTCTTTGACAGTAAATTCTACATGACGCGTGCGATACCGGTACTTGCCCTCCTCCACATCCGCAACGATGCGGTTGTATTCGGTCTCGTCAATCGGGCGATGCCGCCAGATGTCTCCCGGCTTTGCCAGGACATAATCGCACAGCTCGGGATAGCGGCGCTCTTTATCATAAACCGGCACGGCTGACATCCCGATTAGTTGGTAGCTTCCCGGGCTATCGACCGGATAGATCGCGTTGAAGGCTCCTCCCAATCCAATCGCGCGGTTCGGCGTCTCGGTGCGGGGGCTGAGATACTTGGGCGCCTGCAAGATCTCTTCCTTCGCTGCCCCCAAAGGGAACTCCCACGAAGTGCCTGGAATATACCCGACCATCGTGATGAAATACGGTGTGGACGAGTGCGCTTGTATGAACGACTCTTTGTCCGCAAAATGGTTGCATTTCATCACGAACTCAAAGTCGGAGATCCCCGGATGCTGGTGACGGTTGGCAAAACGGAAAGAATATTCGCGGGTAATCGGATCATCGTACCAGGTTGGAATTTCCACGATTCGCGTCGCGAGATTCAGCTCGGCGACATTGCTTTTGGTGATATCGATCTCGATTAAATAATCCAGCAGATCAATCGCCGAAATCAGCTCAGGATTGAACCGAACCATGTAGGATGCGTTTGCCGGACAGATATCGATGAGCCCGGGAATCTTTCGCTTGCGCAGCTCATTCGTGATGGCGAGCGCCTTGAAATTACTCTCCAGCCCCATTTCCCGCGAGATTTCCGCATAAATGTACTCGTCACCAGCAATATCAAAACGCGTCTCAGGCAGTGTAAACATGCGGCTCACCCCTTTTGACCTACGGTAGCAATTGTTTGATTTTGCGACTCATCGTCGCTTGACTGACACCTAGAATCTCGGCCGCTTTTGCCGCTGTTCCGTATTTTTGCAAGGCAAAGCGGATGAGCTGCCCCTCCACTTCATCCACCGCCTCTTTTAACGGCACGATGGAGCTGATGATCGGTTTGATTTTCTTCTCGCGCGTTTCGCCGTAGAGGATCGCCATGACGTCTTCCCCTTTGATCCCGTCTTCCTGCGTCGTCACGATCAGCCGCTCCAAAACATTTTGCAATTCTCTGACATTACCAGGCCAGTGATAACTCTCCAAAACATCAAGTGCTTCGCGCGTCAACGTTTTCTCCCGCTGATACGCCGCATTGTATTGCTGCATAAAGGCGATCGACAGCGAGATGATGTCCTCAACCCGATCACGGAGAGCCGGAATATGAATAGGAATCACGTTAAGCCGGTAGTACAAATCTTCACGGAATTTGTTTTCCTCCACCATCTTTTTGATTTCTCGGTTTGTCGCGGCAATCACACGCACATCGATTTTCCTGCTTTTCACCCCGCCGATCCGGGTGACCTCCCGCTCTTGCAGCACACGGAGTAGCTTGACCTGTAAATTGAGCGGCATCTCGGTAATCTCATCGAGAAAAATGCTGCCCTTATCAGCCAGTTCAAACAATCCAGGCTTGCCGTTCCGATCCGCGCCGGTAAAAGCCCCTTTCTCATAGCCGAAAAATTCGCTCTCAATCAGATTTTCCGGGACCGCCCCGCAGTTGACCCGAACAAGTGGCTGCTGGCTGCGCGGGCTGTAAGCATGAATGGTTTGGGCAAACACTTCCTTCCCCACCCCCGACTGCCCGTAAAGCAAGACGGTCGAATCTACCCGAGCAATCTGTTTGATGAGATTCTCCAGATTTTCCATCACCTTGGAACGGTATATTAACTTCTTTTCATGTTGCGTTTTATGAAGGATCTTATCCAGCTCTTGCTTGTAACGGTCCGACTTCTTCTTTACTGTCTCAAGCTCTTCCTTCAACTGATTGATCTCCGTGATGTCGCGTGAAATGATCACGATTTTTTCCAACAATTCGCCGCGAAAGACAGGGGTAGCGACCGACCAAACCTTGCGCCCCCGCGTATTCTCCTGAATAAACACATGCTTTCCCCGCTGACCCTTGCATATATCCAAAATATTTTGACGAAAAAAGCCCTCTTTTTGCAGCTCACCAAAATGCTTGCCGATCAACATGTCCGGATGCTCATACATCCAAAACTCTTGTAAATACGTGCCGGCCAGGCGCATGATCCGCCCTTGTCCATTCATGACGAGAATCTCTTCATTTGAGGAGGAGTAGATCGCTTTGATATCATCGTTCAGATTGCGCACCAGTTCCAGCTCTTGAATCTCTTGCTCCAATTGCTGACGCAGATAAAAAATATGGACGATGCCCTGAATGTTGCCACTTTCTTGCAAGGGCGAAAAATTGCCAATCATCTGCTTGAAATTAAGCGAGCTGGTGACATTGACGAGCTGTCTCCCTTGCAAAACCTCCTCGAGCACATCGAGAGCCAGCAACTTCTTGTAATTGCGGTGCAACAAAAAATTGCGGGTGAGTCCCAAAATCGTTTCCGCCCGTTCGTTGATAAACGTGATGCGGAATTGAGAATCCGTCGTAATCAGCCCGATCCCGGAGCTGTGGAAGATTTGGTTTTTTTGATGCAGCTGCAGCTGGGTAATCCGGTTCCGCGCTTCCTCAAATGTGGTAAACCCGACCTGACCTCCCCCGCTATCCACGCCGAGCACGATAGAGACATTGTGGTAAAACTCAACCCGATTGTCGCACGGCACCTTGAGGATGTCGGTATTGTAGCGAATCTGTGCGTCGAGACCATGTCGCTCAATTTGACGGAGCAAGCTCTCGCTGTCCAGATAACCGATCACGGCTTCTTCCGCAGTGACAAAAATGATTTTTTGCGCGGATGCATTCAACGTTTTCAATGCCTCATTCAAGGTTGCATGTTGCGAAACAGACTCAGGCATCGCCTGAAGAATATCTTTCCAGATCATCATGTTTTCCACCACCTGTCGCGAAGAAAAAACAAAAGATCCCTCTTTATATATTGTACTAAAGCCTGTCCCCTAAAGGATAGGGAAAAAAACCCCTTTCAAGGAAGCAGCCAAGCCCTTGGCATTCTCATCGGAACAGCCAAGGGCTTGTGCATGCAGCGGTTTTAGGACCAGTACGGCAAGGTGCGTTTTGCAGTCATGGCGCGGTATTGCTCCGTCGATTTCGGCAGGATCGTCCCTGTTGCGTAATCAAGGATGACATTGTAGCGGCGCAAAAGATCAAGCTTATCGATCTGCTTGCTGTTATACAATGCCTGCACCTCGGAAAGGTCAAGCTCCATCCATTCCTTGCGATGCGTGCGGATATACGCCCGCTCTGCCTCCGTCGCTTTCTCATCGATCTCAAACAGATCCAGCTCCCCGTCGATCTCGCAGATTACGACGCCATAATCGCGTTTGGCCCGCTCAATTGATACGTATCCGTCAATTACGTCTTCCACCACTTGTTCCGCTGGCCGTTCCAGCGGATCGCCCAAGCCGCCGCCGCCCGCTGAAGGTCGCGTGAACGTATCACCTGTATTGATTTTGACATTTGAAAATATCGTACCCAGATAGCGTTCTTCCTCTTTGCCCGGATTGAGCCATGCCCCATGCGGATAGGAGGATTGGCCGCCAAAAATGCCCCAGGTGATAGAACGGGAACGATCACAGCAATACGACATCACCGTGCGATCGACGCTCGTCATCATTCCGCCTTTTTCCACCCCGCAGCCACCGCGGAATTTGCCCGGGCCGCCGGAATCGGGGATGATTTGATGATGTGTTGTAAGCACCGGGGAGAGCCGTTCTTGTCCTTCGCACGGCTGAATGCTCAGTCCCACACCGAACACAGGCGACATGGCGTTTGCCCCATCCTTGTCGTTGCGGCCGCCGTGACCACCAGCCATCCAGTCGTACCACATGAAGTAATTGTCGTATCCTCTCCGTTTGTCCCAGCCGCCGATCAGCAGGTATTCCAGGTTAAAGGAACACGCGAGCGCCCGCTCCGGCATGATGTGGGACCAGAGCTCAAAAATGGCGTTCATGATCTTTTCATAGGCACCCGAGCAAAATCCGGTTACCGCTACTGGCCACGGCGCATTCACGACCGAGTTTTCCGGAAGGTCTACGGAAAGAGCTCGATAAAATCCGGAATTGAGCGGGATTTCCGGGAAAAACGTTTTGGTGCCCGCGACGACTGCCGAAAAGGACGAGCCAAACCCTGCATTGAGGAAGCAGCCGATATAGGGATGGGACCCGTTCAAATCGTAATAGATCGTGTCATCATCGATTGTCATTTTCACCTTGATCGGGATCAGGCCATCACCCTGATGCGGGTCCATATCGAGGTAATCTACCGTTTCCCACGTTCCATTAGGCAGTTGGTCAATTTTCGTCTTGGCCAAGCGCTCTACATAATCCTGCACTTCGTCGAACGCAGTCAGCACGGTTTCTTTGCCATATTTTTTGATCAATTGCAGCAGCTGCCGCTCCCCGACCATCGTCGCTTCCGCTTGTGAACGCAGATCGCCCAAACGCTCCTCAGGCAGACGCATGTTGGCGGCCAGCAAATTAGCGACATCAGAGAGAAAAATGCCTTTGCTCCACATCCGGATCGGCGGGATACGTATGCCCTCGCCATAATGGTCCTGCGATTGCACATCAAATGAACCGGGAACCGAGCCACCAACATCAGCCCAGTGTCCATTGGATTGCATGAGCGCAATCAATTCCCCCTCGTAGAAGACAGGGCGGATGATGCGCACATCGCAAAAATGCGTGCCGCCGCGGTACGGGTCATTCACCAGAAAAACATCGCCCGGATGGATGTCATCTCCGAAATCCTCGATCACCGCTTTGGCAGTCAAATGCAGCGTCCCCACGTGGACGGAGATATCCTGCGTCCCCTGCATGATAGTATTGCCCTTGGCATCGCATACCGCAGAGCTGAAGTCGCGATTGTAAATGACGAAGGAATAGCAGGTTCGCAAAATTTGCTCGGACATCTGGTCCACCAGATTCACAAACGCATTTTTTAATACTTCAAAAGTAACAGGGTCCAGCTTGCTTTTGTACGCAATTGCTTGCTCTCGAACCTGACTCATCTTATATCTCCCTCCCGTACGTCAAGATCATGTTCTTATACTCATCCACTCTCACAACGAAGCCCGGTGGAATCACCGTCGTGGAGTCCATTTGCTCCACAATGGCAGGACCCGAAAACTGGCTTTCCACTGGCAGCTGAGCCCGATTGTAAATCGGTGTCGGCGTGTAGCCTCCCGCTTCCTCAAAGAAGACCTGACGATACTCGATCAGCGCATCCTCAAACTCTCCCTCCGGTTCATAGCGGGGCAGATTCGGCTTCGGCACCAGCCCGATCGCCTCGACACGCAGCCCATAGATTTCCACGCTTTGCTCACGATTGGAGAAAGCGAACTCGCGCTGATGCTCCTGATGGAATCGATCCAGCGCTTCTACAAGAGAATGAATCGGACGGCTCATCGCCACCTCAAGAGATCTCCACTGGCCGCTATAACGCATGTCCAGATAACGGACCAGCTTCATTTGTTCGCCAGTGATGCCTTCCGATGCAAGCAACGCGGCGGCTTCCTCCTCCATCCCCTGGAATTCTGCCTCCAGTTGTTCAGCCGTAACGTCAGCGGCATTGACCAGATAGGTTTTGGAAATGTCGTGGCGCACATCGACCAGCAAGCAGCCCATGGCGGACGTGATGCCCGGAAAAGGAGGAACGATCACAGTCGGAATCTCCATCTCCTTTGCCAGATAAGCGCCGTGCAGGGCTCCTGCTCCGCCAAACACGACAAGCGCGAAATCACGCGGGTCATAGCCGCGACGGATGGAAATAAGTCGCAGCGCGTCGCACATGTTGGCATTGGCCACCTTCAAAATGGAGTTGGCCGCTTCCTCATCAGACAGCTGGAATGGCGTCCCGATTTTCTCACTGATGACTTGATGGGACGCCTCTTTATTTAATGTCATCGATCCGCTGAGCAGTTTGGTGTTCAGCCTGCCGAGAAGCACATTGGCGTCTGTATTGGTGGGCTCCTTTCCACCCTTCATGTAGCAAGCAGGCCCTGGATCTGCGCCTGCGCTCTGCGGACCGTTGCGCAGCGATCCTCCCTCATCGATCCAGGCCAGGCTGCCTCCGCCTGCTCCGATGCTGAGAATCTCGATGCTGGGAAATCCGATCGGGTAGCCGTATTCGACATACCAGTTCTTCGCGATCCGCAAATCACCGTTGTACATGAGCGAGATGTCGGTGCTGGTTCCGCCCATGTCGAGCCCGATGGCATTCTGGAATCCGCACAGCTTGGCGATGTAGGAGCTGGCGATCGCACCGGCGGCAATCCCTGAGCTGGCGAGGCGGGCGGCAAATTTAGGAACGGTTTCCGAGGTCATGACGCCCCCGCCCGAGTGTAAAACGAGAACATCTCCCTCGTAGCCTTTGTCCCTCATTTCTTCCGTCAAGTTTTGGATGTAGGTGCTCAGGATCGGGCCCAACACGGCATTGACAATCGTGGTGCTCATCCGCTCATGCTCAAAAATCTCGGGAAGCGTTTCGCTCGACGTGCAGATATAGACGCCAGGCAGCTCCTCCTGCAGGATTTCTTTTACCTTCAACTCGTTGGCGCCGTTTGTATACGCATTCATGAAGCAGATCGCGACAGATTGGACGCCGCGTTTTTTCAAGAGCCGCGCCAGCTCTCTTGCTTCTTGCTCATCGATAGCCTTTAGCAAGTTGCCCGTATAATCCACCCGCTCATCCAGTTCAAACCGATCCCGCCGCTTGATATAGGGAGGAGCCACATCTTCATAGGCATCCCACAAATCAAGTTTGGTGCCGCGTCGAATCTCCGGCACGTCACGGAAGCCTTTTGTCGTAATCAGCGATGTTTTTGGCAGACGTCTCGTAATTAGCGCATTCAAACCAACTGTTGTTCCATGTGAAAACAAGTGGATATCCTTTGTCGATACTTCTGATTGCGAGACTCCCGTCAAAATCCCGACAGCAGGATTGTGCGGGGTAGACGAAACTTTCGTCACCGAAATTTGTTTAGACTCCTCGTCAAAGATGAAAACATCTGTAAATGTTCCACCAACGTCAACTGCCAACTGATATTTCCCCATCGTAAGCCCTCCAAAAGCTCGAATTTTCAAAAAACAAAGCCTGTTATGTGCTGCTATTTATCTCACCTAGTAAAACAGACACCGACATCTTCCCCCTTCCTCATGATAACTGCGCATGGTTGCGTCTCGTAGATGAGCATAAGCAAGGAATATACCAACCCGTAAAAACCACCTTCACACAAGGGGAAAAACGCTCGTTTTACTGAAGTCTTCATTTTTCAAGCGTCTTCTTACTTGAAATACTTGCAATATCAAAAGATCGCCTTTCATTTATGGAAGATGGCCTTTTTGCATCGAAAAAACCAGCCAACACGGGATTTTCGCATTCTTGCAAGCCGCTTTGCCTATTATGTTTGTTTTCTCCATTCTTGCAAAAACGAAAGAATTTAATCTGAAAATTCAAATCATTACATATTTCCCGGTTGGTATGCAGGTTGCTTATCTTACGTTTTGCAAACAAGAAAGGAGGAGCGGTATCCAATCGGATGTTCAAACACATTCATAAAAGGAAGAGGGGTTGATTTACGTGGCAGAAATCATCCGTCCAGCAACAGATCCAACCAACGATGCATCCCATGAGCACAAGGAGGACTATGCGCTGGAGAAGGTTCCGACACACCATCGAATGAAATGGTGGAGCATCACCAATGTTACTCTCGGGGTTGCGACCGCCATGGTCTTTATGCAGATGGGCAGCCTGATGGCCACCGCCTATGGAAGCATGAACGCCTTGATCGCCGAAATCTATGCAACAGCAGTCGGCGGGGCATTGGGCATTGCCATTGCCTACTATGCTGCAAAATCGGGACTGAACACCAATCTCATGGCACGCGGCGGCGGTTTTGGCTATGTCGGCGCCTCCATCACTTCTTTCATCTATGCCATGAACTTCATCATGTACTCCGCGATTGAAGGCTCTATCATGGCCAGTGCAGTCCATGAATATGTACAGGTCGTACCTGTTTGGGCATTGATGATTTTTTTCGGACTGATCGTGATTCCATTCAACTGGTTTGGCATGAAGCAATTGGAAAAGCTGCAGAAGTGGACGCTGCCCGTCTTTCTCATCCTGCTTGGCGCAGGTATCGTCGCTGCGACGCGGATCACGCCTGCCTACACGGGAAGTGTGTGGTCGTTTTTGCCCGAGGGTGCGCAGTTTGGCGGCACGATGCTGTTGACTTGCATCGGCATCATGAACGGCCTGGTCGGCATCATGGCGCTGCTAGTTTCCGACTATGCCCGCTTCATCAAACGTGACGAAATGAAAATCGGTGTCTTCGCAGTCGGGTTTATCCCGCAACTGGTCTGCTTTTTCCTCATGGGATTGGCTGGCATCTGGTTTGGCGTCCGCTTGGGCGAGCCTAACCCTGGCGTCTATTTTGTCCATCTGATCGGTATCGGTGGCGCACTCTTTACCATCCTGACGCAGCTGCGCATCAATATCACCAATCTGTACAGTGGTTCCTTGTCGCTCGCCAACTTTTTTGAGCACGTGTTCCGCTTCCGACCCGGTCGCACCTTCTGGGTGGCAACAACGGCCATCACCGCCATCATTGCTATGCTGGCCGGCGCGCTGGATTACCTTGGGCCGCTCTTGACCTTCCAAGGGGTCTTCCTGTTTGCCTGGGCCGCGATTTTGGTCGCCGATGCTCTTGTTGTCAAAAAGTGGTTGAAAATCGGGCCGCGTTTTTTTGAATACCGCAGCCGTTATTTGTATCCGTGGAATCCGGTTGGCGTCATCTCGCTGGTTGTATCCAGCATTCTAGGTACCTTTGCCGCTTTCGGCAACATGGGGCAGCTTTTGCAAAACATTGCCGCTTTCTTTGCTGCGGTGCTTGCCTTTATCCTGACGATCGTATTGGCTGTGGCGACCAAAGGCAAGTATTATTCACGCCAGGAAGCCAGAGATGTGCCGGAGGATGAGCAGATCGCCTAACAAAAAGCTGTCAGCATGCAAAAAACCCTCGGTTGATTCCCGAGGGTTTGATTCATCATTTTCTTATTTGCTTTCGTTTGCTTTTTGCTGGTAAGCAACCGCTACCTTCGCAGCTACTTCAGCATTGTGCTTCACCAGTGCGATGTTTGTTTGCAAGCTTTTGCCTGCTGTCAGTTCTTTCACTTTTGCAAGCAAGAACGGAGTCACCTTTTTACCCGCGATGTTGTTCTCTTTTGCTTCCGTGAGAGCTTGCAGGATTACCGCTTCGATTTCTTTGTGATTCAGAGCATCAGACTCAGGCACCGGGTTTGCGATGATCATACCGCCTTTGAGTCCCAGATCCCATTTTGTGTTCATCAATGCTCCTACTTCTTCAGGAGTATCCAGACGGAAGTCTACACCAAATCCACTTTCGCGAGCAAAGAAGGATGGGAATTCAGCTGTACGGTAGCCTACTACCGGAACCCCTTGGGTTTCCAGGTATTCCAGAGTGCGACCGATATCCAGGATGGATTTTGCGCCTGCACATACGACTGCTACGTTTGTTTGCGCCAGCTCAGTCAGGTCAGCAGACACGTCCCATGTGATCTCGCCATCGCGATGAACCCCGCCAATACCGCCGGTTGCAAACATGTGGATGCCTGCCAGCTCCGCTGCGATCATCGTAGCCGCTACGGTTGTCGCACCGATTTTACCGCTGGACAGGATGTACGGGAAGTCACGACGGCTTACTTTTTCTACCGATTGGTTGGTCGCAAACTCTTCCAGCTCAGCCTCGGTCAAACCGATTTTGATTTTGCCGTTCATGATTCCGATTGTTGCTGGTACTGCTCCGTTGTCGCGAATGATTTGTTCTACTTCTTTTGCCATCTCGATGTTTTGTGGATATGGCATACCGTGCGAAATGATCGTCGTCTCAAGTGCAACTACCGGCAAATTGTTCTCCAGTGCATGGCGTACTTCTTCAGTAAAGGTCAAGTATTGTTTCATTTCTTATCGCTCCTCTTCGTATTGTTCAACTGTCCGTTCCAGTTGATCTGCTTTGAGTAATGGGGATACCGATTGCTCCGTTTGCAAGGTCAGGGCAGAGGCTGCCAGTCCGAGGCGGCAAGCTCTTTCGAACGATTCTCCATTCACGATCCCGTACAACAGCCCGGAAACGAAGGCATCTCCTGCTCCCGTTACATCCACTACTTCTGTTGGATACGGGGTCAAATGCTCAGATACGTTTTCCGATTGATAATAAATTCCTTGTTCACCCATGGTCACGATGACGTGCTTGACGCCGCGTTCCCTGATTTTGGCGCAAGCCTCGGCACATTCCTCGATCGAGCCGATCGTCACGCCGGATAACAGCTCCGCCTCTTCGCGATTGGGCAGTATCGCTTCTACTCCGTCCAAGCGCTGTGGCAGCTTTTTTGCTTTTGCAGAAGAGACCGGGTCAATGAACAGCGCAATGCCTTCCTCTCGGCACCGCTCGATGATGTAAGCCAGACAATCCTCAGGTACGTTCGTATCGAGAAAGATCGCACTGGCAGCTGCAATATGCGACCATTTATCCGCGAACATTTCCGGTGTCAGTGCATCGTAAATGTCCATATTAGCGAGTGAAACGACCATTTCTCCGTCGATATCTAATAGCGCCGTGTAGGTGCCTGTCCGCTGGGCTTTTAAACGCCATACCTGGCTAATGTCCACATCGTGCTTTCTCGTCTCCTGCACGATCCATTCGCCTTCCTTGTCCTCGCCAATGCTGGTAAAAAGGGAAGTATTGCAGCCGAGTCGTCCCAGATTTTCGGCGATGTTTCGCGCCACCCCTCCGCACGACTCCATGATCGTAACCGGATTGGATGAGTGCAGACGCACCTTTTGCTTCCCTCGCGCTTTACGGTCCAGGTTCGCTCCACCGATGCAAGCGATCAAGCCTTCGTCGCGCAAAATATAGGCACGTCCTTTGATTTCGCCACGCTTGGTTAGCTGGGCAATATAGCCTGCGACAGCCGAACGGGAAATTCCGATCAGGTCCGCTAGCTCTTGCTGGCTAATAAAAGGATTGTGCCGAATATGATGCAAAATCTGCATTTCTTTGTCCACAGTCATCCTCCTTTCTCGTTTGCTAGCATTCACAGCTTTCGTCTACAAACAAAAGTTTATCACAAAGACATTTGTTTGTAAAATAAAAAATCGTAAAGTGTGCTCTTCCTTGGGTTGGTTAGGGATGTAATTTTGCAGAGTCGCAAACACTATTCCATGAAAAATAAAGCCAAGGGGGATTATAATGTCTGAAAAGCGTACTTCCATGAAGCAAAATAGACCAAAGGAATACTTCTATTTTGACCTGTCTGATGAAGGACATGAAAAACTTTTGCAAAAAGAAATCGCCGAAGCAAACGATAATCCCCTCGGCCCTTTAGATGAAGTAACGAAAATTGAGTACTAACCATCCCGGTTCTCTCCTTCCATTCCCTGACGGCAACAATCGCCTCAGGTTTTTCTTTTTTCTGGGCACGAATTGACAAGTTCACTCCCATCGTGTACGATTATCTTAAATTAAAGATATTCACATTTTCTTTGATCTGAAAGGAGGGGCATTCATGTCGGAGCAATCGATGCGAAATGACTCCCTTGATCTTTTTGTCGTACTTTCACGTTCATATAACTGGGTGATGGCACATTCCAATCGCAATATTCGCCAGTATGGGCTTAACCCAACCGAGTTTGGTGTTCTTGAGGTTCTTTACCATAAAGGACCACAGCCGTTACAGCAAATTGGGGAAAAGATCCTGATCTCCAGTGGAAACATTACGTACGTGGTGGACAAACTAGAAAAGAAGCAGCTCCTGATTCGCAAGCCCTGTTCTGCGGATCGCCGTGTCATCTATGCAGAGCTGACGGAAAAAGGAAACCAGTTTTTGGCTGATATTTTCCCCTCGCATCAAGAGGTCATTGAACAGGCGGTGAGTGGTCTTACTCTTGAGGAACAGAGACAAGCGACTGAACTGCTAAAAAAGCTGGGGCGTGCTGCGCAGGATAGCTATTAGTATCGAAGGAAAAATGAATGTGCAAAAAGGTATTGACAAAATACCTTGCTCATAATAATCTTAAAATCAAGATTTACATTTTTTAAGTTAGCAACTTACAATTCGAAAGGGGAATAATTACTTCATGAGTAACGTACTTTTTATTAAAGCAAATGATCGCCCAGTTGAACAGGCTACTAGCGTAAAGCTGTACGAAGCTTTCGTTAAATCCTATAAAGAGACTCATCCTAACGATACTGTTACTGAGTTGGACCTATTTGCAGAAAACCTGCCATACTACGGCAACGATCTGATCACTGCTATGTTCAAAGCTGGTCGTGGCATGGAGCTGACTGCCGAAGAACAAAAAGGCGCAGACTACGTTAACAAATATCTGAACCAATTTGCAGCAGCTGACAAAGTAGTTATCGCTTACCCAATGTGGAATTTCACCGTTCCTGCTGTCCTGCACACATACATGGACTACCTGTCCCAAGCAGGCAAAACATTCAAATACACTGCAGAAGGTCCAGTAGGTCTGATGGGCGACAAAAAAGTAGCTCTCTTGACTGCTCGCGGTGGCGTTTACTCCGAAGGACCAATGGCAGCAATTGAGCTGGCTAGCAAATATGTGAAAACAATCCTCGGCTTCTGGGGTATCAGCAACGTAACTGAAGTGGTTGTAGAAGGTCACAATCAGTTCCCAGACAAAGCAGAAGAAATCGTTCAAGCTGGTGTCGTAAAAGCAGCTCAACTGGCGGAAACTTTCTAAAGGCCCGCCAGCCTTTTTTTCAAGTAATATCTCAAATTCAAAATACTATAATTTAAAATAATTTAAGGAGAGATGAAAAATGATGGATCTCGGTTTGCTTATCATTCGTTTGGTGATTGGACTTCTGTTCGTAGGTCATGGTGCACAAAAACTGTTTGGCTGGTTTGGCGGTTACGGATTAAAAGGAACAGGCGGATGGCTTGATTCTATCGGTGTGAAACCAGGTGTCGCTATGGCGCTCGTTGCCGGACTCGGTGAGCTTGTCGGCGGGCTGTTGTTCGCAACTGGTGTTGGATTCTGGGCGGGAGCTATCCTGATTGCCATTACGATGCTCGTAGCCATTGTAAAAGTACACGGTCAAAATGGTCTGTGGGTAACTCAAAACGGCTATGAATACAATCTTGCTTTGATCGCTGTTGCTATCGGTCTTGCTATGATTGGACCTGGCGCATACGTTCTGTTTTAATAAATAAACTGTGAAGTCCCGCATACGATCGAAAACTCTAAGGGAGGAAATAACCAATGGATATTCAAGTCTACACACAAGCTGACCAAGCACAAGGACATTTCGGAAACGGAGAAATCGTAGAATACAAACCGATTGGCTTTCCTCGCGAGGGCTCCGTCGTCAAACGGGTTGGACCACTGTTCTACTGGGCTTGGGCCAAATCATTAAAAACCTTTGAAATTCCACTTCACCCGCACTCTGGTTTTGAAATTCTTTCTTATGTACTGAACGGAACCGTGGGTCACCGCGATACGCTAGGCAATCTGCAAGAGGTGACTACAGGTGGCGTGCAGATAATGCAAACAGGATCTGGTGCAGAGCACGCGGAAGAGCTGGGCAAGGATACGGAAATGTTTCAAATCTGGTTTGAGCCGCATCTGGCGAAAAGCACAAAGCTGCCACCGACCTACAATCAATACAATCACGAGGACTTTCCTACTGACGAGGTAAACGGTGTCATTGTGAAGAAAATCATTGGGCAGGCAGCACCAATTAAACTGATTACCGACTCTTTGATGAATGATATCACGATCCCGGCAGGACAATCGTATGAGTTTGACCTACCAGCAGATTATGCACATTCTGTCGTAGTTGTCTCAGGTACAGGTACAGTCACAGATGGAAACGTACCTACAGCACATGCGGTTACGATGAACAAAGGGGATTTCGTCGTCGCCTCAGCTGAGGAAAATAGTACCGCTGTTTACCAGGCCTCTGCTGATGCTCCGCTCCGTCTGGTACTGATTCAAGTCCCAACGGAAGTCGACTATCCGCTCTACCGCAAATAATCTCGTTTGCAACCATGCAATTCTTCCCTCTATCTTCTATTAAGACCGTTCCTTCTGGGGCGGTCTTTTTGCATAAATTTCCTTTCAGCATGAGACATTATGTAAGGAAACTTGAACATGTGAGTATCGATTGGAAAGGAAGCGAAACGTGGAAGATATCGTAATGACCAGAGCTGCTTTTGGGACAACTATGGCTTTTCACATCATCTTTGCCACCCTCGGTGTAGGACTCCCATTGATGATTCTGCTCGCAGAAATTTTGTTTTGGAGGACCAAGGATCGCGATTACGAAACCATGGCCAAGCGTTGGACAAAAGCACAAGCGATCCTCTTGGGAGTCGCAATCCCCTCGGGTACGATTGCAGGTGTGCAGCTTTCTCTCCTATGGCCGGGATTCATGGAGGTAGTCGGTAAAGTGATTTCGCTCCCCTTTCAAATTGAGATCTTTGCCTTTTTTCTAGAGGCTTTATTTATGTCGATTTACGTGTACGCTGCGCATCGCCTCTCCCCTGCCATGCGCCTACTCAGTGTGTTTATGGTGCTGGTTGGGGCCACAGCATCAGCCATCCTGATTACCAACGTCCATGCCTTCGAGGGCACACCCACCGGATTTCGAATCACTGACGGAGAGATTGTCGATGTGAATCCGTGGGCTGCTTTTTTTAATCCCAGCTTTTTCGTCACAGCCGGGCATGTCACGGTATCAGCGTATATGACAGGTGCCTTTGCTATCGCAGGTGTGGCAGCATGGAAAATGCTTCGGGCTGAAAAAGGCGGGCGCGTCTATTCCTATCATCAAAAAGCATTGCTGGCTGGCCTCATCGTCGGAGGCACCTTCTCCCTTTTAACAGCATTAAACGGCCATGAGTCCGCACAGCTTTTACATCGCTATCAACCGGAAAAACTTGCTGCCGCAGAAGGACTGTTTGAAACACAAGCGTACGCTCCTTTAGCCATCGGCGGCTTTACGGACCCACAGACCAAAGAAGTCAAATATGCCGTAGAAATTCCGTGGGCACTCAGCTTTTTGGCAGCCAACCGATTTGACGAGGTGGTAGTTGGGCTGGATGATTTCCCCCAAGAATTATGGCCGCCTCTCTATATCCATACCTTGTTCAACGGCATGGTCGGCATCGGTAGCCTACTGATCGTCGTAGGATTTTTGGGCTTTGCCTGGAAAAAGCTATTGCGCCGCTCCCAGTTCCCCCGCTGGGTGCTATGGGTGTTCGTCGCAAGTGGCCCTCTTGCCCTGCTCGGAATCGAATTCGGCTGGATTTTTGCCTGTACCGGACGCCAGCCATGGGTCATTTACCGCGTCATGAAAACCGCAGATGCCGCTACGCAAGCAGCAGGCGTCTCCACTTTTTTCCGGATATTTCTCGCTATCTATCTGTTCCTTGGTATTATCACACTGCTCGTTTTTCGCAGCTATTTTGGTCGCCATCCACTGGAGCTTGAGCCTCTTACCCATCCAAAGGAACGCCATGCCGAGTAACTACTATTTCCACTAACGGAGGACCGTGATGACCGACACGATTATTGCGATTACGCTGCTTTGGATTTTCGTTGTAATCTACTCTGTTGCCGCCTCTTTTGATTTCGGCGCAGGCTTTTGGTCGATGATCTATTTGAATCACGAAAAAACCAAAGCCACCTCTATCGCGAACCGTTACCTTTCCCCCTCTTGGGAAGTGGTGAATGTGTTCATCGTCTTGATCGTCGTCGCCCTCGTTACCTTTTTTCCCGGTGCTACCTATACACTCGGCAGTGTTTTGCTCATTCCTGGCAGCCTGGTACTGTTGTTGATACTGATTCGCAGTGCTTTCATGGTCTTTAGCCATCTGATCCATAGATACGACAAGACGCTGAGCATCGTATCCGGGATTACAGGCATCCTCGTCCCTGCCCTGTTGATCAGCGTACTCCCTGTGACACAGGGGGGCTTCATCCGCTCAACCGACGGTGTTGAGAATCTGGATTGGAGCTTGTTTTTCACCAGCCCACACGTCTATGCCTACATCTGTCTGGCTGTTAGCAGCACCCTGTTTCTCTCCTCCCTTCTCTTGGCAGACTACTCATACATAGCAGGCGAAAAACAGGCATTTTCTGTGTATCGGCGGGACGCCACACTCCTGGGGCCGGTTACGCTGTTGATGGCAATCCTGACTGTGGTGACGATGAAAGTAGAGGCAGAGTGGCTCTACAGCAGAATCATTACCTATTTGCCTTGGCTTTTGGCTTCTGTGGGCTGTTTTTTCATCGGCTATATCGCACTGCTCCTCCCGCAGAATCGTCGCTATATACTTCATCTGCCGCGAATCGCAGTAATTGCGGTCACCATTCAGTATTTGCTCGCCAGCTACGTGTACGGCGCTGCGAGATTACCGTATATCGTTTATCCTCATGTGACGATTGAATCGAGCTTTACGCATCCAGATACGTTTCATGCGCTGTTTATTTGCTATCTGGTTGGCTTTGCTGTCTTGATTCCGGGATTTATTTACTTCTGGCGTCTGTTTATGAAAGACGAGCATTATGTCAGGCAAAAGTAGAGCACTCCAATCGAGCACTCCCAAATAATGAAGGCTGCGTCCATTTAATGGCGCAGCCTCGTTTTTTAACCAAATGATTTTCTCTTCGCCAAGGCAACAGACAGCCTAGCGGGTTCTTCGTCTTTTCTATTATACAAGAGCCGGTTCTTGCTCCAGCATCGTTCCTTCCTGCGCATAACGAACATGCCAAGAAAAGGCTTTTTCCAATACATGCGGAGTATGTCCTCCGCGAGTGAGTGCTTCCGCGTAATAAGCACGCAGCTGATCACGATACAACGGATGAGCACAGTTGTCGATGATTTTCAGTGCGCGTTCACGTGGAGCCAGTCCACGCAGATCAGCAAGCCCCTGCTCGGTTACGATGATATCCACATCATGCTCTGTATGGTCCACATGGGATGCAAATGGTACGATGCTGGATACTTTTCCACCCTTGGCAATCGACTTGGTGACGAAGATACCCAGGCGTGAATTGCGAGCAAAATCACCGGAGCCTCCGATCCCATTCATCATTTTTGTACCGGAAACGTTGGTGGAATTCACGTTTCCATAAATATCGGCTTCAATCGCGGTATTAATTGAGATCAAGCCCATACGACGAATCAGCTCTGGATGGTTTGTTATCTCCTGTGGGCGAAGCATCAGCTTGTCACGATAGGAAGAGAAGTTGTCCATCACCTGCTTCATCTTGTCTGCTGTCAGCGTGATCGAACAGCCCGATGCAAAAGAAATTTTCCCGGCATCAAGCAAGTCAAACACCGCATCCTGCAGCACCTCGGAAAAAACAGTCAGATCGGTAAATTCCGATTCCAAAAATCCGTTGAATACGGCATTTGCTACCGAACCGATCCCGGATTGCAGTGGGGCGAGGCTATTTGGCAAACGCCCTTGTTTCACTTCCAGACGCAAAAATTCGATCAGGTGAGCTGCGATTTGTGCCGTTTCCTCATCTGGCTCCACAATCGTCGAAGGCGAATCCAGTTGATTGGTTATCACGATTCCTTTGATTTTTTCAATATCAACAGGAATACCTACGGTTCCAATCCGCTGATCCACAGTGGTGAGTGGGATTGGTCCACGCTCTCCTTGTCTGGCTGGCGTGTAAATATCGTGAACGCCTTCCAGCTCCGGCGATTGAGCCAGATTCAATTCGATAATGACATGCTTGGCATACTCGACGAAAATATTCGAATTCCCTACTGACGTAGAAGGAATAATCATGCCATCCTCAGTTATTGCAACCGCTTCCACAATCGCGTAATCAACCGGTGCCATGAAACCTTCGCGAATGAGCTCTGCTGTGTGGGACAGATGCTGATCCACAAACATCAGGCTCCCATCATTAATTTTTTTGCGCATCACCGGGTCTGCCTGGAAAGGAAGTCGTTTCATGATGATTCCTGCTTCAGCCATTACTGCATCCACATCAGATCCGAGTGAAGCTCCTGTATATACGTTCACCCCAAAAGGCTTGTTCTCTTTTTTGGCTAACTCCGCTAATGCGAGTGTAACTACCTTGGCATCACCAGCACGCGTGAAGCCACTTAACCCGATCGTCATGCCATCCTCGATAAAGCCCGCTGCTACCTCAGCTGTCACGATTTTATCTGCCATTCGTTTATCGCGTAAGCGCTCCCACATCATTGTGACCCCCCGCCAATTCTTTGTTGTCCTATACACTATCACATGAATTCTGAGCGGGCACTCGATTTTGGGTAAAGCAGAATATTTATGTGGCGAAGCAGCCTTTTTGACAGCGAACCATTCTCATTCAATCGCTATCAAAAGCCGAGCAGTTGCCGAAATGAGCTGGCATAGGTCTGACTGACGGGCACACGCGTTTTTTGCTTATCCTTCATCTCCAGCATAAACGTCGAATGGAAATGCGGATGAATAAAGCCGATCGATTCCATATTGACAAAATAAGAACGATGACAGCGCACGAACCGCTCAGATGGAAGCATGTACTCCAGCTCAGCCATACTATACTTGTTGGTAAACGCACCGCTTGCTGTATGCAAAAGCGTTTTCCCTTCGTTCGAGCTGATGTACACGATCTCATTCAGTGAAATTGGCAGCCAGCCATCCTCCCCTTTGCCGATCAATAACGGAGGCCGTGGTTCGGGACTTACTAGCGGCATCGTTTGTACTGGATAAATCGCGGTGATACACCCCATCACCTGTCCGTGTCGGACGAGTGGCAAGGACAATCCATAATAAGGCACACCAAAGACGCGACTCTCTACTTGATGACCCACTTTTCCCATTTCATTCAATGCCCGATGTGTAGCAGAGCCAATCGGCACCTGATCACCCGGAACGATTTTCAAATCTACCGTTGAGCTTGGCTGGTAGTAGAGATATTTTGAGCCATCTGAAATGGCAACGGATACTCCTTCAGGAACAACTTCACCAATCATTTGCAACACTTCTGGAACCAATGTGTCTTCCATGAAGACTCCCCCTGCTCCTTTTTCTCTCTTTTCTTCTATTAAACCATAGATAGGTACCCTCTGATCAATCCTTGTCTTACCAACCGTATACACGGGAATTGTCCCGTTCAAGGTCACCTGTTGTGCTATCATGGAAGCAACTGTTCCTAGTAAAGGCGGTGCCTCATGAACAACACCATCGTTGTGATAGCAAACGCAATAGACACACTCGAATTTTTATTAAAAGAACTGCGGGCTTATTTGGAGCCATACTGTCGTGTAATCGGTTATGTGAGCTATGAGCACATTCCAGACTTGCGAGGAGCCGCACACATCTTTATCACCTCCAAGTCACCGCTTCTCTATACCATCGCGCGTCAGGCAGCCGCCGACGAGGTTCCGATTACGGTATTGAACCGCTTTTTTGAGCTGCGCAAAATTAAAGCCTTGATGCAAATACCTCCGGGAACAACAGTGCCCGTGATGAACAACTCGCCAGTCAGCTCCCAGGAAGTAATCGATAATCTTTTGGAAGCCAACATTGATCACTTGAACTACATTCCTTTTCACCCCGGATGTACGTTCGATGATACAAACACGTACGCCATTATTATGAGCGTGCCTGATGTACCTTTGCCGCCCCATGTTGAGGTCATTGACCTCGGGTTTCGCAAAATCAGCATTCACGATTTGATCGATACGGGACGCAAGGTAGGCGTGCCCATCGAGTGGGAGCGCGAATATTTGTCCAAGTTCATCGCAGAAATGTCAGAGCTGGCCAAAATGCTCGGCACCTCCTACGCCGAGGTTCAGAAGCTGAACAGTCAGCTCCAGTCTACCTTTCAGGCAGTCAAGGATCCCGTTATCGCTTGCAATGAGGACGGGCTGATTACTTTCATCAATGACGTCGCAGTAGATTTGTTTTGTCCACAGGACACTTCCATCATCGGGCGCTCTTACACCCTGCTCAAAGAACACGACCTGCTGACCCTCTTTTTCGAGCATGAGGGGCAGGAAGATACGCTGGTCACCATCGACGGTCGGCAATTTATTGTTAGCAGCCAAAGTATTCGCCGGAGCCAGGAGCACCTGGGATTTGTCTGTACGTTTAAAGACGTCACGGAAATTCAGCGCTTACGTACCCAGCTCACCTTGCGCGGTCACACGGCCACCTATTCGTTTTCCGACATAAAAGGGGAAAGTGAGCGATTGACGCACGCCATTGAACTGAGCAAAAAGATGGCCAAAAACAACCAAACCATCCTCCTGCTCGGAGAAAACGGAACAGGCAAAGAGCTGTTTGCCCACGCCATTCATCAGCACTCTCTGCGGAAAAACGGCCCGTTTGTCGCGATCAACTGCGCCTCTCTGCCAGAAAACCTGCTGGAGAGCGAGCTGTTCGGATATGAGGACGGAGCGTTCACCGGCGCCCGAAAAGGTGGTAAGCCAGGTGTGTTTGAGCAAGCGGACGGCGGGACCATTTTCCTCGATGAGGTCGGAGATATATCGCCATCGATTCAAGTAAAGCTGCTCCGCGTGCTACAGGAAAAGCAAGTCATTCGCGTGGGCGGGACCGGGGTACTCTCTGTCGATTGCCGCGTAGTTGCAGCGACCAACCGCGATTTGGAGGATGCTGTCTCACAAGGACATTTCCGCGAGGACCTGTTTTATCGCCTTGCTGTTCTGCCAATTGAAATCCCGTCACTGCGTGAGCGAATCAGTGACCTTCCCCTGCTCCTGCAGGACCATCTGGATAAGCAGGGCATACGAAAAACATGGGCACCCGAAGTCATGGAGCTGTTGCTCAGTCACGATTGGCGTGGAAACATCCGCGAGCTGAAAAATGTCGTTGATTACGCCATTACTGTATCTGAACAGACTATGATCAACATGGACGATCTGCCCAAACGACTCATAGATCGTGTATTCCGCAAATCTGCCCATGATACACCCGTGAGCATCGCAGATGTTCGCGATTTGGATATTCTTTCTTGTCTATATCAATACTACACGGCAAACAAACCAGTGGGACGCTATCAGCTTGCGCATTCTCCGGCTCTAAAAGCTATAGGCTGGACAGAGAGTACCCTTCGCAACAAGCTGAAGCATTTGGAGCAGCAAAGCCTGGTACAATCAGGCACGACCCGCCAGGGAACCACGATTACCCGAGAAGGGATTGAGGTACTGCGTCAACACGGTCGGATTTGAGCGCAAGGGAAACGAATATTAGGTCGTATTAGGCTGAATAAAACCTAATAAACATTCCTAAAGAACGTATGGGCGTATCCGCTTACATACGCAAATCCAAGAAAAGTGCCTTATTTCGCTACATTTCGACAGTTGGCACGCCCCTTGCTTGTATATTCCGAAAAAAAGCGAGGTGACCTCATGGCTACACAACATTCTTCTGAGCAGACAACACCTGCTAAGAAACGTTTTTCTGTGCCACATACTTATGCCATTCTCTTTATCATCATCATTTTGGCAGCGTTAGCATCCTATGTCTTGCCGACAGGAGAGTTCGAACGCGTCAAGGACGCCACTTCCGGTAAAACCATCGTTGTAAATGGTAGCTATCATGAAGTAGAAAGCAGTCCAGTCGGATTTTTCGACATGTTTAAAGCCATTCCAGATGGGATGCAAAAAGGCTCACAAATCATCTTTTACATTTTTATCGTCAGCGGTGTTTTTGGAATCATCCGTCAGACCGGAGCAATCGAGGCCGGCATTAACAAAGGGGTTCGACATTTAGAGGGCAGGGAAAAGCTTTTGATCCCGGCTTCCATGTTCCTCTTCTCTATTGGTGGCTTTACGATGGGGATGGCTGAGGAAAGCATCATTTTCGTTCCAATCGGAATTGCCTTGGCACGTGCTATGGGCTTTGATGCCGTAACAGGAACTGCGATGATTACCATGGGGGCTGCTAGTGGCTTTATGGGAGGTATGCTCAATCCGTTTACGGTGGGTGTCGCCCAATCTCTTGCCCAGTTGCCATTGTTCTCTGGTCTCGCCTTCCGTGCAGTTGTCTATGTATTCGTTCTCGCTTTTGCAATCTGGTATGTCATGCGCTATGCTTACCGCGTAAAAGCTGATCCAACCAAGAGTGTAATCTACGCAATTGAAAAACAAACGAGCTCTGAAAACGTAGAAGTAGACATCCCTGATCTGAATGCTCGTCACAAGCTCGTCTTTTTGGTTATGGTTTGTGGACTCGCGATGAACGTCTACGGTGTATTCAAATACGAATGGTTCCTGACTGAGCTTACCGCTTCGTTCTTGATCATGGGTCTGGTTGCCGGACTAGTCGGTGGTCTCTCCGTCAACAACCTGTTTGACTCCTTTGTCGCTGGTGCAAAAGCAGTTACGTTTGGAGCCCTGATCGTTGGTTTTGCCCGTGCCATTACTGTTGTTTTGGAAGACGGAAAAATTATTGATACGATGATTAACGGTTTGACTTCTGCTATCGGGCATCTGCCTGACGCTGTAAACGTCATTGCCATGTTCCTGATTCAAGCAGTACTAAATCTCTTTATTTCGTCTGGTAGCGGACAAGCAGCTACAACTATGCCGATCATGGTACCGATCTCTGACCTCTTGGGCATCCAACGCCAGATCGCTGTACTCGCCTTCCAATACGGTGATGCTGTAACCAACTCCATTATCCCTACTTCCTCTGCACTGATGGGATACTTGGCTGTAGCAGGCATTCCGTATGAGAAATGGGTTAAATTCATTTGGAAATTGCTCTTGGGCTGGGCAGTCATCGCCTGTGTTGCCCTGATCGTTGCCGTCATCATCGGCGTTTCCTAAAATACAGAAGCATTCTTATCGGTAAACAAGATTTGGAGGAACCATGCGCACAACTATCGAACAATTGCAGCCCACTATTTTTTCACTGTACGAATACTTGCACCAGCATCCAGAAATAAGCTGGCAAGAGGTGCAAACGACCGCGTATGTGGCCGAGCTTTTGCAGAAATCCAACTGCCGTGTCACTACGTTTGAGGATGTACCTGGGGTTGTTGCAGAATGGGGAAGTAACACTCCAGGCTCGTTGACAGTCGGTGTACGCGCCGACATGGATGCATTATGGCAGGAAGTAAACGGCGTGTTTCAAGCGAATCACTCATGTGGCCATGATGCTCACATGACGATGGTTCTAGGCGTTCTCATGGTTCTGCAAGCGAGAAACATCGACCTGCCTGGCAGACTGAAGCTGATCTTTCAGCCTGCTGAAGAAAGCGGGAATGGTGCTTTGGCCCTCGTGAATAAAAAGGTCGTGGACGATGTCGACTATTTGTATGGTGTCCATCTGCGTCCTGTACAGGAAATCCCTAACGGTACAGCTGCCTCTGCCATTTTGCATGGGGCGGCAGGTACGATTGCCGGTCAAATTAAAGGAGACGATGCTCACGGGGCACGCCCCCATCTTGGGGTCAATGCGATTGAGGTCGTGTCTACCATCGTCGAGCAGCTCAAAGGAATTCATTTGGACCCACTCGTCCCTTACTCCGTCAAAATGACGCAGCTGAGTGCCGGTGGAAAAAACTCCAACATCATTCCTGGCTCTGCTCAGTTCTTGCTTGATCTGCGCGCTCAAACAAACGAAATCATGCACGCTCTCTTTGTCAAGGTAGAACATATCCTCAAGCAGGTTTCCCAGCTCTATGAGGTCAATCTGACTTATGATATTACAGAGCGGGTATATGCAGCCGAGGTAAACGAAGAAGCGCGCGTCATTATGGCCGATGCAATCACCAAGACTTTGGGAGCTGAGCAGCTCCAGCCTCCTATCCAGACACCTGGTGCAGAAGATTTTCATTACTACACCAAGGAACGCCCGCATTTGCGAGCAACGATGCTGGGTCTGGGCTGTGGCCTCGCTCCTGGTCTCCATCATCCACAGATGACTTTTGAAAAATCAGCTTTGCTCGACGGAATTGAAATTTTGACGAGAGCGGTGCTCACTACCTTCGAACGGCACAGTACCAAGTAGGCTTTCCTTCTACGTTCACTGCATAACACCCATCCCAATTGTTGAGGAGATATGGACATGAAAATCGAACGCGTTGATCTGCAAAGAATCAAGATACCGCTGAATTCGCCTTTTGAAACCAGTATGGGAACCGAAACCCACAAAGAATGTATCCTCGTTCGCGCCTACAGTGGAGGCCATGTCGGTTTTGGAGAAAGTGTTGCGATGGATGTCCCTGTCTACAACGAAGAAGATGTGGACACTGTATGGTACATGCTGGAGAAGTATTTGATCCCTCAGCTGTTCTCCCGTGAGATCGAGCATCCTGATGACGTTTCTCGCCTGTTCTCCTGGATGCGCCGTAATCATATGGCCAAAGCTGCGCTTGAAGGCGCTATTTGGGACCTGTATGCGAAAATGAACGGCATCTCGCTCTCTCAGGCATTAGGCGGCACTCGCTCTACTATCGATGTGGGCGTCAGTATCGGGATTGAGCCGACGATTGAAAAGCTGCTGGAGCGCGTAGATGGCTTCATCCGTGACGGCTACAAAAAAATCAAGGTGAAAATCAAGCCTGGCTTTGACGTAGAACCGATGCGCGCAATCCGTCATACATTCGGACCGGACGTGCCATTGATGGCAGATGCAAACTCCGCCTATACGTTGAAAGACATGGATATGCTGAAGGATTTGGATGACTTTGGACTGATCATGATCGAGCAGCCTTTGGCGCATGACGATATCATCGACCATGCCACTCTACAAAGAGAGCTGAAGACACCGCTCTGTCTGGATGAGAGCATCCATACCGTAGAAGATGCACGCAAAGCGATTGAGCTGGGCAGCTGCCGCATCATCAACATCAAAATCGGGCGTGTAGGTGGTCTGACAGATGCCAAGAAGATTCATGACCTGTGTGCAGAACGCAGCATTCCGGTATGGTGCGGCGGTATGCTGGAAGCCGGTATTGGCCGCGCGCACAATATCGCGATGGCGTCACTTGGCAACTTCACAATCGCAGGTGATACTTCCCCGTCGAATCGTTACTTTGCCCAAGATATTGTGACGCCGATGATCGATTTTGCTGCACCTGGTGTCCTTGAGGTCCCAACCGCACCGGGCATTGGCTTTGGCATTAATGAACAAGCTATTTTAGATGCTCTCGTGGAGCATAAAAGCTATTTTGCCAATCGTGAATCGACGACTACGGTTATTCCGAGCTGGTAGAAGCTCAATAGAATCAAGACTATACAAAAGAGGAGGTCCGATACTGGCCTCCTCTTTTCTGTGCTTTTTCTGTATTCGTCCCTTTTTTTCAGTCCATGATCGTCAATAGCTTGCATAAATTCCGCTCTGCTACTGCCCTTTTTTCAACCGGCAAACGTCTGAGTAGATCAAGAGCCGCATAGGGCAGCTTCAGGGCGTGCGGATCTCTGTACGTCTTTTCCCAAAATACAGGTGAAAAAATGTTCTCAAAGGCTGGTTCCTTGACTTTATCCTCCAACACAAAGTCAGGTATCTGCCTATTGAGATATATCTGCACATGATGATTGCGTATGCCAGGTGTCACTAGCTCCCTGTATCCGAACCGCTCTAAATCAGTCAATGCCTGTGCATGGGTGACGCTGTGAACGACCTCTCCTGCAAAATGATAGCGCAGCCCATCAATGACACGCCCCGGTATGACTGTATGCAGTTCATCAAATGCCCGCTCAGCCATCTCGACTGTAGTATGATACGGCTCAATACCAGCTATGTCTGCTTCTGTGAGGTCAAAATAGTTTTCGATACCCCAGTAACGGGTTTGCCTGTCCTTTGTCGTCGCTTTTAGCAGCTTGACTAATCCATCTACGACACTTGGTCTGATCAAATCTGGTCGCTCTCTCAGCGCCTTCAGGGCAAGTACGCCCAACGCCAATCCATGCCCAGAGGTACGTAGCTGTGCGACATTGTCAGCAAGTCCAGCAATAACTTGACTTAACAGGGTAGCGTCAGCGGCCTCATCCTGGTCGATTGGTAAAAACCAGTCTGGTTGCTGGGCGCGATACGCTTCACAGGTTCGCTCAATGCCAGCTTTGACATGCTCCGGCAATTCATGCTCCTGATTCATGTAATAGCCGGCAAGCAGCGCTGCCCCATAATGTCCTCCGAACCATCCCGCCGTAGCAGCCCGCGCCATTGCCACTACGCCAAGCTCTATATACGAATCCAACAGCCTCATCACTCATCCTCCTTTTTCCAGTTGCTTATCGTTATCATATAATAAACTTTTTGGTTTGTTAAGTATAAAATATAAAATAAATCAGCTTTAAAAATAAAAAACTCCGATGTATCTTCGGAGTTTCTTAGCTCATGAGCACGATATGATTTTCTTAATCAAGCTTAAAAACGACTTCGTCTGTAGCAGGCAAGTAATCCACTAGCAAGCCTTTTCCATTCATGTACCACAGCTCGTCCTGTTCCATATAAAAGGTAATTCCATCTACAACTGTGGAGAGCCCTGCTTCATTTGGTTGCTCTTTTGCGATTCCCATGGAAAACGAGTCCTGTACTGTGCTAACGCCTCCGTAACGAACGAAAAAGCGGATGCTGTCTCCCTCCTGGCATCCCCACTCCTCTCGAAACCATGCAAGAGCTGCTGAAGTTACTGTAAGTTTCATAGAAGCGCCACTCCTTTCTCTACATTTGTAGTTTACATCACTTTCTAAATATGTAAAGTAAGAAAGTATAATAAACTGTTACAAAGAAAGTAAAAATAACCGATCCCCTTTTTTATCGGAAATCGGCTACCTTTCTTTATCCTTATTGCCTCATCGGAAGTGTAACCAAAAAACTGGTTCCTATCCCTTCCTCACTACTCACCTGTATTTTCCCATGATGCGCATCTACAATCCACTTCGCAATGGACAGCCCTAAACCTGTCCCTTCTGTCGATCGGGAGCGCATCTTGTCTACCCGATAAAAACGGTCAAACAAATAAGGGATATCCTCCTTGGGAATTCCTATCCCTGTATCTTTTACAAGCACAACGACACGCTGTCCTTCCCGTTTACAGGAGACAAAAATCTTGCCGTGTTCATTCGTGTACTTCAGCGCATTATCCAGTAAGATGACAAGCAGCTGATGCAATCGCTCTTCATCTCCATCCATTTCCAATGGCTGTTCAATTTCCGTTTCCATGCTGATTTCTTTCACAATGGCGAGCTGAGTAAAGACTTGGGTACATTTTTGTACAATTTCATCCAGCCTGAACTTTTGCGGCATGATTTGCAGCTCATTCGAATCGCTGCGAGCAAGTGTCAATAAATCGGAGACAAGCTTGCTCAATCGCCGCGTCTCCTGCATCCCGACCATGATTTTTTCACTTTCCTGCTCAATCGTATGGTCTGGATAACGGAATAGCCGTTCTAAATTGACGAGAATAGCCGCCAAGGGCGTTCTCAGCTCATGCGAAGCATCGGCAATGAATTGCTGTTGTTTTTCCCACGAGACCTGAATCGGAACGAGCGCCCTTCTCGCGAGAAACAGACCTACCACCATCGCGATAACGATACTGACCGCGCCGCCGATTACGACTACATACAACAAGCTGCTCAGCATTTTTTGTTCTTGCTCCAGATTGTAGATCAACTGAAATTGATACGATGCTTGCGGTCTGTTCCCTACAATGACCTTTTTGGGCATCGTGACCGTCTGTACGCGATAGACTTGCCCGTTTACAGAAAGCGTTTCTACACGATCCGGCTGTCCGATGTGTTGAAAACCAGGTAAATCCTCAGGCTCTAAACGCTCAGAAAAAGCAGTGCCCATGACTTCACCTTGCTCATTCCAAACAAGCAGGACATATCTGCGCTCCAACTCCCCGAATTTTTTTCGCTCCTGACGATTATAGGGAAATGCTTCCTCATTTACCCGTTGAAGGCGTGGCAGCGGATCTACGATGAGTCGCTCGGTCACTTTTTGCAGCTCGCGATCCACCTGCGAGTATAGGCGATATTGCATCGTATAGTAGACCGCGCTTCCTAAACCGTTCAATAACAGAAATACAACAATGACATTCAATGTCACCAGACGGATTCTGGTTTTTTGAAACATTACCGTTCATCCTTTTTCAAAATGTAACCCACATTGCGGATGGTTCGGATAAAGCCTTCACACTGACCCAGCTTCTTGCGCAGATAGTGAACATACAGATCTACCACCCCGTAGTTCGCATCTGAATCAATTCCCCACACCCGATCGAATATTTGCTGGCGCGTTAAAATTTGCTCCCGATTTTGCAAAAAGTACTTTAACAGCTCGTACTCCTTTGTCGTGAGCTTCATCGGTTCATCGTCAACAAACCCATCGTACTCATTTATTTTTAGAGCAATTGGCCCGTAAGCCATTTCTCCCTCGGCTCCTGTTTTACCATGCCGTCTCAAAAGTGCCCGTGCCCGCGCAGTTAATTCCTCCGTCGCAAAGGGCTTCACCAAATAATCATCTGCACCAGCATCCAAACCTTCAACCCTGGCTCGGACGCTATCTTTTGCCGTCAAAAATAGCACAGGTGTCATAATGCCTTTGGCACGCAAGGTTTTGACCAGCGTTAGTCCATCCATTCCGGGCATCATAATATCGAGCACTAATAGATCATAGATACCCCGCTGTGCAAGCAGAAGTCCATCATCCCCGCGCTCGGCTGTATCTACTTGATAGCCTTCATCCGTCAGCACTCCAGCAATCGCCTGAAGCAGAGCTTGTTCATCCTCGACTGCAAGAATTAACATATGGTTATCCCTCTTTCGTTAAAAAAACTACCTGTTCCAGCATAGCATAAATGCCCAAAATCACAATGAGAGCAAGCTGGCTGGAAAAAAAGTGAACAGGCATACTTATCGATATTCACATTAGAGCATAACTTTTTTGGATTCAGATTTGAGAACAAAACAGACTACAACAAAAAAGCTGCATTCCCCATTACTTTTTCAAGTAATCGTGAATACAGCTTTTCGCTTCATTCCTTCAAAACTGAATACGCATGCTTGCTAAGAGTGTGTGGATAAGTCCTCGACCGATTAGTATTCGTCAGCT
>NZ_JAWRXI010000183.1:0-272 GCF_046535075.1 Brevibacillus sp. SIMBA_040
GCGCTTCGTCAAGGACGAGCGCGCAGCAGCGACTGGCGATCTCCTGAAGCAACGCGCTGGGAAGACTCGTGCCGATCGCGCCGATGGTACAAACCACAACGTTGCAATGCGAAAACATCAACAGATCAGCAACTGTCCTGGGTCTTTTCGTCATGATCCCAACAATTGGGTTTGGCACATCCTGCGGCAAGACACCTAAAGTCTTGAGCAACCCAAAGGTTACAAATTTATGTGCGGTTTGAGCTCGCAATGCGTCCCAAGGCACTACTACT
>NZ_JAWRXI010000184.1:0-272 GCF_046535075.1 Brevibacillus sp. SIMBA_040
TGAGCAACTCGCTGAGATGCAAGGACAGATACTGGCCAACCGTGCAGCAGCAAGTGCCATGCAAATGGAAAGTAGCACCAGCGACTCGCCCAGTAGCGCTCAACCGCAAACATCAAGCAGTAGTACCAGCGCGCAAAGCGCAAGCCAGCCAGATTCTCAGCGCGTTCCTGTGTTTACACGATCTGACGAGCCAGCCAGCCAGCCCATGCTCATGAGCGAAGAGCAGCATCAGCGATTGCGTGAACAAAACCAAGAATATGAGCGTAGAATGG
>NZ_JAWRXI010000185.1:0-271 GCF_046535075.1 Brevibacillus sp. SIMBA_040
GGCTGGAAATGCAGGGAACTTAAAAACTCCTCCAGCATTTTGATATTGACCGCACCCTTGCACTGCCTCACAGCCTCTAAGTAACTGAGAAGCTGTGCATAGGTTGCCTCCATCAGCGCCAGGGCGGCGTCAAATACACCGGCCTCACCGAAGTCCTGAATAATTTGTCTTTTCTGATCCGCCGTTAACGTGCCCTTCACCAATGGCCTGTTAGCCAAGATCATTAGAAACGACTTTGGGCCACCTTCCAGATCCATTGCAAAGCCTTTCT
>NZ_JAWRXI010000186.1:0-271 GCF_046535075.1 Brevibacillus sp. SIMBA_040
TACGACGGATAGCACAGTCGGGGATGCTTCTTGCGAGTACAATCTCTGGATCCTCCATGAACAAGATCGCATCCCAGTAGATATAGTCTCGGTAACGGCGCGCGGTTTCGTAAATCATCGGAGCGACAAAGCCAAGCAGACTGCCGTCATGCCTGTAACTCAGTACAAGCGTGCGACAATTTATTTCCCTAAAGTGGCGAAGTATGCTCACATCTTGTAAAAGTTGCCAATTAACTTATACATCCCTAGCTCGCACTCGCACTGTAGGGTT
>NZ_JAWRXI010000013.1:0-151239 GCF_046535075.1 Brevibacillus sp. SIMBA_040
ACCCGTAGGGGATTCGAACCCCTGTATGACAGCGTGAAAGGCTGCTGTGTTAAACCGCTTCACCAACGGGCCAAGATTATAAGCTACATAAAGTGTGAAAGTGGCTCCTCGGGACGGACTCGAACCGCCGACCGATCGGTTAACAGCCGATTGCTCTACCAACTGAGCTACCGAGGAATAATATGTGGTGGAGCTGAACGGGATCGAACCGATGACCTCCTGCTTGCAAGGCAGGCGCTCTCCCAACTGAGCTACAGCCCCGTGAAAGGTAATGCCAAATACTTATGTAAGGTAAGATAAATGGTGGGCCTAGGCTGACTCGAACAGCCGACCTCACGCTTATCAGGCGTGCGCTCTAACCAACTGAGCTATAGGCCCGTGTTCCTTCTAGGAATATAATCTAGCATAGAATTTATTTCATTGCAATAGAATTTCTGATTTTTTTATCCGGCACAACTAAAAAATTTTCTGAAGGTCATAAACACGAAAAAAGAAACTCAGCTATCCTAGCATGTATCAGAATAAACCGCTAGAACAGCTGAGTCTTCCTACATGATTAAATATCCAGATCGCGTACAGTTGAAGCGTACTGCTCAATGAATTCTCTACGAGGCTCTACTTCATCACCCATGAGAGTTTCAAAGACCATATCGGACTCCATGGCATCCTCCAGATTCACTTGCAGGAGCGTGCGCATGTTAGGGTCCATGGTTGTTTCCCATAGTTGATCCGCGTTCATCTCACCCAATCCTTTATAGCGTTGGATGTTTGGCTTCGGCATTGTCTTCAGCGTTGCGAGAATCTCATCACGCTGCTTGTCGGTATAAGCATAGTGCAGCTGTTTACCTTGTTTGATACTAAAGAGAGGCGGCTGCGCGATATAAATATACCCCGCTTCAATGAGCTGTCTCATGTAACGGTAGAAGAAGGTCAAAAGAAGCGTGCGGATGTGAGATCCGTCGACATCGGCATCCGTCATGATCACTACCTTGTGATAGCGCGCTTTCGTAATATCAAAATCTTCGCCGACCCCAGTACCAAGTGCAGTAATGATCATGCGAATCTCATTATTACCAAGAATTTTGTCCAAACGCGCTTTTTCCACGTTCAAAACTTTACCACGCAAAGGCAGGATCGCCTGGAAATGACGATCGCGGCCAGACTTGGCCGATCCACCCGCAGAGTCTCCCTCTACGATGAACAGCTCGGACTCAGACGCGTCTTTAGAAGAGCAATCCGCCAATTTACCCGGCAAAGCGCTGACTTCCAGTGCGCTTTTGCGGCGAGTCATTTCACGAGCCTTCTTAGCAGCTTCACGCGCTCTTGCAGCCATCAAAGCTTTTTCGACGACCTTCTTGGCAATCCCCGGATTTTCCTCCATGAAGCTGTTGAAACGATCGCCAAAAACAGACTCTGTAATGCTGCGCGCTTCCGAGTTGCCCAGCTTTGTTTTCGTTTGCCCTTCAAATTGAGGTTCTTGAATCTTCACGGAAATGATTGCGGTAATGCCTTCACGGACATCGTCACCAGAGAGATTCTGATCCTTTTCCTTCAAAAAATTAAACTTACGGCTATAGTCGTTGATTACACGAGTAAGGGCTGTTTTAAAGCCTGTTTCGTGAGTTCCACCCTCGTGTGTATTAATATTGTTGGCAAAAGAGTAGATATTGCTGACGTAGCTATCGTTGTATTGAATAGCGACTTCGACCAGCAAGCCATCTTTTTCTCCTTCACAATAAATAACCTCATCGTGCAATGCTTCCCTGTTCTTGTTCAGGTACTCAACGAATTGTACGATACCGCCTTCGTAATGGAACGATTCCTCCCGCTCCTGTTCAGGACGTGCATCTCTTAGTGTAATTCGCAATCCTTTGTTCAGGAATGCCAGCTCACGAATACGTTTTTGCAAAATGTCGTATTCAAAAACCGTGGTTTCGGTAAAGATAGTCGGGTCCGGTTTAAACGTAACCTTGGTACCCGACTCTTCCGTTTCACCTACGATAGCGAGGTCAGCTTCAGGAGCACCTACTCTAAAACGCATGTGATAAATGTTGCCGTTTTGTTTGACCTCAACGTCCATCCACTCGGATAGCGCGTTCACAACCGAGCTACCTACGCCATGAAGACCACCGGAAACCTTGTATCCGCCACCGCCGAACTTACCGCCGGCGTGCAAAACGGTCAAAACAGTTTCTACAGTTGATTTCCCCGTCTTTTCATGAATACCGGTAGGAATCCCCCGGCCATTATCGGTTACAGCTATGGAGTTGTCCGGCTGAATGACTACCAAAATATCGTCACAGTAACCGGCAAGCGCTTCGTCGATGGCGTTGTCGACAATCTCCCATACCAGGTGATGCAAACCGCGGCTACTGGTCGAACCGATGTACATGCCGGGACGTTTCCGAACTGCCTCTAACCCTTCCAGTACCTGAATCTGACTAGCATCGTAGTTTGTATCTTTCGTCGTCACTTGATCCACTACTTAACTCAACTCCTCCACTTCAGCTTGTACTAAGGGAACCTGATCCAAGCTGTCCACGAACTGAGCGCGTCGCTTTAGCGTCAGAGAAGAAATAGGTGAACAGTATATGGCGTCTTGGGTGATTACATACGACTTGGTTTCTTCCTCACTATGATCAACAACCGTCTTCCGTTTTTCAAGCAAGAAAGCCTTATTGATTTTCGAGGATTTCACCGTCTGATGATCCAGAATGGAAATTACTTCCTTCGTGCTCACCACAGTATCTCCACCAATGTGAATAAACATCCCTGATCCCCTACCTTTCTCCCGAGATTTTCCCTTCCTTCACATAAAAACGAGAGGCTTG
Organism: Brevibacillus sp. SIMBA_040; assembly: GCF_046535075.1. Classification (NCBI taxonomy): domain Bacteria; kingdom Bacillati; phylum Bacillota; class Bacilli; order Caryophanales; family Paenibacillaceae; genus Brevibacillus; species Brevibacillus sp. SIMBA_040. The sequence goes on from NZ_JAWRXI010000013.1 coordinate 2,832, forward strand.
CTGGAGAACCTGATGCTTTAAGCCTTCCACACCCGTTGTGCTTACAAACGTCTGTACCCGATCCTGAATGGTTTCGAGTAACAGGGTTTGTCGATGTTCATCCAACTCTGACAAGACATCATCCAACAAAAGAACCGGGTATTCACCCACTTCTTCTTTTATTAGCTCGATTTCAGCCAATTTGATGGACAGAGCACTGGTACGCTGTTGCCCCTGCGACCCATACGTCTGTACATCCATGCCGTTCACTTTAAGTGAAAAATCATCACGGTGTGGCCCAATCATGGTGCTTCCCCGCATGATCTCTCGGTCCCGAACCCCTTCATAAGCAGCCAACAGGTGGTCAACAGCCTGGTCCGCTGACATCTCTTCCGTAACAGGCGAAGAGTTTTCGTAATGCAAAGAGAGCATTTCCCTACCATCGGTAATGCCAGTGTGGATTTCCTGTGCCCACGTCTCCAGCTTCCGAATAAACTCAAAACGCTTTCGTAACAATTTTACAGCTAAATCCGCTAATTGGGTATTCCAAATTACCAGCATTTCCAGCGAGTTACTTTTTTTCATACCTAAATCCTTCAATAGCTGATTCCGCTGGGCAAGCACCTTGTTGTAATTGCTCAAATAATATAGATATGTCGGTGAGACCTGTCCTATTTCCATGTCAATAAAGCGTCTGCGCTGAGCAGGCGCTCCTTTTACAATGGACAAATCCTCCGGGGCAAACATGACTACATTCAAAGCTCCAACATAGGCACTAAGCTTCTGCTGCTCCATTCCGTTGATTTTGGCCCGCTTTCCCTTCGCTGTCAACTGCAGCTCCAAACGAACAGAACCGTAGCGACGAAGAACATCGCTACGGATAGCGGCATAATCAGCCTCCCACCCGATCAGCTCCTTATCTCGGGGCGTACGATGGGATTTGGCCAGAGCCAAAACGTATATGGATTCGAGAACATTGGTTTTCCCTTGTGCGTTATTGCCGATAAACAGCTGAATCTGCCCATCAAAAGACAGGGACAACGATTCGTAATTGCGATAGTTGGTTAGCGACAGGTTCTTGAGAAACAAGAATCACGCTCTCCTCTCAGCGGCGTACCACCTGATAGCGGCCAAAGCCTTCAATCGCCACTTCATCGCCAGGATATAGCTTGCGGCCACGACGGTTGTCCAGCTCACCGTTAATCTGGATCGGCACTTCAGCCAAAAATGCTTTGGCCATACCGCCTGTGTCAATGACTTCCGCCAGCTTCAAAAATTGTCCAAGAGTTATATAGTCGGTCTTAATGGAAACCTCACCCATGGCTTGGCTCCTTTCTTTTACGTAAAAACAGTCTTTTACGAAAAAATGCTTAGTAGGTACGGACTGGCAGAATCAAATGCAGCATCCAGTCATGGTCAGTTGGGCGAATGACGAATGGACTCATCGGGCCAGTAAAGCTTGCTTTAATTTCTGTGCTGTCAATTGCACGGAGCGCGTCAATCATATATTTGGCGTTGAAGGAGATCTTGAGTTCTTCACCGTTCATCGCTTTTGGCATCAAAATATCCGTTACTTTCCCGATTTCAGGCGCATTTGAAGTAATTTCGACAGTGCCATCCGATAAAGTAACCAGTTTTACGACATTTGATTTACCTTCGCGGCTGAGCAACGAAGCGCGCTCGATCGATTGCAGCAACTCTTTTGTGCTAACTGTAATTTCTGTTTTGCTGCCTTGTGGAATGATTCTTGTCGTGTCTGGATAGGTTCCTTCCAACAGACGGGAGTAGAATAGAATATGTTTCGATTTCACCAAAATCTGGTTTTCTGCTACAACGATATCAGCTGGATTTTGGTCATCATCCAATATTTTTACCAACTCATTGCAACTTTTACCCGGTACAACGACGTTATGGAAGGAAAGGTCCTCAGGGCATTCCACCATTGCAGTACGACTAGCCAAACGGTGGCTATCTGTAGCAACAAAGCGCAGCTGTCCTTGATCAAGCGACCACATCAAGCCAGTCAAAATTGGACGCATCTCAGATGTCGAAACACCAAAAACGGTTTGTCGAATCATCGCTTTCAAAAGATCACAGGGAACACTGAATACTTTATCCTCTTCCAGGTGTGGCAATTGAGGGAATTCACTTGCATCCATCCCGTTGATTGTAAATTCAGCTTGCCCCGAACGGATTTGCGTAACCAAGCGATCATCTACTTGGATGTGAATTTCGCTGCTTGGCAGCTTGCGTACGATTTCACTGAAAATGCGAGCTGTCAGCACGATGCTACCTGGTTTGTGAATCGTAACTCCCCATTCTCCTGCTTCTTCCAAAGGAATTTGAACCTCAATGGATACATCAGAATCACTTGCTGTCAGAGTAAGTCCTTCATCATCCGTTTTTATCTTGATCCCGGTCAAAATCGGAATAGTTGTTCGGCTGGAAACCGCTTTGCTGACATGCGATACGGCGTTTGACAGCTTGTCTCGCTGAACGGTAATGTGCATCGATTGTTCCTCCCTCTTTGTTGGCGCCATTTTTTACGAGTTCGTGCATAATGGCTGCGCCTCTTTCATATCTTATTAGGATATATCTTTTTAACAGAAGTAGTAATAGGGCCTGTGGATTTGTGGATATGTGGATCGAATACGTAAAAGAGAGCCTATACACATGTGGGTAAGTTGTGTATAGGCTTTTTGCGTTATTCACAGGTTTAGTGGTGTGCTTTTAATTTTTCAATGAGCGATTGAATCGTTGTCTGCATTTGCGGATCACTAGCTAAGGCACGAGAGATTTTTTCATGAGCATGGATGACCGTTGTGTGGTCACGCCCGCCGAATTCGTCTCCGATTTTAGGTAGGGATGCATCTGTCAGCTCTCTGGAAAGATACATCGCGATTTGTCTTGGGAAAGCAACGGTTTTGGTCCGTTTTTTCGCTTTAAAATCTTCCAGCTTGAGACTATATGCTTCTCCCACAGCTCGCTGAATGTCAATGATCGTGATAACACGCGGGCGAGAAGACGGGATGATATCTTTCAATGCTTCGGCAGCCAACTGCGTATCAATATCGCGATTGATCAAGGAAGAGTAGGCAACGACACGAATCAAAGCACCCTCCAGCTCGCGAATATTGCTATCAATCTGGTTAGCGATGTACGCCATTACCTCATTAGGAATGTCCAGGTTCTCCGCCTTCGCCTTTTTGCGTAAAATGGCGATCCGTGTCTCTAAATCCGGTGGCTGGATATCCGTGATAAGACCCCATTCAAATCTGGAGCGCAGACGATCCTCTAGCGTCGGGATCTCCTTTGGAGGCCGGTCAGAGGAGATGATGATCTGCTTGCTTTCCTCGTGCAGAGCATTGAATGTATGGAAAAATTCTTCTTGGGTAGACTCTTTTCCAGCTAGGAACTGAATATCATCAATTAAAAGGACATCCACGCTCCGGTATTTATTGCGGAACTCGACGGCCTTGTTATCCCGAATCGAGTTGATGAACTCATTGGTAAATTTCTCAGATGACAAATAGACCACTTTCGCCGAAGGATTGTGCTGAATGACATAATGTCCAATTGCGTGCATCAAGTGGGTCTTGCCGAGTCCGACACCCCCGTAAATAAAGAGGGGATTATATGCTTTTGCTGGAGCTTCTGCGACTGCTAGCGATGCCGCATGAGCAAATCTGTTCCCGGAGCCAATGACGAACGTGTCAAAGGTGTATTTGGGATTCAATATACTGGGCGGTTGATCATCCGCAGCAGTAGGTGGAGTACTGGCTTTTACCCGTGGGCTAGGCTGTTCATCGGCAAATGCGGGGTCTGGATTCTGCAAAACGACGAATTTTACCTTCATATTGATACCAGTTACTTCATATAGTGTATCGGTAATCAGTTGAGCGTACCTGGTTTCGAGCCAATCTCTTGCAAAGTCATTGGGTGCTACGACTATCAATGCATCTTCTTCTAACGTAGTTGCTTTCGTCGCCTTCAGCCAGGTATCAAAACTGGGTTTGCTTAGCGATTTTTCTATCTTGGCCAAAACTTTGCGCCATAGCTCGCTAATCGCTGCATCCAACCAGAATCCCTCCTTTTGGTCCATCCGTAAAATGATTTCATCGAACATAAATATAACGAAAAAAGTGCAAAATTGTGCTATGTGCGACCTATTTGTCAACATGGTCGATGGTTGTCGACTGTGGATAAAAATAGTCGAAAAAAAGGGATTACGCCCGGAGAAGAGAAAAAAAGCAGACGGTTATCCGCACCCTTGTGAGTAAGAAAATACACACAGGAGGGAATCTGTCCACAAACTTATCCACATGCTGTGGAAAACCTATTTTACCTTCAGAAGTTATTCACGCATCAAAACAAAAACATAATAACAGATATAACGCATGGTATCAATGGTTTTTTCATACTTATCCACAAACACAACCTCTGGTGCTCAGTACATATGCACATGTCCATATTTTGTGTACAAGCTGTAGATAAACTTGTCGAATCTTGTTTTTGTGGATAAAATGATATCCACAGACCCGGGAAATAGTTTTGTGGGGATATTTGCCTTGGTAAATGAATTCCACTGTCACTTGACTTTTTAGGTATATGTTTTTATAATGCAAAAGAATGTCTGTGCAAGGCGGAGGTGTATAGTAATGAGACCAACATTTAATCCTAACAACCGTAAGCGCAAAAAGGATCATGGATTCCGTAAGCGCATGAGCACGAAAAATGGCCGCAAAATTTTGGCTGCTCGTCGTCAACGAGGTAGAAAAGTTCTTTCCGCTTAGGCCACGCTTTCAGTGGCCTTTTTGTTTGCGATTTAAGTCGGAAAATTCTTTGTTCATGTGAAAGAGGAAGTCCTGCAATGATGTTGAACCCTTTTGGAGGAGTTTAATTACCTAGCTACTGAAAGGTTGCAGCAGAGGCAGGGGGAATCCATGGAGCGGAACGAGAATTTTACCGACTTTTTTGTTTTAACAGCCAAAGACTTCTTAGCTGAAAAAGCTTTTCCTGGTTTGCTTTGTGCGTATGCGGGAGGATCAGTCGGAAGAGGAGAGGCAGATGCTTACAGTGATCTCGACCTGAACATCATCGTAGAGGGGATAAGTGACCACACGAGTGAGAATTGCTGGTTCAGAGGACAGATTATTCAGCTTCATATTCATCCGGTACCGACGAATGAAGCCGTATACGAAAATCCGTGGTTATGGCGCTATATAAAAGAAGCGAGACTGATTCACGACCCTGATGGGCGCTATTTGGCTTGGCTGCACGCTATGTGCGACTATCTTGATTCCGAAGAGGGCAAGAGCAAAATGCTAGCCCAAGGAAAGAGGATCATAGAGGAGTATCGGGCTGGGGCGAAGCAGGCGCTTTCTCTGGGACGGGGCTACTCCGCTTTTTTGGCGGCATGGGCCAGCTGGATCGAAGCTGTACAGTTGTTTGCTTATTTTTGCAGGGGGACAGTAGCAGATCGTGCGCTTTATCAGATGATGAAAGAATGCGGCCAAGCGGATGACATAGAGCGACTTATTAAGGAAAGCTTCGAGGGCAGGCAGGATCTTCAGAGTAGGTTGAAGCTGATTTCCACCTATCGGGATTATCTGCTTTCACAGAAGGATGAGAGCCTGTTTGCACTTGACCCGCGTAATGATGTGCTGCTGAGCAAAAAGGTAGAGCGCATGAATCGAAAAGAAGAGGAAGAGGACGCATGGTTCCTGTTGTTTTCGGAAGCAATCTGGCTGTATCTTTGTGTCGATTCTGATCGCTGGCTGGAGGAGCACTGGGAGTCTCTTCCCACAGAGCTTTCTTTTGCGCTCCAAAAACTCGGTTTTTTAGAAGCAAACGTGGGGTTAATTCAGCGGATACATACTATTAGCGACGAATTTCTAGCTAGAATTGGCTAATCCGAGGGTGTCTTTTCTTGCGTTTTTCTCATTTTCTTTTAAACCGAAGCTACTTATGGGAAAAAAGTGAACGAAACAAGGATATACTGGTAGATGCTGTTTATGTTTTCTACTATAATTGTGATGTTAGGGGTTGTTTACCTTGCATCGTTCACACCGGCTCAAAAAAAATGAGCACTTTCAAGCAGTGTTTCAACGAGGGAGCTCTGCAGCCAATAAGCAATTTGTCCTGTATTCAGCCAAGCAAGAGGGACAAGACGCTTTTCGCGCAGGGATTTCCGTCAGCAAAAAAATTGGCAACGCCGTTATACGTAACAGGGTCAAGCGGCTCATACGCGAGGCGGTAGCACGTCTGGAAACCGTCATTCCACGCGGTCTTGATCTCGTCATCATAGCGAGACCAGGAGTGGAAAAGATGACCCTTGAAGCCATTGAGCAGTCACTATTGCACGTCATGAAACGAGCCAAAGTGATCAAACAGGCACCCGTACATAATGGAAAAAGAGGGTGAAGCGATGTTGGCGAAAATCATGGTTGGGTTGATTCGTGGATACCAGCTGTTTATTTCTCCACTGAAACCACCGTCATGCAGGTTCGCGCCCACCTGTTCCCACTACGCTATCGAGTCGATTCGTCGATTTGGTCCGTGGAGGGGAGGATGGTTGGCACTTCGTCGCATCCTTAAATGCCATCCGTTCCACCCGGGCGGGTTTGATCCAGTCCCGGATCAACGCAAATAATCATACCTCAATTGAAGCGGGGAAAAGGAGGATCACCCTTGAGTAGACGCACCCTCAGCATTCTTATGCTGACCTTGCTGGTTCTAGTGTTGTCGGGCTGTAACCCACAGACAGCTGCGCCAATCGGCCCTGACGCAACCGGCTTTTGGGACAAGTATTTAGTCTATCCTCTGTCCTGGTTGATTAGTGAGAGCGCATTAATCCTCGGTAACAACTACGGATTTGGTATTCTGGTAGCTACAGTCATCATTCGTCTGATTGTACTGCCCCTGATGGTGAAGCAAATCAAGAGCTCGAAGAAAATGCAAGAGCTTCAGCCTGAGATGCAAAAAATCCGTGAGAAGTACAAGAACGATCCACAAAAAGCGCAACAAGAAACAATGGCGATTTTCCAAAAGAATGGCGTCAATCCATTGGCTGGTTGCTTGCCTATGCTGGTACAAATGCCAATCCTGATTGCGTTCTACCATGCGATCATCCGTACAGAAGCCATTAAGGAACAGAGCTTCCTGTGGCTGACCTTGGGTGAAAAAGACCCGTACTATATCTTGCCGATCGTTGCGGCAATTACGACCTATCTGCAGTCCAAAATGATGGGTCAGGCTACACAAGGCAATCCGCAAATGCAAATGATGATTGTCATGATGCCGCTTATGATTCTGGCGATTGCAGTTACGTTGCCTTCTGCTCTGTCTCTGTACTGGGTGTATGGTAACCTGTTTACTATCGTGCAAACGTACTTCCTGTACCGCGATAGTAGTAATAAGCCTGTTCCTAAGGGGGGAGCCTCCAAGTGAAAAAGGTGGTTGCTACGGCAAAAACGATAGACGATGCTGTGCAGAAAGCTTTGCTGGAATTGGGTGTGCCGCGTGAAAAGGCAAGTGTCCGTGTTCTGGAGGAACCAAGCAGAGGTTTGTTTGGATTGATTGGGGCCAAGGACGCCAAAGTGGAGGTCGAATTTCACTTTGATCCGGTTGCACAGGGACGTGACTTTCTTCAAGATGTACTGTCAAACATGAAGGTAAATGCCAAAGTGGAGACACGTTCAACTGAAGAGGGCATGCTGTTTGACATCCAGGGAACCAATCTGGGAATCATTATTGGCCGTAGGGGACAAACTCTTGATTCATTACAGTATCTCGTAAACGTCGTAGCGAACCGTCATGCGGTGAAACATGTGCGCATCACGTTGGACGCTGAAAATTACCGGCTACGTCGCAAAGAAACGTTGGAGCAGCTGGCAGATCGAGTGGCCAAAAAAGCCCTTTCTACCAAACGTGATGTACGTTTGGAGCCCATGTCAGCAGCTGAGCGAAAAGTAATCCATGCCTTTTTACAAAAAAGAACAGATGTGGTTACCTTTAGCGAAGGAGACGAACCCAATCGATATATCGTCATCGGACCAAAAGAAGCCTCTCGTTAGGCTTCTTTTTTTTGCATGGATAAGACTTATCGGCACAACAGACAGGATAGAATATTTTTTTGATCTTACACGCAACAAATTTTTGCCTTTTTTATCTGTATTTGATGTTATCCACTGTGGATAATCCGTGTTAGGATTGGAGAAGGAAGAAAAAGATCATACTGTGGATAACAAACGTGTGGCAGCAACCTTGAGGCGCAGGGTTGCTTTTTGCTATTGGGCGATCGCCGGGGCCGTAAAATCTGCACTTTCTTTTGGAATTTTTGAGGGCGATCTGTTAAGCTAGTAAGTTAGTGGCTGACTTGTTTTTAGTGGAAAGCTAGAGGTGAATAGCATGAAATTCGATACGATAGCGGCGGTCGCGACACCGATGGGTGAAGGCGGTATTGCTGTGATCCGGGTAAGTGGACCGGAGGCGATCGAAGTTGTGGATAAGATATACAAAGGAAAACAGCAGTTGTCCACTGTGGACAGCCATACCATTCACTACGGGCACTTGTATGATCCACAGACAGATGAACGAGTGGAAGAGGTGCTGGTTTCTGTGATGAAGGCACCGCGGACTTTTACGCGGGAGGATGTCGTAGAGGTAAACTGTCACGGAGGAATCGTGTCCGTGGAGAAGGTGTTGGAGCTGATCTTGGACAATGGTGCCAGATTGGCAGAGCCTGGAGAGTTTACAAAGCGGGCGTTTTTAAATGGACGTGTCGATTTGTCCCAAGCAGAGGCTGTTATTGATTTGATTCGGGCGAAGACAGACAGGGCGATGAAGGTCGCGCTCAATCAGGTGGAGGGAAAGCTCTCCAGACTGATTCGACAGCTGCGCCAAAATCTGATCGAAGCTATGGCTCATATAGAAGTGACGTTGGATTATCCGGAGCATGACGTCGAGGAATTCACACAAAACTTCTTGCGAGGAAAGTGTGTAGAGGTAAAAGAGGAGATCCAGCGACTGCTACAGACTGCGAAGCAAGGGAAAATCTTGCGTGAAGGTCTTTCGACAGCCATTATTGGACGGCCAAACGTAGGAAAATCTTCTTTATTAAACAGTCTGGTTCAGGAAGAAAAAGCGATTGTCACAGATGTGGCCGGAACGACTCGTGATGTGATTGAAGAGTATGTCAATGTGCGCGGTGTTCCGCTTCGCTTGATTGACACAGCGGGAATCCGTGATACGGAGGATATCGTCGAGAAGATCGGCGTAGAGAAGTCCAGACAGCTTTTGCAAAAAGCGGATCTCGTCCTGCTTGTCATCAATTACAATGAGCCGCTTAGCCGCGATGATTATGCGATTTTTGAAGCCGCCAAAGGATTCCATGTGATTGTCATAGTAAATAAATTCGATTTGCCGCAAAAAGTCGACATGGAAGAAGTGAAAAAACATTTCCCGCAGCAGCCGTTAATCATGACATCAGCTCGTCAGGAGACCGGTATTGACCTTCTGGAGCAGGCGATCGGGGATATTTTCTTCAGTGGCCGTGTGCAGCAGGATGATTTGACGTATGTGAGCAATGCTCGTCATATTCAGCTACTCCGTCAGGCGGATCGTGCAATCGATGATGCACTGGCAGGAATTGATGATCTGATGCCGGTTGATATGATTCAAATCGACATTAAAAAGGCATGGGAGCTGCTCGGCGAGGTCATCGGCGAGAGTGTCGGCGAGGATTTGATCGACCAGATTTTCTCCCAGTTCTGTCTGGGTAAGTAATATAGATAGTCTTGTTCGAAGGAAAGTTAACTCGACGTAGTTCTCACAAGTAAGGAGCACCCAAAGGGCACGTAGTCTTGTTCGAAAGAAAGTTAACTCGACGTAGTTCTCACAAGTAAGGAGCACCCAAAGGGTACGTAGTCTTGTTCGAAGGAAGGTTAACTCGACGTAGTTCTCACAAGTAAGGAGGAGGAGAAAAAATGAATGTTGTACCTACGTATGAAGCCGGCTCGTTTGACGTCATCGTGATTGGGGCTGGTCATGCGGGAGCTGAAGCGGCACTGGCAGCAGCACGGATGGGGTGTAATACGCTGCTTTTGACAATCAATCTGGACGCGGTGGCGTTTATGCCATGTAATCCTTCTGTCGGTGGTCCGGCAAAAGGTCATGTCGTGAGAGAATTGGACGCACTCGGTGGAGAAATGGGGCGCAATACAGACAAAACCCATATTCAAATGCGTATGCTCAATACGGGAAAAGGACCAGCTGTGCATGCATTGCGCGCGCAGGCCGACAAATTCGCGTATCAGCATGAAATGAAAAAAACGATTGAAAATACACCAAACCTGATTTTGCGCCAGGCGATGGTCGAAGAATTAATCGTTAACGATGGCGTATGTGAAGGGGTTTTGACCCAATCAGGTGCACGCTATATGGCAAAAGCGGTCGTTTTGACCACTGGAACGTATTTGCGTGGAAAAATCATCTTGGGTGATTTGCAATATGAAAGCGGACCGAACAACATGCGTCCGTCGATTCGTCTGGCGTATCATTTGAAAGAGCTCGGATTTGAAATGACTCGTTTCAAAACAGGAACACCACCGCGCATTCACAAAAATAGCGTAGATTTCTCGAAAATGGAGATTCAGCCTGGCGATGAGATGCCACGTGCGTTTTCTTATGAAACGACTGAATTTATTACGGATCAGCTTCCTTGCTGGCTGACTTATACAAACGAAGAAACACACGGTTTAATTACCAACAATCTGCATCGAGCGCCGATGTACTCGGGTATGATTGAGGGTACGGGACCACGCTATTGCCCATCGATTGAAGATAAAGTAGTACGCTTCAACGACAAACCTCGTCATCAAATCTTCCTGGAGCCAGAGGGACGCAATACGGAAGAAATGTACGTACAAGGCTTGTCTACCAGCTTGCCGGAGGATGTACAGCTTTCTATGCTGCGCTCGATGACAGGTATGGAAGAAGTCAAAATGATGCGCCCAGGCTATGCGATTGAATACGATGCAGTCGTACCTACGCAGCTGTGGCCCTCACTAGAAACCAAGCTCTTGCCAGGACTCTTTACTGCTGGTCAAATTAACGGGACTTCGGGTTACGAGGAAGCAGCGGCACAGGGCTTGATGGCTGGAATCAATGCGGCTCGCCGTGTTCAGGGGAAAGAGCCTGTCATCTTGGGTAGAGATGAGGCATACATCGGTGTTTTGATTGATGATCTCGTGACCAAAGGTACGCATGAGCCATACCGTTTGCTTACTTCCCGTGCAGAGTATCGCTTGTTATTACGCCATGACAATGCGGATTTGCGTCTTACAGACATCGGACATGAAATCGGTCTAATCGGCGAAGATCGCTACAAGCGTTTTGAGCAAAAACGGGCGTTGATTGAACTGGAAAAGGAACGCGTAATGAATACACGTGTACGTCCTGACTTGGCACACGTGCAGGAAGTGTTGACTGCTGCTGGCTCTCCGGAATTGACGGAGGTTATTGAGCTGGCACAGCTGCTACGTCGACCAGAAATCAATTACAGCCACATTATGCAAATGGCACCAGCTCCAGAACCGTTGCCAGAGGATGTCATCGAGCAGGTTGAAATTCAAATTAAGTACGATGGATACATTCGCAAGTCCTTGCAGCAAGTAGAACGGATGAAAAAGATGGAGGAACGTCGTATTCCTGAAAACATCGACTACCACCAAATTTCGGGTATGTCCAAGGAATCACGTGAGAATATGACTCGAATTCGTCCGTTAAACATTGGTCAGGCAGCGCGTATCTCCGGGGTTACTCCCGCAGACATTTCCGTGTTGATGGTGTATTTGGAGCAGTATAATCGCGTGGGAGCGGCAGAGTAAGGAGAAGAGCACATGACCAAAGAACAATTTGCCCAGGAGCTTGCGGCTCAAGGCATTTCTCTAACAGATCGCCAAAAAGAGCAGTTTGACCATTTTTTTCGTTTACTCGTAGAATGGAACGAAAAGATGAATTTGACGGGAATTACAGAAGAGGGCCAGGTATACATTAAGCATTTTTATGATTCGATTACCCCGGCTTTCTACTTTCCTTTTGATAAAGTGCAAACAGTGGTGGATATCGGTGGAGGAGCAGGGTTTCCGAGTATTCCTTTGAAAATATGCTTTCCCCATCTGAAAATGACGATCATCGATTCTTTAAATAAGCGCATGAGCTTTCTCACACATGTAGCAAATGAATTGGGGCTTGAAAATGTTCATCCCGTTCATGGACGTGCGGAGGATCGTGGGCAGGAGCCAGCGTATCGTGAAGGCTTTGATTTAGTGATAGCCCGTGCAGTAGCTCGTCTGAATCTGCTTTCTGAGTTTTGCCTTCCTTTTGCAAGAGTAGGTGGTCATTTCGTTGCTCTGAAAGGAGCAGAGATTACGCCAGAATTGAATGAAGCAAAGAAGGCAATCAAGACGCTCGGTGGAAAGACTCGGAAAGTAGAGACATTCCAGCTGTTAGAGGATGCTGGAGAAAGAAATATCGTGGTCATCGAAAAAATAGAAGCAACGCCAAAGGGGTACCCGCGTAAAGCAGGAGTTCCTGCCAAAAAGCCGCTTATGTAAGTCGAAGCAGTGGCAGAAATGAGGAAGATCGTAGCCTGGTCATTAAAAGGGCTGCGATCTTTTCTTTTGGATTACGGTATCAATAAATTTTACACATGTTTACCCAGAAGTCGTCCTCGATAGATCGTTTTGGAGCACCACCGACGATTTTGCTGCGTTTGTTTTTGGCATTTCTCGCTGGAGCGATCATGGGGTGGGAACGGGAACGATTCATTAAGGATGTGAGTCGGCAAAGAGCGGCAGGATTTCGGACGTACAGTCTTGTCTGTTTTGGTTCTTGTTTGTTTGGACTAGCTTCTATTTATGGTTTTTCTTCTAGCGGAATGAATCATGATCCGGGGAGGGTTGCCGCTCAGGTTGTTACAGGAATGGGCTTTTTGGGGGCAGGAACCATTATAAAATACAACGGATCAGTCAAAGGCTTGACGACAGCAGCCGGAATGTGGGTGGCTTCAGCGATTGGATTAATGTTTAGCGCAGGTATGTATATAACGGCTATCGTTGCAGCGTTTTTTGCTTATCTGACATTGGATTTTCATCGTTTATTCCCGCGGCTTTTTCATGTCACCAAGATTTCACATCCGTCTGATGAAAGTATAGGGCAAGAAGAGCGGGAGAAAAGGCGGAGCCACGCTGGTTTTTTTGATGATGATCACGATTGATGTTTCACGTGAAACGTTTTTCAGTAGCAGGAATTGGGCGAATCTTGAAGAATTACATATTGATAAAGAAACTGAGAAGAATCGAATTCGTGAAACTAAGACGTTGGTTAAAGAAAAAGTTACTTTTTTGCAGGATGGGCAAGGGGGAGCTGTGCTGCGATAGGTAAGTAGGGCTAGGAAAGCTATGCCTAAAAAGCAACGGACCGATGTTCAATACGACAAAGACAAATGAATCTAGTACAAGAGTTGTAGGTCATTCTTTTTTACGTGTAAGTAAGTTTATGTTCTTCATCGTATGAAAGTAATCTTGCTTAAACTTTCTGAAACGCATAACAAGATGCCTCAGCGTCCGCATCCGGCATAACTTCGGTAAAAACCTTTCACTAAAACGCGGTCGCCCTCCTTGAGAAGGCCTCGATAGAGGTTTTTTACTTTCGTTTTGGAATGCTTGGCGAAACGGAGAAGAGAAGAAGTGGCTTTGTGCTGCTTTATGGCACTGGGAATCGCGAAAAGAAGTGTTGTCAGGAGCTTGGCATACTTTAGTTCGTCATGATGAAAACTCGGGTAAAGAGGAGTACTAGGAAACGCACATGGATAGCTATTTAAAAAGCTATGTGTTTACTTTTTTATCTGGGAGGACCAAAAAAGCAAGGAAGACAATCAGCTATTGTATGAGAAGCTATCGAAGTGGACGAGCTATTTATTTCTTTTTGGTATTTGACCGATATGAATGTATAGGAGTCACTCGTAGAGACCTCTTAGAAATACATCAGCGCTCAACCAAAGGGCATAACGTATCCAAGCTTTCAAAAACGTGTAACAAGGATCAAGTGCTCCACAGCATGAAAATAATTTGCTACAACTTTCTGGAACGCATAAAAACTCTACACTAAAACGCGGCGCTCACCTCAGGGACGGCCACGATAGCGTTTTTTACTGGAGCGCATGATAACTTTCCGCTAAACGCGGTCGCTCCTCTTTGAGGAGGCCTCGATAGAGGTTTTCTTACGTTTCATGAAAGAAGCATTATGTATTTAGAACTAGCATGGATGGAACGGGTAGAAGTGGGGGATTTTCTATGGCAGTTAAAGATTCATTTTCTCGGATTTTCGGGTTGACCGACAAAACTGAAAACGAAGAAATCAAGCAAATACCAGTAGAGGAAATTGTACCTAATCCGTATCAGCCTCGAACTGTGTTTGATGACGAGAAAATTGATGAGTTGTGTCAAACCATTCGGACTCATGGATTGATTCAACCGATCGTTGTACGGATGCGCGACGGTCAATACGAATTGATCGCTGGGGAACGGCGTTTGCGTGCAACAAAAAAATTGGGCATGGAGCGAATTCCTGCGATTGTCAAAGATTTTAATGATGCACAAACAGCCTCTATCGCATTGATTGAGAATTTGCAGCGTGAAGGATTGACAGCGATTGAAGAGGCAGTTGCCTATCAAAAATTGATTGATCTGCACAATTTGACGCAAGAAAGCCTCGCACAACGATTAGGCAAAGGACAATCTACAATTGCCAACAAGCTACGATTGCTTCATTTGCCGCAGGAAATCCAAGATGCCTTGTTAGCTCGACAAGTGACGGAACGACATGCAAGAGCACTGATTCCGCTTAAAGATGCCGAGCTGCAAATCAAGGTTCTGATAGAGATCATCGAGCGGGAATGGAACGTCAAGCAGACTGAGGTTCGTGTCAAACAGCTTTTGGAGGTTGCAGACAATCCGAAGAAAGAAAAGGAACAAAAGCCGCGGTGGAAAGCATTTTCCAGAGATGCACGGATTGCGATCAATACTGTGCGTCAATCAATTGATATGGTCATCCAAACTGGCTTGACTGTTGAAACTGATGAAGAGGATCATGATGAATTTTATCAGTTCACCATTCGCATCCCGAAAAATAAAGAAGCGGGGAAATAATAGGAACGTGATTCGAGGCGTTCTGGCCCATACAAGGTGAACACTAGCGACAAGGTCGCTTTTCTTTTTGGTCAAATAATGCAGGAGTCCCTTTGTTAGCGAGCTATTTTCCCTCATGCTTGTAGGTCTAGCGGATAAGGAGAAAGAGTCCGAGTGATTCGCAGCATTTTTTTCAGCATTATATAAGGAAGAAATCGTATCTGGTAAAGTTTGTTACCGAAATTGCGAAGCAGGATTGTAAAAAAGGGGACGAAGGCATCTGTTCGTACAAAAATAATGGACAAATTGGCTCTTTATCAAAAAAACAGCGTACGGGCAAGCGTCAAATCTGGTAACATGGGAAATATCGATAGAATTCTTTGTTTTCCGATAGCACGGGTGCTTTCTAAATAAAGATCCACGAAAAGAGGATCGAATAGACAACGAATCGTTTCTGCCAGAAAGATTTCTCCGAACGGAACGGGTAGATGTGTTTCCTAAGCAAGAAGTTATACGTATTAATGTGTAGTGGACGAGAAGCGAAATTGCAGTCATTTTTCGAAAAGAATTCGCCAAAGCAATGAGCAGCGTGTTCTGGAGAGTGATAAGGGAAAGAAGAGATGAGAGTTGAACGATCTCTACTTTTCTTACATGAAAAAAAGAGGTGGAGAAGTTGGGTAAAATCATTGCGGTTGCGAACCAGAAAGGCGGCGTCGGGAAGACGACTACGTCCGTCAATCTAAGTGCTTGTTTGGCCGCATTGGGGAAAAAGGTGCTGCTGGTCGATATTGATCCACAGGGGAATGCAACCAGCGGGATCGGGGTTAATAAAGCCGATGTGCGGTACTGCATTTATGACGTACTGATTAACGACATCAGCCCGGTCGATGCCACTCTGCCTACTGACATCGAAGGCCTGATGATCATTCCTGCCACCATTCAATTGGCAGGCGCAGAAATTGAGCTTGTTCCTACCATATCGCGGGAAGTTCGTTTGAAAAAGGCGTTAGAGGTTGTAAAGGACAAGTATGATTACGTCATTATTGACTGCCCTCCTTCATTGGGCATTTTGACTGTCAATTCCCTGACCGCGGCTGATTCGGTGCTGATCCCTATTCAGTGTGAGTACTATGCGCTTGAAGGTTTGAGCCAATTGTTAAATACGATCCGTTTGGTACAAAAACATCTCAACTCACAGTTGGCGATTGAGGGCGTCGTTTTGACAATGCTTGATGCACGTACAAATCTGGGAATCCAGGTCATTGAAGAAGTGAAAAAGTACTTCCAAGAAAAGGTATACAAAACGATTATTCCACGGAATGTTCGCTTGAGTGAAGCGCCATCACACGGACAAGCCATTATTACGTACGATCCACGCTCAAGAGGTGCGGAGGTCTATACTGACTTGGCGAAGGAAGTGGTAGGGGTATGAGTAGAGGTTTGGGAAAAGGGCTGAATGCACTTATTACGTCCAATCTCATTGAAGAAGGGGAACAAGTAAAAGAAGTTTCCGTGAGTGAGATTCGTCCCAACCCGTATCAGCCCCGTAAGGAATTCGAACAATCAGCTATTGATGAATTAGCAGGGTCCATTAAGGAGCACGGGATTATCCAACCTCTGATTGTACGGAAAAGTATTAAGGGGTTTGAACTGGTAGCGGGTGAAAGACGGTTACGGGCTGCAAAGCTAGCTGGACTGAAGCAGGTCCCAGTAGTAGTGAAGGCGTATACGGATCAACAGTTGATGGAAATCGCTCTCATCGAAAATTTGCAACGTGAGAATCTCAATCCATTGGAAGAAGCAGAAGCATATGAGAAGCTGATTGCTTATCACGATTACACCCAAGATCAGCTAGCGAAAAAGATCGGGAAGAGCAGACCGCATGTCGCCAATATGCTGCGCTTGTTGCAATTGCCAGAGGGTATTCGCAAAATGGTCTCCGCTGCTGACTTGTCTATGGGTCATGCACGTGCTTTGCTTACAGTAACGGACGAAAAAGCACAGCAGCAGCTCGCCAAGGATGTTGTTGAAAAAGAGCTGAGCGTCAGACAATTAGAAGAACTGGTGAAGCAATTGAGTGTTTCACGTGAAACAAAAAGGAAAAAGCCAGCGAAAAACGAGCCTGTTTTGATTGCAATAGAGGAACGGCTGCGTAGCCGTTTTGGAACCTCGGTTAAAATTAAAAAAGGATCGAAACGCGGGAAAATCGAAATTGATTTTTATTCACAGGAAGATTTGCAACGAATCGTAGATTTACTAAATGCGGAGAAGTGAGCGTAGGAGGTAGTCATGGCGATCATTTATTTGGATAACGCAGCTTCTACCTGGCCGAAGCCGCCTGCTGTCAAAGACATGATGGCTGAGGCTATAGAAGATTATGCCGCCAATCCCGGCAGAGGCGGGCATACGCTGGCGATGAAAGCAAGCAAAACCGTGTTTCGTACACGGGTGCAGTTATCGCGGTTGTTTGGGATTCAAAACCCGAATAACCTCTTTTTTTATCTAAATGCGACGCAGGCGCTAAACCAGGCGATTAAAGGATTTTTGAAGCCTGGTGATCACGTCATTTCTTCTTTAGTGGAGCATAATTCTGTGAGGCGTCCTATTGAGTTCATGCGTAAAACAAGTCAGGTAGAGGCTGTATTTATTGAACCAAGGGATGACCATCATTTTTATGTAGAGGATTTTGCAAAGGCAATTCAGCCGAATACACGTCTGCTCGTTGTGAGTCATGCCTCCAATTTGACCGGCGTAATTCTTCCTGTAGCTGAGCTGGGCAAGCTAGCAAAAGAGCGGGGAATTACATTCCTGGTAGATGCTTCTCAGTCCGCTGGAGTATTGCCGATTCACGTAGAGGAAATGCATATCGATATGCTTGCTTTTCCTGGGCATAAAGGCTTGTATGGACCTCAAGGAACAGGTGGCTTGTACGTTCATAACGACATTGATCTGGTACCGCTCATTCATGGCGGGACAGGCAGTCAGTCAGAGGCAATCGAACAGCCAACAACCAGACCTGATCGCTATGAAAGTGGAACAGTAAATACAGTCGGATTGGCCGGGTTGCAGGCAGGCGTTTCTTTTGTAATGGAAAAAGGTGTGGAGAACATTCATCAGCACGAGTGGGATTTGGTAAAGCAGACGATTGCCCAGCTGCAAGAGATTCCTGGCGTACAGGTATATGGACCAGGAATAGAGACCGAACGAGTAGGTGTCGTAGCGTTTAATGTAGGAGAAGTGGATGCCTCTGAGGTGTCTTTTATCCTTGATCAGCAGTACGGCATCGCAACGAGATCTGGCTATCATTGCACACCACTTGGTCATCAAACAGCAGGTACGGAACAGCGAGGAGCAGTTCGCGCCAGCTTCGGGATATTTAACTCAGACAAAGACGTAGAGGCGCTTATTGACGCAGTAAAAGAAATTTCATCTGCGTTTGCGTAAGGCATCTGTGGGAGGAAACAAACGTGATCTTGTTGGGGACCCTGGTCAATGCGGCGGCTATCGTGGTTGGTTCCTTGTTAGGATGTCTTTTGACCCGTATACCTGATTCCATTCGGAAAACAGTCATGCAAGGAATTGGCTTGGCTGTTATCGTTTTGGGCATCAAAATGAGCTTTGGCTCTGACAACTTTTTGCTGGTTATCATCAGCATCGTATTGGGTTCCATTATCGGAGAGTTGATAGGGATTGAAAAAGGCTTAAACAGACTCGGACACTGGTTGGAGCGCAAGATCGGCAAAGGAAAAGAAGGCGGCATTGCTACTGGATTTGTAACAACCACTTTAGTTTACTGCATCGGGGCTATGGGTGTATTGGGTGCCATGGATAGTGGATTGCGCGATAATCACGATATTTTGTATACAAAGGCGTTGATAGACGGGTTTTCTGCAATTATTTTTACTTCAACGCTTGGAATCGGCGTTTTGTTCTCAGCTATTCCGGTTTTTGTATATCAAGGCTTGATTGCGCTTCTGTCCACCCAAATTTCCGGTATCGTGAGCCAAACGATGCTGAACGCCATGCTAGTAGAATTGACGGCTGTCGGTGGTTTAATGATTATCGCAATTGGCATCAATGTCTTGGAAATCAAAAAAATAAACGTAGCAAACATGCTGCCCGCTTTATTGATTGCTGCATTAGGGGTTCCATTTATGGAGTGGTTCTCGAAGCTATTTGCATAAATAAGTCGAAAGCTCTTTCAATCAGAAAGGGCTTTTTTTGTGCAGATATAAGTGCAACAGCGAATCTGCCAAAAGGCATGGAATGGACAGAGTTACTAACCATGAAACAAATAAACAGGTGAAAAGTCATAGAGTGCGCGATATATCCGTTTACGGGAAAAAGAAAGGGAGTAAGAACCGTGTGAATGTAGAAAAAGGAATGATTATTTGTAGAAGTTTCTAAAAAAATCGAGTAAGACATGCGATAATATCCGCAAACAAATGGGAAAGCAGCAACGGGGAGCGGAAAAACGTATGTTGGGCTTTATCGTCAATCCAGTATCAGGGAACGGAAAAGGAAAAAAAGTTTGGGAGCAGCTAGAGCAGGCGCTACAGGGGAAAAGAGCTCATTTTCTTATGAGGCAGACATACAGGAGGGGGCAGGCTCAAAAATTAGCAATCGAGCTGATACAAAAAGAGGGAGTAAAAAAATTAATAGCAGTAGGCGGCGATGGTACGGTTCATGAAGTGATCAATGGTATTCAAAAGTCAGGTCAAAAGTGTGTGTTCGGTCATGTAGCTGCTGGTTCAGGAAACGACTACCGAATTACGGAGGAGGAATGCTCATCTGTCCGGGTGCATCACCAGATGATGGGGAAATGAAAATTTGTGTTGTACATAATGTCAGCCGACTGCAATTGCTGCTCGCGTTTCCCAAAATTTTTAGTGGGACACATGGTACTCATCCCGGCGTGAAATTTTACTCGGGTCACCATGTTACTATCCAGGCAGAGAGACCGTTATTTGTTCATGCGGATGGAGAGCTGGTGAGGGAGACACCTATAATCGTAGATATACTGGCAGCAAGACAAGCTATTTGTGGATAAAAGGGGTCGATCGCCATTAAGGGCAGGACGAAAGAAGCACCGGATGCAAAAGCGGCAGATACAGAGAATACAAACAAAGAAAAAAGACCTGTTCACCTGAGAAAGAGGAGAAAACAAGTCTGACGGGGAAAATCGTCTGACACAGGCTCTATACGTGTATGATGCATTGATTTTATGAGTCGTGAAGTACGCTGTCCAGTCTGCTTTGCGTGGTGGTAATCATCGCTGCCTTTGAGATTCCGGAAGCAATGATTTCTGCCATGTTCATGACAACAGCGAGACGCGTATTTTGCAGCACAAAGTACTCCATAAAGCCACCCACATTGACAATGCCAGTTATATGAAAGGTTCCGACTGGGGGAAGCTCCTTTTTTACGCCGGCACCTGGCTTCAAAGGGCCGTTAATTACGTTGATATTGCCGACGTGGCTGAATTGTCCCAGACAGGCATCAATCGCAATTATCGTGGACTTTGAATGAGCGTCCTGAATAAGCTCCATTTTTTCTTTCAGATTCATGGCATGAACCGGATCGTCCAATGTTCCGTATACTTGCAAATGACGGGTTGTCTTTGTTTGCAGCTTTGTTCCAACGAGAGGGCCGAGGGCATCTCCCGTAGAACGGTCTGTCCCAATACATACAATGACAATATCATCTTCGTACGGTGCACTTCGAAAGCGTTGCGCAAGGTGTTGTGCCAGATGTTCATCTGCGTCATCACTTCGGTATTCCACTTTAAAGGGTGGCAAAAAACATTCTTTGCTATTATCAAATGTATTCATGGCTACCTCCACTCTTGCGGTCTTGATTCAAAGATTTGAAGAGTATTCACAGTATAGTACCGAGAAGTCATTTTTATACCAGCTAATGGGAAGGTTACGGAAGTTTTGAAAAATCAGCGAAACTGGTAAGAGGAAAGTTGAACGAGTACAATAAGAAGAGAAGCAAGACAGGTGCCATTGCTGCCAAAAATGGACACGTCAGATAAGGGAGGGAGATGAATGGGGGGAAAGACCGTACTGATCGCATTCGATTCCACACAGCAAGCCTTGCGGGCAGAGATGCTTTTGGAATATGCGGACATCGATATAGACACAAGACCGACGCCAAAAGAGATAACGGCAGGCTGTGCGCTTTCCATTGAGTTTCCAATGCCAGATTACTCACAAGCAAAAACAATCATGGAAGAACAACAAGTGGTAGTACGAGGCTATTTTCGCCAGTTTTCGGATTTCTATCGGGAAATTGATGAGGATGGGAACCAAAAGGAGCGGGAGGAATGAAAAAAGAAGGTTTTTTTGAGACCATCTATACACAGGTATACGGCTATGTAACAGACGCCGATATGTGGGTAAACATAGGAATGGTCTTGTTAAAAATCGCTGCGATCATCTTGATTTCACGTATTGTGTTATCAGTTGTGCAAGCGGCAGTCAATCGCATTTTTCAGCACCGAAAGGGCAGCAAGATACAGATGGACCAACGCCGAGTGGATACGATGCGCGTACTGGTCAACAACATCGTGCGTTATACGCTCTATTTCCTGGCGATCCTGATGATACTCCAACTGCTGGGGATTGATTTAAAACCGGTATTGGTGAGTGCAGGGGTGCTGGGACTGGCAGTTGGTTTCGGAGCGCAGAGCTTGGTACGGGATATCATTACCGGTTTCTTTATTATCTTTGAGGATCAGTTTGCCGTTGGAGATGTCGTAACGATTAACAATATGACGGGAACGGTTCAGGAGATCGGCTTGCGGATAACTCGTGTCCGCAGTTGGACTGGCGAGGTACACATTTTCCCCAACGGAATGATTACACAAGTGACCAATTTTTCGTTGCAAAATACACTTTCCGTCGTAGATGTCTCGGTAGCATATGAAGAAAACCTGAATCAAGTAGAGCAGGTGCTGAAGGAAGTTTTGCAGCTGGCACAAACTGAATTGCAAGATATCGTAGGGGAGCCTCAAATATTAGGCGTGCAAGCTTTGGGGCCATCGGAGGTCATCTTGCGTGTGACGGCGGAATGTAAGCCAAATACTCACCATGGGGTTAATCGTAACCTGCGTGCGATGATCAGAACCGAATTTACCAAGCGTGGCATCCAGATACCATATCCCAAAATTGTCGCGATGCCAGGAAAAGGACAAGCGTAGATCAGGGAGGAGAAAGAGAGAATGGAACGGAAGCAGTTTGGACTGGGGGATGTCGTTCAGATGAAAAAGCCGCATCCGTGCGGAACGAATGCATGGAAGGTTATCCGCATGGGGATGGACGTGCGCATCAAGTGCACCGGCTGTGATCATAGTGTGATGATTCCACGTCTGGAATTTGAACGAAAACTGAAGAAAATCTTGATTCACTCCGAGGAGGAGTCAGAGTCTTGATTCAAAAATTTTTTTGAACAACCCGTCTGTCTTTTCCTACAATGCCTGTAATCGGTCAGAAAGCCGCCGATGCTGATGGAGGAGTTTGACCGTAAAACAGGAGGTGTGGGATGAAGAAGTGGATGGGTATCAGATGGTTGCATTTCATAAGTGTGCTGGGACTTTTGCTGCTGATGACACAGTCTGCGTGGGCCAAGGGGGAGAGCGATTGGGTAGTTAGGATAACTCCGACGAATAATGCTGCTCAGATCGACCCTGAATCAGTCATAACACTGTCCTTTTCTCAGCAGATCAAGTTAGCAAGCAATAAAGAAATAACCGAAAAAGCACTTGTATCCGCGATTCAACTAACGGATACGAAGAAAAAGAAGATCTCCTTTACGGCAAAATGGAACAAGACAAATCGCAGCGTGACAGTAGATCCGGTTGGAAATTTGGAAGCGGGTCAAACTTATAAGGTTACACTGCTGGAAAAGAAGCTGAAGGACACAAAGGGTCAGCTCAATCCAGAAGTCAACAGTACGTTTTCTACAAAGAAGCCTGTGGATCAAATCCCTCCCAAAGCGGTGATCTTGCCGGGGGATGGGGCGAAGCAGGTGAAGCTTCAGGAGAAAATAACGCTGCAATTTGCAGAGGATGTTTTCCTGAAAGATGGAACGATTCTGTCCAGCAAAACAGCAGCTGGTCTCATCCAGGTGAAGGATGCCAAGGGCACTGTTATTCCACATACGGTTACATGGAACAAGAGCAAGCGAACGATTACGGTAAAACCTAAGGGAGCGTCGTGGCTGCCACATACCAGCTATCAAATCAATCTCATCGGTGGTCAACTAAAGGATGCAGAGGGGAACATGAACCCGTCCCAATCGTCCCGGTTTTCCACAGGTGCAACGAAATAAGGAAAAAGGGATGCAGCCGAGTTGGCGCATCCTTTTTTTTGTACGATCAAATATATCTCCCGGTGATTGTACAGATGTCGTGACAGATCATTACCTATCGACTATGCGATCTGTAAATGATCTATGTTTGGTGGTGAAGGTAAGGCTGCATTCTCATGCAAGCTTACCTTCGGTGAGATAGGCCAGGATCGCAGCGGGAAGCTTAGTCGCAGTCACAACCTACGATAACGAGAAGGATGAAGAGAACCAGGATCAACGCGAAATCGTCGAAGCCGTTAAAGATACCCACTTGCTAACACCTCCTACCCTAGTTTCAATACTCATGCTATGTCGGAACGGGGAAAGAGGTATGGGCGGATGCCCTGGTTCAAGGGAAAATAAGTTATACACAAGCTATCCACAGAAAATGTGGACAACTTTTTGTCGAAAAATAAGCTGTGGATAGTTGAAGTGGGGACGAGCAGAGGATAAATGATGAGTTATCCACAGTTTTATCCACAAAATTCAATTGTCTCTGGATAAATTGACTGTTCTTAATAAATATTTAAAATATTTTTATTAATAAGAAGGAGTTTCATACATATATCACGTAATTACATTATCTAGAAATTGGAAAAGATATATAAAGACGAAAAGGGGCGATTTTGACTTGAAAAAACGTGCGTTTGCTTCTCTCACGGCTTTAGCGATTGCATTGACTACCGTAGCGGTGCCCTTTATTCCGTACAGCTCACCAGCAGTAGCCTTTGCTGCGGAAAAAGCACCAAACTACAAAGATCGATCAGAGATACCTGACCAATACAAATGGAAACTCAATCATATTTACGGGACCGTCCAAGACTGGGAAAAAGATGTGAACAAGGTCGAAGCGATGGCAAATGCTTTCACCAAGCACCAGGGCAAGCTGGGAAGCTCCGCAAGTGCGCTGGTAAAGGCGATCGAAGACTACATCGAAATGATGCGTCTGAATGACAAAGCGTATGTATACGCAAACATGGCGCTTGATGTGAACTCAGCCAATTCAGAGCTGCAAAATTTGGCTGACCGCGCTGAAAAAATGTACACACTGGTTTCCGAAAAAACAGCATGGATTCAGCCTGAGATTGTAGCCATTCCTGACGCCAAAATGAAGAGCTTGCTCGCTGACAAAAGCGTAGCGCCGTACAAGCTGTTCTTAGAGGACATGCTTCGTACCAAGCCACATGCTCTTTCTACAGAGATGGAGCAGCTTTTGGCGAAATCATCTCCACTTGGGAGTTCGCCAAACAATATTTACGGCATGCTTTCTAAGGACGTGAAGTTCCCGAAAATCAAGGATGAGAGCGGCAAGGAAGTACAGCTGACCCGCGCCAATTTCATTTCTTACATGGAGAGCAAGGATCAGCGAGTGCGTAGAGATGCGTTCAAAGCATACTACAGCTCATTGATCGGCTTCCAGGATACATTCGCGCAAACATTGGCTGCCAAGGTAAAGGGAGATAATTTTTATGCCGATGCTCGTAAATACAAATCGGCATTGGAAGCCAGCTTGACTCCAAATAATATCCCAACCAAGGTATACGATGAGCTGATTGATACCGTAAATGACAATCTGCCACTTTTACACCGTTACATTTCCTTGAAAAAGAAAATGCTCGGTGTAAACGAACTGCACATGTATGACATTTATGTTCCGATCGTACCGTCTGAAGACAAGTACATTTCCATTGATGAAGGGAAGAAAATGGTTGTCGATGGTCTTGCAGCGATGGGCGACGAATATGTAAAGGTACTGGCTGAAGGTCTGGATGCTGGCTGGGTCGATGTGTACTCGACAGATGACAAACGGACAGGTGCTTATCAGTGGGGCGCGTATGACACGCATCCGTATGTTCTCTTGAACCACCAGGGAACGCTCGATGATGTCTATACGATCGCGCATGAGATGGGACATGCGATGCAATCGTATTATACGAATAAAAATCAGCCGTACATCTCGTCGAACTATCCGACGTTTACAGCTGAGGTTGCATCTACAATGAACGAGACGTTGCTATTTAAGAGCATGTATGCAAAGGCGAAGACCAAAGAAGAGAAGATGTATCTCTTGAATCACTATCTGGAAAACTTCCGTTCGACCTTGTTTCGCCAGACTCAGTTTGCCGAGTTTGAAAAAGCGATCCACGACAAGGAGCAAGCGGGAGAATCGCTCAACGCAGAGGCGATCAAGAAGATTTACCTGGACATCAACAAAAAGTACTACGGCAAAGACATGGTGTCTGATGACGAAATCGCTATGGAATGGGCGCGTGTCTCTCACTTCTTCAACTATCAGTACTATGTGTATCAATACTCGACGAGCTTTGCCGCGTCACAGGCACTCGCGAAGCAAATCATGGACGAGGGCCAGCCAGCCGTAGATCGTATCCGTACGAACTTCCTGGAGGCAGGTAACTCTGCACCGCCAATCGAGGTACTGAAGGCAGCGGGAGTAGATATGTCTACATCCAAGCCAATTGAGCAGGCGATGGAGATTTTTGAGGAAACGTTGAACGAGCTGGAAAAGCTGGTCAACGAGAAGTAAGAGGCAAAATCAAGAAGGCTCCCTTTCAATTGGAAGGGGGCCTTTTGGTGTATCTGATTTTATGATGAAACTTAATAAGCGATGCCGACTCGAGTCCGAACATGTTCCATACTGAACAGCTGCTTATACGTGAACTCGGCGGTGTCAGGAACCGAGATTTGCGCACCGTCGACAGGCAAGTAATTTGCTTCTACCCGATATGTGCCTGTATAGACGCCATCCGGTAAATACGTAGGGCAAACAATCGTCCACTCGAGGCCAGATTGCTCAAGCAGCGTAAAGGCTTTGTGATGCTCCTCCGCCGCACGCGTCAATTTTTGTCTCGACTCACTGGATTGATAACGCAAAAGCTCTGGAGAGACTCTGCTCTGCAAAATGCCAGCCGTACCGACAGTAATGATCCGAGAAACTCCTTCTTGCTTCATAGCATGAATAATGAGCGGTATACCTTCTGATAAGGTAGTCGACTTGTCCGTCCCCAAAGCACTGATGACAGCATCTGCTCCGCGTATGGCGAGAGCTACATCGCCTTCCTGCAGAACATTTCCTGCTAGGATGCGCAAGTGACCTACGGGCGGATCAGTGAGCTTGTCCAAAGACCGAACCAATGCGGTTACTTCATGTCCATCTTTGAGAGCATTGGCGAGAATATGGCTGCCGACGCGCCCGGTAGCTCCAAAAAGGGAGAGCTTCATTCCTATTCACCTCGTCTTCATAGTCTAGCATTTCTTTTTTTGTCCCACCAGCTTGGGCTATGCTTTGGTAGACAGGCGAGATGGATGGCAAGTGCTTGAATGAACAGCCAGCGTTACCACAAGGAGACAATTGTATTCTTAAAACCAAATCTATATACTTAATAGGATGTCATGATGTTGATAAGGGAGTGTATATAGATGGGTGCATCTTGCGGGATTGTCGGTCTTCCTAACGTAGGAAAATCGACATTGTTTAATGCCATTACACAGGCGGGTGCGGAATCCGCGAACTACCCGTTCTGTACGATTGACCCGAACGTGGGAATCGTAGAAGTACCAGATCCACGTCTGGAAAAGCTGACAGAAATTGTTGTTCCAAACAAAGTAGTTCCGACTGCATTTGAGTTCGTAGACATTGCTGGTCTGGTAAAAGGGGCAAGCAGAGGCGAAGGACTCGGAAACCAGTTCCTTGGTCACATCCGTGAAGTAGATGCGATTGCTCACGTAGTTCGCTGCTTCGAGGATGAGAATATTACACACGTATCTGGCCGTGTCGATCCACTGAGCGATATGGAAACCATCAATCTCGAGCTAATCTTTGCCGACCTCGATTCCGTAGAGCGCCGTATCGATCGGATCGCACGCAAAGTGAAGTCTGGTGACAAGGAATCCAAGCAGGAGCTGGATGTTTTGGAGCGCCTGAAGGCAGCTTTTGAAGAAGGCGAAGCAGCACGCAGCGTTGAATTAGATGATGATGAACGCAAATGGATTCGCGATTTGCACCTTTTGACCATCAAACCGATGCTGTATGTATGCAACGTAGCTGAAAACGGAATTCACGATGCTGATACAAATCCGCACGTGATCGCTGTTCGTGAGCACGCAGCAAAAGAAGGCGCACAAGTAGTTGTCATCAGTGCCAAAGTAGAAGCAGAAATTGCTGAGCTGGACGGAGAAGACAAGGAGATGTTCCTTGAGGAGCTGGGTCTTTCCGAGTCCGGACTGGATCGCCTGATTCGTGCAGCTTATGAGCTGCTTGGTCTGGTTACGTACTTTACAGCTGGTGTACAGGAAGTTCGCGCATGGACGATTCGCCAAGGCATGAAGGCTCCTGGAGCAGCAGGTGTGATTCATACTGACTTTGAGCGCGGCTTTATTCGTGCAGAAGTCATTGCTTATAACGATCTGGTAGATGCTGGTTCCGTAGCAGCAGCTCGTGAGCGCGGGAAGTACCGTCTTGAAGGGAAAGAGTACGTGGTAGCTGATGGAGATGTTATGCATTTCCGTTTCAATGTATAAAACGAAAATCTTGCTTCGAGAGAGTCACTTTGCTATAATACGATAATGCGAGTATTTATGGAGTGCATGTTTTATGCGTTTCGTTTTTAAGCACTCGCTCCTTGCCCAATAGGGCCGCAAAGTCCATAAGGAGGTGAAAAGGTATGCGTCAATACGAAGTAATGTATGTATTGCGTCCAGACCTTGAAGAAGAGAAAGTGAAATCCAATGTAGCTCGTTACAGCGATGTTGTGACTAACTACGGTGGCGAAATCACCAAGCTTCAAGAAATGGGTAAACGCCGTCTTGCGTACGAAATCAATAAGTTCCGTGAAGGTTATTACGTTTTGATGAACTTCAAAGCGAATTCCGATGCAGTAGCGGAAGCTGAGCGTCTGATGAAAATCAATGACGATGTAATCCGCTTTATGTTCGTTCGTGATGAGAAGTAATCATTGTCGCGATCAGAGGGGGAACCAAGATGAATAAAGTCATTCTCATCGGCAACCTGACGAAAGATCCAGAACTTCGCTACACGCCAAATGGCGTTGCCGTTGCTACTTTTACCGTTGCTGTTAATCGTCCCCGCACCAATCAGGCGGGTGAAAAAGAAACCGACTTCATTAATATTGTCGCTTGGCAAAAACTTGCCGACCTGTGCGCGAGCTATTTGCGTAAAGGGAGACAAGCAGCCATCGAGGGACGTATGCAAACACGTTCCTATGATAATAAAGAAGGAAAACGGGTATACGTAACGGAGGTCGTTGCGGAGAACGTTCAATTTTTGGGCGGTCGAGGCAATGAGGGCGGCGGAGATAATTCCGGATACGATCCAGGACCAGGATTTGGCGGTGGTAACAAGCCGTCCGGTCAGAGAAACAACGACTTTGATCCGTTTGGCGATCCCTTCGCGAGTGCAGGCAAGCCGATCAACATTTCGGATGATGACTTGCCGTTTTAAAAATCGTAAAACTTTCACATTCCTAAGAAGGAGGGACTATTATGGCACGCAAAGGACGTCCTAATAAGCGTCGTAAAGTATGCTTCTTTAAAGTCAACAAAATCAAGCACATCGACTATAAAGATGTTGATCTGCTCAAAAAATTCATCAGCGAGCGTGGTAAAATCTTGCCACGTCGTGTGACTGGTACTTCCGCGAAGTATCAACGCGCACTGACAATCGCAATCAAGCGCTCCCGTCAAGTAGCGCTTCTGCCTTACACGACTGAATAATTGACACAAGCTATAAAAAGGGGGACACAATTGCGTGGCCCTCTTTTTTCCATATTTTTTGTTACTTAAAATGAGGTGCTCAAATGCCTTCAAAAACAAAGCAACTGGTTGAAAGCTCTCTTATGCTGGGAACCGCACTTGTGCTGTTGTTTCTGACTAAATATACGCTGCTGGGTGCAGTAGCCGTATTTTTGGTCCCTCTGCCATTTTTACTATTGGCCATGAGCATGACTGCGTCTAGCATGGTGTGGATCTGCCTCGCTTTTGGATTTCTTGGGTGGATCGTCACAGATCCATTCTTCGCCATCTACGCTCTTCTGTTGGCGATTATGGGTGCAGTAATGGGGATGGCTTATAGGAAGCGGGGGACGGCACTTCCTGCGATTGCCTCAGGAGCAGGTATCGTATTTTTAAGTATCGTGTTTATGCTTGCTTTTATGGTTTTTGGCTTGCACATCGATTTTGGCGCGCTGATGAAGCAGGCTGCCCAATTCAAACCTTCCTTTATGTCTCAGGAGCAGTACGATGAGGCTGTAGCGGTTGCCAAGATGGGATTGCCATCTTCATTTGTCATGGCAAGCTTTATGTTTAGTTTTGTTGTTCATGGATTGGCACGTCTAATCGGAAAACGACTGCGCAAGCCGGTACCCGCATTAAAACCAATCCGCGAATGGACATTCCCTAGGTCACTTTTGTACTACTATTTTATCGCGATGATCAGCTTGCTCGTGTTTAGTGGTAGTATAGAGGGGACGTTTTGGAAAAGTGCGATCCTCAATGTAAAAATCATGTTGGACGCTGTTTTCACCCTTCAAGGTCTCAGTTTCTGCTTGTTTGCAGCTTATTTGTATGGATGGAAGAGATTGACTCCAGTGCTTGTCGTCTGTCTATTTATTTTTCAGCCTCTAGCCACTATACTGTGTCTAGTAGGGATATTTGACCTAGGTATTCGTTTGCGGGATAAATTGGAAACAAGAGTGAAGAGGGGCTGAGGAAATGCCCAAATTCCTGTTAAAGCGTTGGTACGGGATGCACATGGTCCTGGCACTTAGCTTTAGCTTGTTGTTATTGGGAATTTTGACCCTGCACCATTGGATGTACGGGGCGATCGGCATTGTCTGCTTGATTGGCCTTGTAATTTATGCCCTTCAAGCCGAAAAGGGATTCCAACGGGATTTGCGCCTGTACTTGGCTACGGTCACACATCGTGTGAAGAAGGCAGGAGAAGGTGTCATCTCGGAGCTGCCGATCGGAATTCTTCTATACAATGAGGAAAAGGCAATTGAGTGGGTTAACCCATTCATGACACACATGTCCGGGGATGAACTGTTGATTGGGAAGTCGCTTCAAGACGTATTTCCCCAACTGAATTGGAAGCCAGAACAAAAACGTCTGGAATTTACTTACAACGAACGGGTATACGAGGTGTTGGTTCGGTCCGATGAGCGTCTTTTGTATTTTAAGGACATTACGGATTTTAAAGAACTGACGACGCGTTACCATCGTGAAAAAGCCGCTCTAGCCATTATTCATCTCGATAACCTGGACGAGATTGGACAAGTAATGGATGATCAGAGCCGCACACTTCTATCTACGAGTGTTGCAGGCGTGATTACTGAGTGGGCCAACAAACATGGCATATATCTTCGCCGAATCACGGCCGACAAGTTTTTGGCGCTGATGGAGCGGGAAGCGCTTGATAAATTGGAAGAAACGCGCTTTGACATTTTGGATGTAGTGCGGGAGATGACTGCTGATAACAAAATTCCGATTACGCTCAGTATCGGGGTAGGGGCAGCTGCCAGCACGTATATCGAATTGGGGCAAATGGCGCAGTCCAGCCTGGACATTGCTTTGGGCCGTGGTGGCGACCAAAGTGCGGTCAAGGTTGGGAACAAGCTGACGTTTTACGGTGGTAAATCCAATGCGGTGGAGAAGCGGACACGCGTCCGGGCACGCGTCATTGCCCATGCTCTGCGTGATTTGATCCACGAGGCTGAGCATGTGATCGTTATGGGTCACAAACAGCCTGACATGGATTCCATCGGTGCCTCCTTGGGGGTACTAAAGGCAGTTCAGCTGCATAACAAGGCAGCGTACATCGTCATGGACGAGGGCAATAATTCGGTTGAACGATTGATGAGAGAAATCTATGCCAATGAAGAATTGGCTGACACGTTTGTCACACCGGAGCAAGCGATTCGACTGATCACCGGACGTACTTTGCTCGTAGTTGTTGATACCCATCGTCCATCACTCGTGATTGAGCCAAAGCTGCTGGGTGAAACCGGGCGAATTGTGGTCATTGACCATCACAGACGTTCAGAGGAATTCATTGAGCCTGTCCTGTTGTATCTCGAGCCGTACGCTTCGTCTACGTCCGAGCTGGTAACAGAGCTGCTGCAATATCAGAGCGAGCGTCTGAATATCGACAACCTGATTGCGACTGCTTTGCTCGCGGGGATCGTAGTGGATACGAAAAGCTTTGCTTTCCGCACAGGCTCTCGTACGTTTGAAGCCGCTTCGTTCCTCAGACGCAACGGAGCAGATACAGCCGCGGTACAACGTTTGTTAAAAGAAGATCTGAATCAATATGTAAAGCGCGCACGCATCATCATGAATACCGAAACGTATCGGGATAATATGGCGATTGCTGTGGGCGATCCTTCTGAGGATTATACGCAGGTTCAAGTCGCTCAGGCTGCGGAACAGCTGCTTACCTTGTCAGGTATTCAAGCCTCGTTCGTGGTGGCAGAGCGATCCGATGGAACTATCTTGATTAGCGGCCGCTCCTTGGGTGACATCAACGTACAGTCGATCATGGAACTCTTGGGCGGAGGCGGTCATTTGACTGGAGCCGCGACACAAATAGAGGGCAGTTCCTTGAAGGAAGCAGTAAAACGCTTGAAAGAAGCCATTGATACGGTCGTTTAGGCCAATATGAAAAGGGGGAAACGATGATGAAAGTCATTTTTCTTCAAGATGTAAAAGGCCAAGGAAAAAAAGGTGAGGTAAAAGACCTTTCTGAAGGATATGTACGCAACTTCCTGTTGCCGAAAAAATTGGTAAAGGAAGCAACGGATAGTAATGTAAAAACGCTCGATGCACAAAAGCGCAGCGAAGAAAAGCGCAAAGAGCAAGAAAAGCAGGAAGCACAGGAGCTGGCAGCTAAATTCGGCGAACTGACTGTGAAAATTAAAGGAAAAGCAGGCGAAGGCGGTCGTCTGTTTGGAGCGATTTCTAGCAAGCAGGTAGCACAAGCTCTGGAAGAGCAGTTCCAGATCAAGGTAGACAAGCGTAAGCTGGAGATGGAAGCGATTCGTTCCCTCGGTGTGACGCAAATTAAAGCAAAGCTGCACAATGAAGTAACCGCGACACTCAAAGTACACGTCGTAGAAGAATAATGCCGGATTACTGGGAGGTGTGACGTGAGCGACCTGTTTTTGGATCGTGTGCCGCCGCAGAACAAGGAAGCAGAACAATCGGTACTGGGTGCTGTGTTCTTGTCAAAGGAAGCTCTAACCACGGCCATTGAGATTCTCCGCCCGGAGGATTTTTATAAGACAGCGCACCAGCGCATCTTTCAAACGATGGTGGACCTGTACGAAAAAGGTGAGCCTGTCGACCTGGTAACAGTGACGGCTGATTTATCGGATCACAAGCTGCTCGAAGAAGTGGGCGGTGTGACGTATATTACGGAAATCGCCAGCTCTGTTCCGACAGCAGCGAATATCGAATACTACGCGAAGATCGTAGAAGAAAAATCGCTTTTACGGCGATTGATTCATACAGCAACGAAGATTGCCAATGACGGATACTCCCGTGAGGATGACGTTACCGAAATCGTAGCCGATGCCGAGAAGTACATCATGGAAATCGGTCAAAACCGTAATAGCGGCGGTTTTCAGGCGATTCGGGACGTACTGCTAGAAACCTACGAGCGCATTGAGATTTTGAGTCAGCGGCGAGGGGATATCACGGGGATTCCCACCGGATATACCGATTTGGACAAGATGACAGCTGGCTTTCAGCGAAGTGACCTGATTATCTTGGCGGCCCGTCCTTCTGTAGGGAAAACGGCCTTTGCTCTGAATGTCGCGCAAAACGTAGCTGCACGGGCGGGTGAAACAGTAGCCATCTTTTCATTGGAGATGGGTGCCTCTCAGCTGGTACAACGTATGATTTGTGCGGAAGGGAACCTCGATGCATCCCGGATGCGTTCTGGAGCATTGGAAGAGGATGATTGGCAAAAGCTGACGATGGCGATTGGAACTCTGGCAAAGGCACCGATTTATATCGATGATACGCCAGGGGTTACGGTGCAGGACATCCGGGCCAAATGTCGTCGACTACAAGCCGAGCGCGGATTAGGAATGATATTGATCGATTATCTGCAGCTAATTCATGGTCGTGGCAAAGGAGACAACCGTCAGCAGGAAGTATCGGAAATCTCACGTACGTTAAAAGGGATTGCCCGTGAATTGAATGTTCCTGTGATTGCTTTGTCACAGCTCAGTCGTGGGGTAGAGCAGCGTCAAGACAAACGGCCGATGATGTCTGATATCCGTGAATCCGGATCGATTGAGCAGGATGCGGATATCGTAGCGTTCCTTTACCGTGATGACTATTACGACAAAGAAACGGAAAACAAAAACGTGATTGAGGTCATCATCGCCAAACAGCGTAACGGCCCTACCGGAACGGTGGAGCTGGCGTTTTTGAAGGAATTCAATAAATTCGTGAGCTTGGATCATCGCTTTCGTAATGCTGCGGGACAATAAGTGGAAAAAGAGGGCCGGAGAAATCCGGCTTTTTTCGTGCGGAAGCAGAGCTCTGCCAAAAGTCATGGCGTAGCCAGGTTTTCTTATGCGAAATATCCACTGCTTGCCAATGTCATGTGGCTATTTTCCCAATGCTTGGGAATGCATATACTGAGGCTGATGGTAGCGGCGTTGAAAAGGTTTCTGAAAGAATGATAAATTACCGAACATATAATCTTTCCACTATTCAAATGTTCGTATTTTCCGTTGACATGTGGGAAATCGTTTAGTACACTTAGATTGTTTCAGGCCCAAAAGGACATGATTATATCAGGAGGTGTTTTTCGATGTCAACAGTCGTTGTCGTCGGAACCCAGTGGGGCGATGAAGGTAAAGGTAAAATTACAGATTACTTGGCTGAAAGTGCTGAAGTAGTAGCTCGTTACCAAGGTGGTAACAACGCAGGTCACACCATTATTTTTGGTGGCAACAAATACAAACTTCATCTGATTCCATCCGGAATTTTTTATACAGACAAGATCTGCGTAATCGGTAACGGTATGGTAATCGACCCGAAAGCGCTAGTGAAAGAGCTGGAGTACATTCACAGCTTTGGCTTCACAACAAACAACTTGAAAATTAGCGATCGCGCGCATGTTATTATGCCGTACCATATCAAATTGGATGGCGTAGAAGAGGATAGCCGCGGTGCGAATAAAATCGGTACCACCCGTAAAGGGATTGGTCCTGCATACATGGATAAAGCAGCTCGGATCGGTATTCGCATTGCTGATTTGATGGACAAAGAAGAGTTTGCTCGCAAGCTGGAGCGCAATCTCGCTGAGAAAAACCTGTTGCTTGAAAAGCTGTACAACACAACTGGTTTTGAACTGCAAGAAGTACTCGACGAATACTTGGCTCTTGCCGAAATCATCCGTCCATACGTAACTGATACATCTGTTGTACTGAATGATTCGATTGACCGTGGCAACCGCGTTCTGTTTGAAGGTGCGCAGGGCGTGCTGCTCGATATCGATCAAGGTACTTATCCATATGTAACGTCTTCCAACCCGATTGCTGGGGGCGTAACAATCGGTTCCGGTGTAGGACCGACGAAAATCAATCAAGTAATTGGTGTAGCAAAAGCATACACTACCCGTGTCGGCGATGGGCCGTTCCTGACTGAGCTTTCTGATGCGACTGGCGACCACATTCGTGAGGTTGGTGCTGAGTACGGTACAACGACTGGACGTGCACGTCGTGTTGGCTGGTTTGACAGCGTGGTTGTTCGCCATGCGCGTCGTGTCAGCGGTATCACTGGTTTGGCTATCACCAAGCTGGACACCCTGTCTGGAATTGAATCGCTGCGTATTTGCACAGCGTACAAATACAATGGCGAAATCATCGAGTCTTTCCCAGCGAACCTCAATATGCTGGCAAAATGCGAGCCAGTATATGAAGAGCTTCCAGGCTGGAGCGAAGACATCACAGGCGTACGCAATCTCAATGATTTGCCGGAAAACGCACGTCACTACATCGAACGTATTACCCAATTGACTGGTATCCCTATGTCGATCTTCTCTGTAGGACCAGATCGTGAACAAACGGTTATCGTACGTGGTATTTACGGATAAAAGTAGGTCATAGGTTATAAAAAAAGCTGTCGAATTGTCGACAGCTTTTCCTTTTTTGGGCGGACAGACACAAAACGACACCCTCTGGGCATATGCTTTGTCATAGGCAGAAATCAAAGAGGTGATCATGATGATGGGATTCGACCAAAAGGCCAAGAAGCTGCTAGGGAAAAACGTACAGGTCAAAATGTTTAATGGCGTCGTGATCAAGGGAACCATGACTCATTTTAACAACGGATACCTTTGCTTTATTACCACATACAAGCAGCAAAACGATGCCGAAAAAACGACCATCCGCCGACTTGCCCTACGAGACATTACTTCTATGCAAGAGGTGTGAGCCCTAGATGAGCACAACGAAATAAGCCATCTTTCCTGTTCGTAGGGAAGATGGCTATTATTTGTTGAAAGGGAAAGCTCTGTTAGATCATTCCTCCGCAAGAAGTAATGATCTCAGTCGCTTCGTCTCCTCGCTCCTCAGGTACGACAGCCGTAAGTAATACGCTACGGTTCATATTGTCATCACCACGATCTGCCATGCCACTTGCATCCGGGTCTACAGCTGCAAGAACACTTGCATCCCGACCACTTGGAAAATCGCCAGCCAATGTGAGATTTCCTAGCGAGGGAATTTCTCCGGTAATCGGGTTCATGATGCGCTCGTTTCCATCACCGGGAAATTGTCCAACTCTGTCGATTGAAATGATGGAAAAACCAGCTTGTTGAAGAGCCTCCTTTGCCTTCCCTGCTTCGTCTTCTGTATGAAAACCAGCTAAAATGTTTCGTTCCTTCAAGGAAATCAGCCTCCATTTATGATAAAACCACCCATTTGTATGTACATATCGTGACGCTTTCCCGCATTTTTTATTCGACGGCAATTTACACTTGATGTTGTCGGCAAATTTATGGTAAAGTCGACATAGTTGGTTTCTTTAGGCAATTTGGCAGATAAATGGAAACTAAATTTTGGGATATACGACCTATTCGGTATATTAAAAATTTTCAGGAAATAGAAACGAGAAAGCTGTGTCTGTTTTCAGGAGGGACAAGTTATGCAATGGTCTGAATGGAAGGCCAAGCTGCAGGAACGGTCAGAACGAATCGTTCGAGATTGCAGTGATCTGGCGAAACGTACTATGAAACGTACAAGCTCTTACGTCCAAGAACATAAAAAACTTTGCGTTTCCGTTGCAGCGGGACTGCTCGTAACAGTAGCAGCCGGGGCATCTGCACAATATTACTACACAAGCAACATCACATCTGTATACCACGTAATCGTTAACGGCAAAGAAATCGGCGTAGTAAACAATCCAGACGTGATTCACAACTGGACGAATAGCAAGCTGGAAGAGGAAAAGGCAAAGAACGGTCTGAGTCTGACGCTAGCGGATTACATAACGTTCCAGGAAGAGACCAAGTACAAGGCGCCATTTGACAATGACGCAGCTGTTAAGGCACTCTCCGATATTGCAGATATCAAGGTTCAGGCAGTGAAGGTAGTGGTTGACGGCAAAGCAATCGGATACTTGCCGGATCAGGCGACTGCGGACGAAGTGCTTGCTCACGTGAAAGAAAAATACTCGGGAGTTCCAGGTGGAAATGCAAAAAAGGCAGTAGTTGCAGCATCCACATCGGCTGTTCAGGCTAACCCGATCAAAGAAGTAACCTTCAAGGAAAACGTAGAGATGCAGGCGGAATCAGTTACTGCAGCTCAAATTTTGCCTGCCGAAAAACTGGAGGAGCTGCTCGTAAAGGGTACTTTCCAGGATATGAAGCATACGGTAGTTGAGGGTGATTGCATCGGTTGCATTGCCAAAAAGTACGGAATTACCTCGAAAGATATTTATGCCAACAACCCTGGTGTTACGGAAAATACGTTGCTGCAATTGGGGCAACAACTTAACGTTACAGCGATTCGTCCACTCGTAACTGTGCAGGTGAAAGAAGAGCTGTCGCAGCAAGAGACTGTTGCTTTTACTACCCAAATCAATAACAATGAAAAGCTGCCAAAAGGCGAAACGAAAGTGATTCAAGAGGGGCGCGACGGCAGCAAAATGGTCCAGTATGAAATCGTGAAAGAAAATGGACAAGTTGTCGACCGCAAAATCGTCAAGCAGGACGTGATTACACAGCCTGTAGCGAAAATTATGGAGCGCGGCACAAAAGTGATCCCTTCACGTGGGACAGGCCGTCTGAGCTGGCCAGCAAAAGGCTACATCAGCAGTGGCTTTGGTACACGTTGGGGCAGATTGCACAAAGGTATCGATATTGCCGGTTCCGGTTCTGTACTGGCAGCAGACAACGGTCGTGTCACACTGGCTGGATGGGACGGCGATTACGGAAAGGCAGTCGTCATCGACCACGGAAACGGCATGCAGACTTTGTACGGTCATTTGAGCACCATTAACGTAAAAGTCGGCGATGTTGTTGAACAAGGAAAGAAAATTGGCGTGAAGGGTTCCACAGGCGACTCCACAGGTGTCCATCTCCATTTTGAGGTTCATCAGAATGGACGAGTTCAGAACCCAATGCGTTTCTTAAAATAGACAAGTAATTTTTGGAAGCAAAAAGGGACACTCTCTCATGGGTGCCCTTTTTTTCGTGGCCTGACAGGTACTCATTTCCAAGGGGCTTCTTTACGGGCTGGACATGGTGTATTGTAGAGGAATAGAAGCTCCTCAGGTGGAATCCCTTAAGTGAGAAAAGGAGGGAGCGGGATGGCAAAACTCCTCGTCGTAGACGATGAAAAACCAATCGCTGATATTTTGAAATTTACCTTTGAAAAAGAAGGCTACCAAGTCGTGTGCGCCTACGATGGTGAGGAAGCACTGCTCATCGTGCAAGACGAAAGGCCGGATTTGATTTTACTTGATGTGATGCTGCCAGGACGTGACGGGATGGAAGTATGCCGCGCGGTTCGCCAAACCTATGATGTGCCGATCATTATGCTAACGGCAAAGGATTCAGAGCTGGATAAGGTATTGGGGCTCGAGCTCGGTGCGGATGATTACGTCACCAAGCCGTTTAGCACCCGTGAGCTCGTTGCTCGGGTAAAGGCGCATCTGCGCAGAAATCAGCCAAAACTGGAAGAACGGGATAGCCAGCATCTGTTGCGAGTCCATGAGATAGAAATCGATCTGCATTCGTATACCGTGGAAAAAGTTGGAGAGCAGCTGGAGCTGACTCATCGTGAGTTTGAGCTCTTAGTTTATTTGACCCGTCATCAGGGACAGGTATTGACACGTGAGCATCTGCTTCAATCCGTTTGGGGCTTCGACTATTTTGGTGATGTCCGTACTGTGGATGTAACCATACGTCGTTTGCGCGAAAAGATCGAGGACGATCCGAGTCAACCCAAATACATCATTACACGCCGTGGCTTGGGCTACACCTTGCGTAACCCGGGCGTGGGAGGCCAGCCTGGATGAGGCGGTTCATCAGTGTCATACAGCAGTTGTTCAAAACGATTCAATGGAAAATGGTTGTCATCTACATGTTGCTGATTTTGCTTGCGATGCAATTCATCGGAGCGTACTTTGCCCGGGAAGTAGAGAGTTATTACATAAATAACTTTTCTGAGGCGTTAAACGGGCAGGCGAGCCTGCTGGCAACCTTGCTGGAGGGCGACCTGCGTCCACGAGACGGGAAGGAACAAAGCGCCGAACAGAACCGCCAGGATATCGACAACCTGATTAACAACCTCGTAAAGATCAATGGTGCCAATGTGCAGGTGATTGACCAAACAGGAACAGTAGTTAGCACAACTGAAGACAAGCGCACGATTGGTCAACGGACGTCACAGCCGGAAGTGACCAGTGCTTTGCTGGGAACACGCAGTGAGTCGATGCGGATTGATCCCCGGACAGGTGCCCGTGTAAAAGTGTTGGTACTGCCGGTCAAAGGCGATCAGATTGTATATGGGGCTGTGTACATGGTTGCTTCGATGGAAGGGACCTACACAACCATCCGCAAGATGAACGGGATTTTGGCGACTGGCACCATGTTTGCTCTGATCATTACGGCGGGTCTGGGAGTCGTGCTGGCGAGAACGATTACGAAGCCGGTCAAAGAAATGACACGCCAAGCTAGAGCCGTGGCAGATGGTGACTTTAACAGCAATGTAAGGGTATATAGCGGGGATGAGATCGGTCAGCTAGGCATGGCGTTTAACCATATGACGCTGCGCCTTCAGGAAGCTATTTTGCAGCAAGAAGAGGAACGTGAAAAGCTGGCAGGGATATTGAGCAACATGACCGATGGCGTGATCGCTGCCGACCGGAATGGGCAGATCATTTTGTTTAACCGTGCAGCCGAAGAAATGCTGCAGATAAAAACGAGGGACGTACTGCGTAACAAGCGGACCTTGCATGATCTGTTAAGTTTGCCGCCCGAGGAAGAGATGCCTCTGCACAAGCAGGAGGAGCCGTTGTTTATCGAAATGATGCTTCCGAATAAGGATGAAGTCATTTTTCGTGTGACGTTTACCCCCTTGCAGCATGATAGTGGCAAAAAGGGTGGGATCATCGCGGTCGTAGCTGATGTAACGGAGCAGCAGCGCCTAGAGCAACATCGCAGGGAGTTTGTAGCAAACGTATCCCATGAGCTGCGTACCCCACTCACGACGATCAAAAGCTACGTGGAAGCCTTGCTCGATGGAGCGGTAGAAGAACCTGAGCTATCCAATCGGTTTTTGCGCGTCACGATGTCAGAGACGGAGAGAATGATCAGGCTCGTCAATGACTTGCTACAGCTTTCTCGATTCGACTCGCAAGGCATACGGCTGCACTGCAAGGAAGCCGATCTTACTCGCTTGCTTCGCTATGCCGCCGATCGGTTCTCGATGTTTAGTGAGCAGCAGGAGGTACAGCTGGGCCTCGATGTACCGACCAAGCTGCCAGCTGCTTATATCGATTTGGATGCGATCAATCAAGTGTTGGATAATCTGTTGTCCAATGCGATCAAGTATACAGCTCAAGGTGGTAAGGTTGTTCTTTCTGCCAAGGCAAACCACTATCAAAATCGCGTGTACATTTCCATCAAGGATACGGGAATTGGCATCCCAAGTCGTGACTTGAAGCGGATTTTTGAACGCTTTTACCGAGTCGACAAAGCACGTTCGCGCGGACAGGGCGGTACCGGGCTGGGACTGGCTATTGCCCGGGAATTAGTGCAGGCACACGGTGCGGATATTGAGATTACAAGCGAATGGAATGTAGGGACGACCGTAACGTTCTGGGTGCCATTTGCCCAAGGAGGTAAAACGGGATGAAGCGGATGCTAGAGCCTGCCAAAACCGTGTTACTCAATCTGCTGGTGCTCACCAGCTTTTGCCTGACCGCGATGCTGTGGACGAATCAGCCCAAGTTTCAATTCATACAACCAGCGCAGTACACCGAGTCGAAGCCCGTTCAGGAAAAACAGCTAGAGCAGCTGGTG
The DNA here is from genome assembly GCF_046535075.1 of Brevibacillus sp. SIMBA_040. Lineage (NCBI taxonomy): Bacteria > Bacillati > Bacillota > Bacilli > Caryophanales > Paenibacillaceae > Brevibacillus > Brevibacillus sp. SIMBA_040. The sequence goes on from NZ_JAWRXI010000013.1 coordinate 43,935, forward strand.
ACTCCTGAATCAGTCATTTTTCACTATGGAGAGGAACGTCATACAAAAGCGATCTCAACCGATGCTCCATACAGCATGATTGTGAGGGAAATGCCCAAATGGATTTTCCTCGATTTCACGCCATTTATGATCTCGAATGAAAAATGGGGGGAAATTGCCCGGGAAAAGATGGGGCTGGAGGTACGGTTCAGAAGTACGTTACCATTGTCCATTATTGGGCGATTAGTGACCTTTCGCGATGAGTATGACAACCGGATGAAGGGAATTGACCGATTGTGGCTGTACTATGAAAAGGACGAGGACGTCGTCTATGCGCTGTTTCTTTCCACGGAGGAAGGACGCATGATGCGTTCGCGGACTTCCATTTCTCCAAAGGATTTGCGTGACTCATACTTGGCCGCAGGAAGCTCGATGCCGGAACAAATTATGAAAATTGTACGTCCAGATCGGAATTATTCCGCTTTGGAAGGTGCTGCACCGTTTTGGAACATTTACTATTTGCCGAAATACCAAGGACGCATGCAGCAGTTCCGCTACAGCTACGTACCTGTCTCGAATGAACGGCTAATGGAAGCATATTTTATCGACCAGTCGTTGGTCAGGCAAATCATGGAGCGGGATAAAACCGTTATTTTTACAGATGGCAGCCGATCGATTCAATTGCGATCCGAGCAAAAAGCGATTACTTTTACCGATCCGGCGTATCAGGTGCGAGCACAGGAGTTGTCTGATCAGGAAAAGGTCCAAGGGGCCGTCACTTTCATAAACAAGCATTTGGGCTGGCTCGATGATTATCACTTTGAAAAGATCAAGAAGAGCTACAATGACAAAGACTTAATCACGTTCCGCCAATATATGGGCGCGTATCCGTTTGTAAGCATGAGTGGCACTACACAAATCGATACGATTCAAATTACTTCAGAGGCAGGGCAAGTTTCGACGATGACCCGATCGCTCGTAGATTTAGACAGGTACATCTCGAACAAAGAGTGGACCGTGATGTCCGGACCAGAGCTGTACCAGATGATCAGGGACAAGAAGTTGGGAGATACCGAGCGAGTAACGAATGCCTATTTGGCCTATCAAACGGAGGTCGAGGATGAATTTGTAGACCTGATGCCCGTTTGGGTTGTAGAAATGGCCAACCAGCCTACCATGTACATTCCTGCGAATACCACTCAGGGAGGGGGAAAGGTGAATGGATTGGAGTAGAACCAAAACGATCCTCATCTGGGCCTTTCTTCTTCTCGATTTGTTTCTCGGCTATCAGGTGTATGAAGCGAGAATTAGCTTTTGGAGCGACAAGGAAGTGGCTCAAGGGGAAAAATGGAACATGGAGTTATACTTGACTCAACAAAACATTACCTTGGCGACCGAGATCCCACAGGATACACCGGAAATGATGAACCTAAATGCTGAGTATGTGGGGATTAATCCTATTTCGTTACAGGAGCTGCCCGGTCTTCAAGCGACGGTGGAAAAGATGGCGCTGGCGGCGAAGCTAGACCCGCCGCTGCAATTTCGCGGGCAGATCACGCCAAATGAAATCTTGCGTCAAATTGGGCAGCGATTGATGTACGGAGATCAGTATTCGGCAGACATGAATCGATCGAATCAAACACGTCTGTTGTATTGGCAGATGTACAATAAAATGCCAGTGTTTGTCGCACCGTTGGAAGTGTACTTGGATAATGGGTCGATTCTCGGTTACAGACAAACCTATTTCTACATCAGAGAGCAGCCAGGTGGGCGTCAGGGACAGGTTCTCTCTGGTTATTCGGCGCTTCGTTCTTTGGTAGAGAAGCAGGTGATCCAACCAGGTGAACGCATCGAGAGTGTGAGTCTCGGTTATTTTGGTTCGTATGACGCTGACGTTCAGACGCTGGCTCCTGTCTGGCGCGTGATCCACGATGGGAAGTCGCATTATGTCAATGCGTTTACGGGTGCGCTGGAGAGACAGGTAGTATCACAACGGTAATCAAGACGAGATTCAAAAAGAGAAGCAACAGGGAACGATACGGGAAGAGGGATGATGGGTGAGATTTAGTGTGTTGGCAAGCGGAAGCACGGGCAATGCCATCTACGTGGCAACTGACCGCGTCTCTGTACTGATTGATGTGGGGATTACAGGGAAGCAGGCCGAAGCGGCACTCCAGACAATCGGAGTGAACCCCGCCGACCTGAGCGCCATTCTCGTCACGCATGAGCACGTCGACCATATCAAAGGGGTCGGCGTGATGGCAAGACGGTACGGCCTGCCGATTTATGCGAATCAAAAAACGTGGTCTGAGCTGGACGGTCAAATCGGCACGATCAAAGAAGACCAGCGTCGTTTGTTTGCAGTAGGGGAAAAGCAGGAGCTGGTGGATTTGGGCATCGAGTCTTTTGGCATTTCGCACGATGCGGCGGAGCCGATGGGCTTCTGCTTTTACCAAGGGAAGAAAAAGCTGAGTGTGGCAACGGATTTGGGCTATGTCAGTGATCGGATCAAGGAGACGATACGTGGGGCGGATGCTTATGTGTTTGAGTCGAATCACGATGTTGGGCTGCTCCGCATGTCGCAATATCCATGGAGCATCAAGCGGCGAATTTTGAGTGATGTTGGTCACTTGTCCAATGAAGCAGCTGGCGATGCCTTGCTGGATTGTTTGAATGGTGGCGCTGAGCGTGTGTACCTGGCCCATTTGAGCAAAGAAAATAACATGATTGATCTGGCTCGACTGACAGTGAAAAACATTCTGGAAGAGCGGGGCTTGTCTGTAGGTAACGATGTGCATCTGCGTGACACCTACCCGGATCGTCCTACAAAGCTGGAAGAGCTATGAGATTGGTTTGATTTGGACCTGACGATAATGGATCGTCTCGGACAGCTTGGAAGCCAAATCGATCTGAAAGGATAATTGCGAATCAAGTGCATGTACTTTGGTAGTCAGTTCTTCGTGCGTCAGCAGTCCTTTCTCGACGAGAAGCTCGATGAGGGCGTGCAGGACAAGCGTATTGTGGTAGTCCACTTCTTGCAGGTCTGCCAGCTTGGCAATGAGCTGAACCTCTTTCATTTCTATCAATCCTTTCTTCTCTTGCAAGTAGGAAAAGCTTTTAATCTATCATATCCAGGCCCTCGAAAGAATATTCCGGGGGCTTTTAATCATTCCACAACCTTTCCATATTTCTCACGCGATTTTGCCGAAACCCGAGCGTATACTAAGGGTGTCAAAAGGAAGAAGCAACAAGATATCATCCATAAGAAGTGAACTGCAATGATAAAGCGTATAAGAGCAGCAAAAACCTGTAAACCTAATATTAGTAGAGGAAGGAGAGTGTGAATCATGGGTTTTTATGATGATTTGACTCACGTAGAACGGAAAAAACGACGTACGGGAGGCGCTGGTCGTCTAATCATGACGTCAGTTACGTCGGCGGTAATTGGGGGAATGGTCGTTCTGCTCATGCTCCCGACTCTCTCCAATTCCGGATATATCAATATGGTTAAGCCGGGGGCGACCAATGTGATGAGCAACCCCGCAGCGAACCTGTTTGCACAGCCAGTATCCGTCAAGGTAGAGACGGGCACTGTGGATGCTGTGAAAAAAGTGGAGAATGCGGTGGTAGGGGTCATCAATATTGGCCGGACGCGAAGCAATTGGTTTAACAATACGCAAGATGTCGAGCAGGGCGAAGGTTCTGGCGTTATCTTTGAGAAAAAGGGTGGCAAAGCCCACATCATCACGAACTACCACGTTATTGATCAAGCGCAAAAGCTGGAAATCGCTTTGCCAACGGGTGAAAAGGTAGAAGCGAAAGTCTTGGGAGCTGACCCATATGCCGATCTGGCTGTACTGGAGATCGACGGCGCCAAAGTAACAACAGTAGCAGAGCTGGGGGACTCCTCCACACTGCAAGTAGGTGAGCCAGCAATCGCTATTGGTAACCCGCTTGGCATGAAATTCTCACGTACCGTCACACAAGGTATCATTAGTTCACTGGAACGCTCGATGCCAATGGACTTCAATGACGATGGTCAAGACGACTGGGAGCTGGATGTTCTGCAAACCGATGCCGCGATCAACCCAGGTAACAGCGGTGGTGCCTTGGTCAATATCCAGGGACAGGTCATCGGGATTAACACACTGAAGATTTCCAAAACCGGTGTGGAAGGCTTGGGCTTCGCTCTCCCGATCAATGATGTAAAAGGCATCGTCAGCGAGCTGATGGAAAAAGGCAAGCTGGAGCGCGCTTATCTGGGTGTGCAACCGTTCGACCTGACCAATGTACCGCGCTACAACTGGAAAGAAACCTTGAATCTGCCTGACGAAGTGCAAGCAGGGGTAGTCGTTCAAGGCGAGGTTGGCAAATTCTCTCCAGCAGGCGAAGTGGGCCTCAGACAGTACGATGTCATCACCAAGCTGGATAACAAGGATATCGCAAATGGCGCGCAGCTGCGCAAGTTCCTGACCTTGAACAAAAAGCCAGGTGACTCTGTGGAGATTACGTACTATCGCGATGGTGTGAAGAAAACCGCGACAGTCAAGCTGACCAAAACACCGCAGCAATAACTCAACTGGATGTAAAGCGTTGATCTGTACCAACCCCGGGACTTTGTCCCGTTTCCATAAATTTTTTGTTCCCCCCTCTATCTATTTTAAATAGATCACCCTTGTGAGCGTCGAGCTGTAATCGGCGCTCTCTTTTTTTGCGTGGGGAGAGTGTGGAGCTTGTTTTCTTTTTGTACTGGGGTAGAATAGGAAGCGATGTGAGAATGAACGGAAAAGAGGATTGGACAACATGGAACAGATGATGAAAAGCATTTATATAGAAGGAAAAGAGGTTGAGCTGCAGGAGGAATTCCCGGTGCGGTTTGCCTGCATGGAGCATTTTGACCAGGAGCTGGACGAGTACGTCAATGATTATGAGGTAGCGCCTGATACGTATGCGGCACAGGCGGTTGAGGGTGATAAGGTAGAGAAGCGTTGCCGGGTTTGTGGAGTGCCTGGGCAGATCGCGCTACTGCGAGAGAAAGGAATGTAGGAAAACGTGCAGATTACGATTATTACCGTAGGGAAACTCAAGGAAAAGTATTTGCGTGAGGGTATTGATGAATATAGCAAGCGTTTGTCAGCTTACTGCAAGCTGCAGGTCGTAGAGGTGAACGACGAAAAAGCGCCCGAGGAAATGAGCGCGGCAGAGATGGAGCAGGTCAAGCGCAAGGAAGGAGAACGCATCCTAGCGCAGATCAAGCAGGACCAGTACGTGATCGCGCTTGCGATTGATGGGCAGATGTGGTCATCGGAAAAGCTGTCTGCGGAGATGGATAAGCTCGCTCTGCATGGGCGCAGTCAGATTGCGTTTGTGATTGGCGGGTCGCTGGGGCTGACTGAGCAGGTATTGAAGCGGGCGGATGCGTTGTTGTCGTTTTCCAAGATGACGTTTCCGCATCAGCTGGTGAGGCTGGTTCTACTTGAGCAGGTTTATCGGGCGTTTCGGATTAGTCGGGGGGAACCTTATCATAAGTGAGGGTGAAAAATTTTTGTTTAAACTGATTAATTAGTACAGAAATTGTACGTTATATGATTGAAAAATTCATGGGCAATTGAACATTTAATTCTTCCTGTGTTACTATTTTTTAATAGTTAAATTAGGTAATAGAGCAGATAGTGATGTATAAGATTACTTTAAAGGATCAAGATCTTTCAAGAAGCCTTTGCTAGGGTATGTCGATAATTCTAATATTTTAATTGAGGGACAGCGGTATACGAAAGTAAAAAAGTGTAATCGTTTATCGTTTAGATCATTTAGAATAAACTTCTCTTATTTTCTCTACCTCGTATCAAAAGGACGTATGACTTCACACAGATTGGTTGGGGCGGTAGCACTCCTCCAGTAAGGATGGCTGGGATTTAGTTTTGTAAAGTTAGACACACTGCTGTTACGATGATTTAAGGAACTTTGCATGGTATAAGTAGGGGTAAAGGGATGGATTTGAAAATCATTTATTATAATAGATGAAAACAAAATAATAAAAAATATAATATATAGTTGGTTTTTACATATCCAATTTGTAGAATTATTAAAAGTGTATTTAATATAAAAATTTAGCAATATGATTTTTAAAGGAGAGCTCGTAGTGAGTAACGAAGCGTTGATTGGCATATTGATAACGGTTATTTGTGCAGTTGCTGGATTTTTTATTGTATCAAAGAGGAATGTTATTAATATCAAACCAAAAACAAAATCTGGGAAAATTGATATGAGTAAAAGTCAATATACCATTGAAAAGGATACGCATGAGAGTAATAAGAAATAAAACGAGGTGAAATATGAGATTTATTAAAGACTTCCTATATAACTTAATTAATAAAAAGGAAATGACACAGTACAATGTCAAGCCTAAGACGATAAGTGGAAACATTGACATGTCAAATTCCATATATGCAAAACAGTATAATCAATTTAACTTTAACAGTTACGGTGAAGCAAGTGCAGATACTAAGTATGAAACCATTATTAAAGATGAAATTAAGATAGCACTTAAAGAGAAGATTTATCCCATTGAAGAATTAATATCTGATGGAAAAAATCAGTTGGCGATTGAAAAATATGAAGAGTTAATAGGATCATCAGATTTTAAATTTTATTCAAAAGATGAGAGATTTTTAATATACAATGGATTGTTGAATTGCCATATAAACAATGATGCTGATGAAACAACGATTAAATATTGGGCAAATAAAATTGAAGCATTAGGTGAGGACATTAAAGAAATTCATCGTTATTATTACTTATTGTCTATTTGGCATTATAACAAAAGAGAATTAGAAAAACTATTATTCTTAATGAAAAGGCTATTAAAGCAAATACAAATTATATAAATGCCATAACTGCAGGCATTTTATTAAAAGCCTCAAATAAAGATATACCTTACGAAGAAGCTAGAAAGCTATTAATTGAGTTGCTTAACAAAGATGGACATGGAATCAAAGATAAAGCGATCATACATGCAAATTTAGGCGATGTAGCGTTTAATTATCAGGATTTTAGTTATGCAAAAGAAAATTATATTGAATCAAATAAATTCAGCAAAAGCCTTTCCAAAGAAATTGGTATCGCAGTTTGTGAGTATTTTGAATCAGTAAAGGTAATGAAAGATGATGGGTCGACGACGCTTGATAATATTGATTTCATTCAATTGGGTAAAGCAAAGGACAAATTCGAGTCGATATATCAGGCTAGGAATAGCCATACTTTACCTACAATAGCAAGAATGGTACTTCCATATCTATTTAATATTCTTTCTATTACTAATAAACACCAAGTTATTCTTGAGATAAGGGGTCATTGTGAGGAGTTCATTGACTTATCGAAACCTGATGTTTTAAAACATGTTATTGAAGCTGAAGTCATCAATGGTATCTACAATGAGGATACTTTTAGTTATCTTGATGACTTTGAGAAAGTAAAGTATCAAGCTATCTACTATGAAAACAAAAAAGACTATACCGCTGGAATTGAATTGCTGGTTTCAGCACTTGAAAATGACCATCAAGATGTTAAAGTCCTTCAACTTGCTTTATTAAATGCATTGAAAGAAGATAATCAATGGGATAGATATCTTCATTACTATAAGAAATTTAACAAAGATAATAATGATGAAATTCTCTGGATGAACTATATACAGTTTCTTTATAAGCGAAATGAAAAAGATAGAGTAATTGAAGAAATTCAGAAACTAAAACTGGTGGTAGTCAATTCATTTGTTTTATTTGATATGCTTGTACTGCTTCTTGAATATAATTTGACTGAAGAACTGAACGAATTTTTTGAAAAAGTTGATCAAGGGAACTACAGTATTATTGGGTTCCAAGTGCCTTTTGTTATTTTTAATAAATTAATGCATTGGCTTAAAATGGAACAATATGATAAATTCTTTAATGATTATGAGAATAGCAATTTAGAAATATTATCTCCGATAAATAAATTAATCCTAGAAGTTAATTATTTTACCTTTAAAGGGGAATTTGATAAGACAGCAAAAGCTCACTATGAGTTATTTAAAATTAGTAATAATTACAATGATTTGATGAAAGCAGTAGAAATAAAACTAAATAGCAATTCCTTATATGATGCTGAATGGTATCTTGAACAAGTTCAACCTATGATGTTAGATAAGCCTGAACTATACTACATTTATTATTCGATTATTTTAAAGGAGAAAGGCGATCTAGTAGAAGCATTTAACAAACTTGAAGAGATTAAGGAATATTCTCAGAATGATTTAGATTCGCCATATCACCAATATTACACTGCATTCTGCATGGATAACGCTAGAACTGAAGATGCCTTTAAATATATGGGAGAATATCATGCTAAGAATCCTAGTCCAACATGGTTTAAGCTCATTGAACATTCAGTTAACGAGAGTGGAGAGGAACTACTTAAGAAATTAAAAGCTGTAACTGGTGATAGAGATTTAACCGAAATTAATAGGTTCTTTAGTCAAGGAATATTTGGAATTGCAGCATATAATACGTTAGTAGGAACTGGAATAGAAGAAATGCTCATGTTTAATCATTATCCATTTACTAATATTCAAGTTTCTAGTGGAGATGTATATAAAGCATTTGAAGAAGCCAACAAAATTGACGATAAAATCTTGGTTGATGCCAATACCTTAGCAATATTATCTGAAGCTGGTGCTTTGACTTTACTAGATTCTTTTAAGGAAGTTCTAATACCGTTTAACGCAATAACAATTATTAAGAAAAGACAATCAGAAATTATGAGAAGTGCTTCAAAAAATATTCTTACACATATAAACGAATCATTAAATATTAGAGAGGTTCCAGTTGATGTGCGAATTAAAATTAAGTCAGATTCGAGTCAATTGTTGCCAGATGATATTCTTGACTGTATTGCATTATCTGAACAACTAAAAGTACCTTTTTTAAATACAGAAATACTTGTATACAGAGAGTTCAACCCCAGATACTTAATTGATATCAATACGTTTTTCCATTATTTCAAGCAAAATAAACCTTCAACAAGAGAATTGGTAGCAATGTCAATTGCGAAACTTCGAAATTACAAGGTTGAGTTTATAAGTTTTGATGCAGATGACATCTTTTATTGTTACAAAAAAAATGGTATCGATGGAATTAAACCATTTTTAAGAATGGGTAAAGATGCCGATTACAAAACCTTTCCACCCGTATATATTGGGATGTTAAAAAGAATCAAGGACGAAATAACAGCAGATGATTTTGATAAAGCGGCTAGCCATTTCATAAAATTTATGGACAAGTATGTTGGTAAGACCAGATATTATATGTCCTCATTAGTGACGGACTATCCTGAAGTTAGGAATGAATTTGAGAGACTTATTAACAAATGTTCTATTAGAAGAATTCTGGATATAAATAAAACATACAGAATTAACAGAAGCACAGTATTTGCGTACTCGGAAATTTTAAAATCAAGTGAGTTTTCGAAAATACTAGACATTGCAGTATCATTTGTGGGTTTTGTTATTCAATTCTTGGCATTGTTTAAGGAAGATGAAAAGGAAATCAACAAGTACATTAAATTCATTAAAAACAATGTTGTGGTTAATGGTGATGAAGACATTGAATACATTGTTGAATTTATAACAAGGTTTATTAAAGAACAAAGAGACCATCAGTTGCAAGAGGTAAAGTAAAAACCTATTCTTGTTAAAATTGGAAACGATATAAAGGATAGTAGCAATGGTAAAGGCAAGCTCCATCAGATTATAATGAAGCTTGCCTTTAATTTAATATAACAAATCGTACTTCGACCTTTTTTAAAATGTTATACCGAGACGCAATACGGTGAATAGAATCACGAACAGTAGTAAATCAGAGATCTAAGTTGAAGGTAGATGCTACAATGCAATCTTCTAAAGTGTGCTGAAACACACTCGACACATGTGAAGTACTGTGTGTTGCTCATTATGAAATTTTCGGGATTCGGATCTATCTCATACACCACTTTTTCACCCCACATAAAACAATTCCACAAAAAAGAATTTTTCAAATGACAGACAAACATTTTTATGCAATAATATACGATAATTACATACTGGTACCTTTAATTCAGTCCAGAGAGGCTGACAAGGACAGCGGAAAAAATGATCATTGCTTGGGTAGCCTATGGGATATCCAACGTTCATTTATGTTGAAAAAGCTTCTTGTCAGGTATTGGCAAGAGGCTTTTTCATTTTTCCTAATCGTCTAAAGTAATCGAAGTTTCCTTCGGTACCAGTTTCTAATCAACTAACTTATCGGGGGGAATTGGTATGTCAAACGTAGATAAGGAATTTTCGTTTCAGGCGGTGCCTCAGGCGAGTCGTAATGGATTTTGGAAGATTCTTGCGGTCATGCTCTCTTTCACTTTCTTTTCAGCAAGCATGTGGTCTGGAGGGACATTAGGAAGCGGGTTAACGTTTGTCCAGTTTATTTGGATCGTAATAACAGGTAACCTGATCCTGGGTCTATATACAGGTTCATTGGCTTATATTGCAGCAAAAACGGGGTTATCCACCCATTTGTTGACGAAATATGCATTTGGTGAAAAAGGCTCGTATTTATCTTCCTTTTTATTAGCAACAACACAAGTAGGGTGGTTTGGTGTCGGACTTGCGATGTTTGCTGTTCCCGTTGAAAAAGCAACTGGGATTAATGTGTATGTTTTAATTGCGATTTTAGGATTAATGATGACAGCGTCAGCTATTTTTGGGATGAAGGCTTTAACCGTATTAGGATTTGTCGCCGTTCCCGCAATTGCTATTTTCGGGAGTTATTCTATGGTTGATGCAGCTGGAACAATTGGGGGGCTTCAGGGATTGCTCGCCTATCAACCAACTGAGACAATTGGTCTTGCAGCAGCATTAACCATTTGTATCGGCTCATTTATTAGTGGTGGTACGCTTACGCCTGACTTTGCCCGTTTTGCCAAGACATCGCGTTCAGCCGTGACGGCGATTGTGATTGCGTTCTTTCTTGGGAACTCACTGATGTTTTTGTTTGGTGCTGTAGGGGCCATTGCTTTTGGGAAAGCGGATGTCTCGGATATCATGTTTTTACAGGGGCTCATTATCCCTGCGATCATTGTTCTCGGCTTAAATATTTGGACGACAAATGATAGTGCGTTATACGCTTCAGGGTTAGGCTTCGCCAATATTACGAAAATATCGAAGCATAAAGTAGTTGTCTTTAACGGAATTGTCGGTACAATTGCAGCTATGTGGCTTTATAATAACTTTGTTGGCTTTTTGACGATCCTAGGCTCCACGCTGCCATCGATTGGAGCGATTGTACTCGCAGATTACTTTATTTTAAAGCGTGGAAAATACCAACCATTTGAAACGATGACTTTCAAAGCAGTTAATTGGGTTGCAATTGTCGCATGGGTATGTGGAGTTGTCATTGCAAAATTTGCACCAGGCATCCCTCCAATCAATGGATTATTAGGGTCTGCCATTATTTATGTCGTTGTGATGAAATGTCTGCCTCAGGAAAAATCATCGATGAGTAAAATAAATGAAAGTGGCGGTGTAATCAATGATAATTAAAAATGCAAAGCTTAGAGGGAAAGAAGGGCTTTGGCACTTATTACTAGAAGACGGCAAGTTCAATAAAGTGACGCAGGAACTCGGAGATGTGGAAGGCAAAGAAGTGATAGATGTGAATGGTTCTCTTGTCCTCCCACCGTTCATTGAGCCGCATATCCATTTGGATACAACATTAACAGCCGGTGAACCGGAGTGGAATATCAGTGGCACCTTGTTCGAAGGGATTCAAAGATGGTCGCAGCGAAAAGAAACATTAACAAGGGACGATGTGAAAACAAGAGCGAAAACGGCGCTAAAATGGCAAATTGCTCAAGGGATTCAGCACGTCCGTACACATGTAGATGTAACTGATCCAGAGCTCACAGCCCTGCAAGCAATGCTGGAAGTAAAGGAAGAATTAGCATCCTTCGTAGATATTCAGCTTGTTGCGTTTCCACAAGAAGGGATTCTTTCCTATCCAAATGGGTTCGAGTTGCTTGAGGAATCATTGAAGATGGGCGCAGATGTAGTCGGTGGTATTCCTCATTTTGAATTTACGAGAGAATATGGTGTGGATTCATTAAAAATAGTCTTTGACCTCGCTGAAAAGTATAATCGATTAGTTGACATTCATTGCGATGAAATCGATGATGAACAATCACGCTTTGTTGAGGTTGTGGCAAAAGAGGCATACGAACGTGGAATTGGTACTCGTACAACAGCGAGCCATACAACGGCAATGGGCTCTTACAATGATGCCTATACGTATAAATTATTCCGCCTGTTAAAGCTTTCTTCCATTAATTTTGTATCGAACCCACTAGTGAATATTCACCTTCAAGGGCGATTTGATACGTATCCAAAAAGAAGAGGTCTGACACGGGTAAAAGAGTTGCAGGAAGCTGGGCTAAATATTTGCTTTGGCCACGACGATATTTTTGACCCATGGTATCCGCTGGGAACAGGAAATATGCTTCAAGTCTTGCATATGGGCATCCATGCTTCGCAATTAATGGGCTATGAGCAAATTGTCAATTCCATTGATTTAATCACGAAAAACAGTGCCAAAACACTGCACATTGAAGAGACTTACGGAATTGAGGAAGGCAAACCAGCTAATTTCATTGTCTTGTCTGCAGAAAATGAATATGAAGCCATTCGCAAGCAAGCGGTCGTTACGCATTCCTTTAGAAATGGAAAGCAGATTGCCAAAACAAAACCAAGTGAAACAACAATCACTTTTGATCAAAGAGAAGAGAACGTTACATTTAATAGGTAGGAAACAATTATGCGCAGCCTTAACAGGGTTGCGCTTTTTTTACTGGCCTCCTAAAAAAATCAGCAAAAAACCCACGTAAAAAATCATGACTTTTACGTGGGTTAGATGGGGTGCAAGTAGTTTTAGACTCTAGCTGCCCATATTTCAATTTCTATTTTTATTTCTGGTAATCCTAATTCAGAAAGATAACCAATCGTCATTGCCGGATAATTACTCCCGAACAACTCCTCCCATTTTGCATAAAGATAATCCCAATCGATTTTTTGCGTAGCCCATATATTTACTTTGATAATATTCTCTGCTGCTAATTCCTCTGAGTGTAATACGGTTTGTATATTGTTAAAAGTATTCTCGATTTGTGCGTTCATATTATCGGGTAACTCACCATTTTGATCTGCCCCGATTTGACCAGAAGTAACAAACAACTCTGCATTTCGTGGAATTTTTGTAATATGAGTGTAGTTACCTACTGGGCTATACATACCTGCAGGGTTTTTCCTAATGATTTTTGCATTTTCCATTTTCCATTACCTCGCATTCTAAAGTTATCTGCCATTTTCACTATTCATTTTTAGACAGACTTCTCCCGTAAAAATGAATTCTAGAAAAAAACAGCAGTAGAGTATCCATATCCAAAAGATATAAAGCTTAGAGACTTTTTCTTCATGGATGGACTACTCCTTTCTTGTAGATACGAATGGTATTAATAGAATTGTAGCCCAAATAATAGGTTGAGTCAAAATGTATGGATTGATGACGATTTACGTGCACAAGAAATGGAGTCTACCAAAATGGAATATGAAGGCTTACCTGAAAGGAGTGTTTGGAAGTCATCCGAAAGATGGACGGCTTCACATGCAGCCAGATCAGTATTCAGCATATGGATAACATGATCATGATCGGTGGCGGCAGTCACGAGTTCATTGTTACTGTTGAGACAAACACTGCGATTCATAACCTTCTCAGTTCAACGGAGGAAGAAGAGGAGGAAAAGGTTAAGCTTACCGTTGGGGGCCAAGCCTGTGAATTTCCCCAGCAATACATTGTAAGCATGGAGCTAGTTGAATCTGCACTCCTGCAATTATTGACAGATACATCCGCTGAATGAAACTGCGAAATTATTGAAGAATGAGTACATAAGCTAAGTTGGGACGTATTGGAGTGGCGGCAATCGAATGAAAGATAAGGGATTATTCTCTTGCACTGAATTGAATTACGAAGGAGCTGCCATGGCATGCTCCTTTTATTTTTCAACTTGTAACCCAAGTTACAGAAATCACACCACCGAAATAATAAACTAGTTATAGAAAAAGCCTACTGCTAAAAGCAGGATGAGAGGAAGTTGGCGGCGAATGAGCATGAAGAAAAAGATCGTATCTGTTGGCGGTATATTTATTGTAGGTGTGCTTTTCGGTTCAGCCCTTATGTATAACGATTCGTTCTACCATACGGTCAATAACGCGCTAGGCAAAGGTGCAACACAGAATTCAATCGCATTATCCGGCAATCAGGGCGGAGTAGAGATGATTAACGTAAACAGCGCAGATATTGAAGCGGCAATAATGGCTGTTCAAGGGGAACGAGCAAAACTGATGGAACAGCAGCTACGGGATCAAATCAAATCAGTACAGGATAGGAACGATCAGTTAACTAAATTAAATGATGCTCAGTCCAAGCTGAGTGAGGTACAGGCAGACTTACAAGCTGATGCACAAACTAATCCAGGTATAAATGACGATCAGAAAGAAGTCTTGAGAAAAGCAATGGAAGAAGTCGGGCTTAACACAAAGCTACCGGAAAATAAAGGCGAACTCGATGCGATAAGGTCGCAATTAAAAAGTCAAATCGACGCTCAATCGAATTCGCAACAGATGGACATGCTTCGTTTGCAAAGTCTGGGTAATAAACGAAACGAAGCCTTCGATGTTATGACGGACTTCGTCAAAAAGATGCAGGATTCCAGAAACAGCATTCTTGGCAATATGAGATAAGGGAAGTTGAGTAGATGTCCTCCGAAGACGTTTTTTCTTTTTTGCATGATCACCCTCTGTTGCGTGGTATCCCGGAGGATGAGTTGCGGATTGCGGCCAGTTCTATTCGATCCATAGATTTCATGGATGGTCAAACGCTTCTTGTTGAAGGAGAAATTGGCGCGGAATGTTATTTTATTCGTACTGGTAACGTACAGGTCTCATCGCGTAATTTGGTCGGGAACTCGATGCTGCTAGCAGAGCTCGGTCCGGGGGCGTTAGTCGGGGAAATTGGGTTGCTGCAAAACGAACGCAGGACAGCTCGCGTAACAGCTATTGGCGACGTATCGGCTTTGTGCTTGGATCGTCAGTTATTCGAGTCATTTGCTGAAAGCAGCCCACTGTTCCATGAGAGCATGCTGCAAACTGTTCGCATTCGCATGATCCATCGGAAGCTTCGCAACGCTACGATCTGGTCGGTCATTCCGGACTCGGAGCTTCGCGGTCTGGCGGAAGTCACGACGATCCGAAAAGTTGCGAAAGGCGAAACCGTTGTGGCGGCGGGCAAGCTTACCGATCAATTTTACATGGTCAGCAAGGGTAGATTGGAAGCCAGCGGGAGAAGAAAAAAGACGGCTCTACTCGAAGGCGATTTTTTCGGGGAAGCAATGCTATTAACCGATACTCCTTCAGAGGTCACAATTATGGCAACGGAGGACAGTGAGTTATTGGTGATGGGGAAAAGCGAGTTTCTGTATGTGCTGATATACTACGCCCCAATACAGAAGCAGTTTATGGAGATTCTCCGTATCCGGACTCCGCACCTGATTTCCAAAGTTAAATATGATTTTGGGGGAGAGCTAGCCCCCGTTTCCGAGGTACGCAATTCCATCCTGGTTAAAGCCAAGGAGCACTGGATTGACGTACTTCTTTGGCTTGGCGGAGGATTCATCGCACTGTCCCTGCTTGCTTTGTTCCTGAACAATAGCTGGCTAAACATCGTGGTTTTGATTGTAGGAGGACTGGTGGGTCCGGTGACGTTCGTTACTTATATTCGAGACCACCAGTTATTGGGTTTTCGGCAGTCGCGATTAAGCTTGATTTTCGCGGGCTCCGCTATTTTTGCGGCTCCCGTAGCGTGGCTTTTGGAACGAATGTGGCTGTTAGGCATCGACGGAAGCAGCTTGGATTTCGCGCAGTTCCGATTGCCGCTTTATGTATCATTGATCGAGGAAAGTGTTAAGCTTCTTGTGTGCATCGCGCTTATTCGGACGAAGCAGATACAATTTCTGATGGATGCGGTCGTATTCGGAGCGGCAGCAGGCATGGGATTTGCCGCGGTAGAGAGCATGATCTATGGCTGGACGCATATGGGTGAAGCATCTTCAGTCGGTATGATTTCCGTTCTCTGGATCAGGGCCTTATTGTCGCCTTTCGGTCATGGAGCGTGGACGGCGATCGCGGCAGCAGGCTTCTGGATCGGTGTAGCGTCAAAGAAGTCGAGACCTTTTGGGAACATGCGTGCCGTATACAAGATTGGATGTGCAATCCTCTTGCTTCTCATCGTCATCGGCTTACATGCATTATGGGATTACCGTTTTGCTAATGGCTGGGCAAAGGTTGGGATGATGGTTGTTATCGGTTGTATCGATATCATCTTGTTGTATATCCTGATTTGGATTGGCAGAAAAGAGGAGATTCAAATCTTTTCAACGATGAATCCTTATGTGCAAGAACAATTGCGGCATTCCGATCCAGACGAGACGACCACTGGCGAGTTGCATTGCAGCGGCTGCGGTACCTTATCACCAAGGAGTAGCAGATATTGTGCTCGTTGCGGACATGCTTTGAGAATCAAATAAGTGGATCTTAGCTCCAAAAGAGGCACCCAGAAAAATGCTTGTGATACAATAAATAGAATAAATGGAAGTGGAAATTAAACAGATGTAGGGAGAGAGAATGAAGCCTAAAATTTTTCCTAGCACCGGAAGAATTTAAAAGTCTGTTGAACCTCTTTGAGAAAAAACAAGCAAAATTTCGTCTTACTAATCATGCGAACATACAGCATGGTTACGATCAGGTGTATGAGGCTTACCAAACTTATTACCGGTATTTCACATCACAAGAAAAGTCCTGGGGGCATGTGTTATCTATCCTTTGGTTCTATGCCTTTTATTCTCCCTCTCTAAGCATAGTACTCCGCTTTCCTCCTTCGTTCGGTTCTCGCCATGCTGCTAAGGGCATGATGAACTCGTGGATCTTTAAGAAATACGAACTTGTTATGAATACGAAGTAGGATGCTTTATCACGCAGCTAATTCATGCTGCGTTTTTTACATATATTCGCAGTCTATATACTCGCACAGACGACTCCCACATGAAGAATCATTCTTGTAAAATAATAAATAGGAAAGCCTTCATTTTCACGTAAAAAAGGGGAAGAACCAACATGTCTAAAACAATCGCTGAGAAGCTGAACCTGCAAAAATATCAAAAAACGGCTGTCTTGCACACACCAGTAGGCGAAGAGAGCTTGGCTGTGCTTACAGATGCTGATCATGAACTGAAAGACGTACAGTATGATATGATCTTTGCTTTTGTACTGGACATGGAGTCTCTGCAGGTGCTTGTGAAAAAGGTAATCGATCAAAGCTATTTGCTAGAGGGAGGGTATCTGTACGTTGCTTATCCCAAGAAGGGAAATAAAGTTTATCCGACTTATATCCATCGCGATGAGTTATTCGAGGGAGTAGGATCTGACGAGGATGGCTATTTGGGAACAAGCAATATCAAATTTAATCGGATGGTCGGCATGAACGAAGTATTTACGGTTGTCGGATTTAAAAATGAGAAAAAGAAGGCAGCTAAAGCTTCATCGAAACCAAGTCAATGCGTCGATGACTATATTCCCTTTGTGCCGAAAATAGAAGATGATTTGCGTGAGGTGCCGAAAGAGCTCGCCTTTTTCCAATCTCTCACGCCAGGATACCAAAGGGATTGGGCACGGTATGTATACAGTGCTGTGCAAGAAGGAACGAGAGCAAAGCGCCGAGCTGAGATGATTGCAGTCTTGGCTGAAGGTTATAAGACGATGGACCTCTATCGCCGGAGAAAATGATAAGGCAAGAGAAACCACTCCATCATCAGGAGTGGCTTCTTTTTATCCTAAAAGCGCCAACAGCTGCTCAAGCCCTTCCTTCAGAGGTGGCTGCGCATGTTTGGTCGCTTTCGCAAGCTTGTCCGCACTTCCGAAAATTCGGTGGATCACCAGCTCACGTTCATAGCTTTCTTTGCCTTTTAACACCTGCACAAGTGCGTCTGCAAGCTCGAGACTGTCGATAGCGATATTTTTGACACGCTTCCCTTCCTCGTTACCACCGAGTAAAACCGAGACGATTACTGGCATATGCTCTGCTTTTACGCCATGCGCTTCAATAAATGTCTCTGCGTAATTGTCCTGCACCAGTTGATGCTCCGAGTCGACCAGCTCCATATAGCGGCAGACCAACGGAAAGTAAGATTCACTGTACAAGCCAAGGCCAAATACAGCGTAGGTGCCTGGCATCACCGATTTTTCACCTGGCTCCACATCACCGTACCACGCGAACTCTTCCATGGCCGTCTCGGCATACTCAGCAATTTTAGGGAACAGGGTCGGATAACTGAGTGCATTTGCAAAAAACTGATGCAGCTTGGACTTCGCTAAATTTTTCATCGGTAATAAATGCTTTTGGCTGCTTTTCAGCTTTAGCTTGTAGCTTTTGGGGAAATCCTGCCGCAAAAGGCTGATCATATAATCCAATGCTTCCTCGTATGCCTTATCTTCCTCAGAGAGGATTCGGATTTCGATCGTCTGCGTAACGTCATTGTTACTGCATTCCACTAGCTCTCCCCGATATTTACTCGTGAATTTTCCACTGCCCACTTTTAAATAATCTGCTGCTTGTTTGGAACCCAGCTGGACGGCGAGCTCCAGATATTTCTGACGGGTATCCGGCTGGGTGATTCCGACCTGCAAAGCCGCATAGAGGAAGAACTCTATCTCCCCGGGATCAACTGCTTGACGCTCCGGCTCCTCCTTTACAATCCACTCGTACCCGTAATCATCAGGGCGAACAAAATGCTTTGGCAGAAAATGATCCTGTGCCCAGCTATTGAAGGCCGAAGTATAATGCCCGACCCATTCGGTTTTGCGTTTTTGGTTCGTATGCAGCTTGTCGGAAAGACGCCGGACTAATGGATCGATTTCTTTCTCTTCCTGTTTTATCAGGTCAGAATTGATCAAGTGTCGAGCGAAGAAGAACATGTCATTTTCATTGGGCAGCACGGGCAGATCGGGGATAATCTTGGTTTGAATAAAATACTCCAGTGATTTTTGGAGCAAAATAAGCTTTGACTCATGCAGTAGCTGGCGATGCAGACTCACTTTGGATCGTTCCCGTTCAAATTCAAATACGACTTCAAATTTGTAATCAAAAAAATGGGGACCGAGTTCATCTGATCGGAAAAGGGTATCTACACGTTGACATAAAGCGGGAAAGAACTCCTGGGTTAGCATCTCATCGGTCAATTCCGAGATGTAAGGACCGGCCTTGCTTTTATATGAGCTGTCGCTCCAAGAAAAGGGTTCATAAATATCGATATGAATATCCCCATCAGCCCAGTTAAATTTCCCTTTTCTCCAAGCGACACGAAGATAATCCTTGATTCCTGCCTGTAACCGGCTTTGGTTCTTCAGAGCATCTATTCTTTGGCGTTCTTTCGCGTAAATCTCAGTGATTTCTTTCCAAACATCATCTAGGAAAGATTCTACATTCTGATTCAATGCTCTATCCTCCTATTTTATTAATTTATTTCCTAATAATTGTAAGGTTTTGTGATCGGGAATTATAGTGTCAAAAGACTGATTCCGTATGCTCAGGGGAATTTCGACAAATGATAAGGGGAAAACGGCAAGCCGGGAGTTGAGTCTTTTTAAAGCTCACAAAAAGGTCGTAATCCCGCCAGTAGTAAGGCTTAACCCTTGATTTTACGTATTTTAGGACCTTGTTTGAATTGTGACAGCTTAATTACAATAGTATGTCATTACTGAAATTTGTCGGCTAATTAATAGCACATTTCTATCAATATATAGCAAATATTTTATTCTAGAGATAAAAGTGTTACACTATATACAGGTTGTAATTATTCCAGAAAAGGTGTGTACTAGGTAGCACTCTGACTTGCAACGGGGCCAGATCAGGAGCCGCCTGCATCTTTTCTCCAAATACCAGCGAGTTAGGACGGTAAAAATGAGTAACAGACAAAATCAATCAGACGTTATCTTAATTGGTGCCGGAATCATGAGTGCGACTCTAGGGTCACTGCTGAAGGAATTAGTACCAGACTGGAAAATTACAGTGTTTGAGAAGCTTTCAAAAGCAGGAGAAGAAAGCTCTAACGAATGGAACAATGCGGGGACGGGACATGCTGCGCTCTGTGAGCTGAACTACACGACCGAAAAGAATGACGGGTCTGTAGACATTAGCAAAGCCATTAAAATTAATGAGCAGTTTCAGGTTTCCATGCAGTTTTGGTCTTACCTTGTGAACAACAAGCTGATCAGTAATCCGAATGAATTTATTATGCCATTGCCTCATATGAGCTTGGTACAAGGGGAAAAGGATGTTTCGTTCTTAAAGAAGCGGTTTGAAGCGATGTCAGATAATCCACTCTTTCAAGGGATGGAATTCTCTGAAGACCCGGAGAAGCTGATGGAATGGCTTCCGCTTGTAATGACAGATCGTACATCGAATGAGCCAATCGCTGCAACAAAAATTGACACTGGAACGGATGTCAACTTCGGTGCGTTGACACGCATGCTGTTTGACCACTTGAAGAAAAAAGATGTCGAAGTAAACTACGAGCATTGTGTTGATAATATTAAACGGATGGGCGATGGCACTTGGGAATTGAAAGTCAAGAACCTTCTTAACGGAAGCGTAGAACGCCATACGGCTAAATTCGTCTTTATCGGCGGTGGGGGCGGAAGCTTGCATTTGCTGCAAAAATCCGGTATTCCTGAAGGAAAGCATATCGGCGGATTCCCAGTAAGCGGAATCTTTATGGTCTGTAAAAACCAGGATGTTGTCGAGCAGCACCATGCAAAAGTATATGGTAAAGCTAAAGTTGGTGCTCCGCCAATGTCTGTTCCTCATCTTGACACACGCTATATCGATAATAAAAAATCGTTACTATTTGGCCCGTTTGCCGGTTTTTCTCCAAAGTTCTTAAAAACAGGCTCCATGCTTGATTTGGTTACTTCTGTAAAACCGAACAATGTTTTGACGATGTTGGCGGCAGGGGCAAAAGAGATGTCACTGACGAAATACCTGATCCAGCAAGTGATGCTATCGAAAGAACAGCGCATGGAAGAGCTGCGCGAGTTTATCCCGAACGCGAAAAGCGAGGATTGGGATTTAGTTGTAGCGGGTCAGCGTGTACAAGTTATCAAGGATACAGAAGCAGGCGGCAAAGGAACGCTTCAATTTGGTACTGAAGTGATTACTGCCAGCGATGGCTCGATTGCAGCGTTGCTGGGTGCGTCACCAGGTGCTTCTACAGCTGTTTCCGTCATGCTTGAGGTAATGAAAAAATGCTTCCCACAACATATAAACGAGTGGGAACCGAAAATAAAAGAAATGATTCCTTCTTATGGCGTATCACTGCTGGAGAACCCAGAGCTTTTAAGCGAAATCCATGCTTCAACAGCTAGGACGCTTGGTCTCAACAGTGAAGTAGCACTCGCCAAGTAGACTTTGCAATAATCATTCATGATCGAAGCGACCTTTATCCCTGAGTTACTTGGGATGAAAGGTCGCTTCTTTTTTTATGCCATTTTCATAGAACGTAGGTCACAAGTTTCATTTTTAAAAGCTCCAAAGGAATTGATTTGAAATATGTGGAAATGGTAAAAGAGCAATGTCTACTGTGCACGTTTCGTTTCGGGAAGCTTTGACAGGAAACAGGAGGAGTAAGCTATGTACGTGGTATCTCAACCAAATCCGCTGTCTGATCGTGGAAAGCAAATGCTTGCGATGCAAGACACCATTTCTCTCCCACCTGGTTACCTCCATTTTTTGCAGCAGTTCGGGGAAGGGACGTATAGAGGATGGATGAATGTTCTGTTACCGGATACTGAGGTGCTTAAACCTTTTGCCGAATACGATTTATGGGAGCACGATGCGGATAGCCCGATTACAGAGCAACAGATCGGACAGTGTGTAGCGATAGGCACAACAGTTGACGGTGACTTTCTGGCGGTGCATCCCCAGACAGCTCAGCTGATCTGGTTGCCCCGGCATGAGGAGTATTTGAGGGCGATTACATTTCAGGAGCGGGAGCAGGAAGACGATGGGACGTACGCCAAGGTGCTGGACGAAATCTATCGTCAAGTATATGGGCGAGACTCTGAGGAAGCCGCGTATTATGAAACATGGACGGGTTCTCAGAGCCATGTTTTTTTGCGCTTGCCGCCGGAACAGGGGCATGTTTCTTTGCCGGAGCTAGCCGAAAAGTGCCGAGGAGTTTATTCTCCTGACTTTTCCATAGAAACACAATATACGTGCAAACTGTTCTACCGGCAGCTGGGCGGCTATATCAGATTTAATTATGCCAACAAACAAGAAGTGGCTGTCATGTATGAACAGGATGCTCAACAGGAGTTTGCCATTATGGAGCAATGGCTCTTATCAAATGGGTGCGAAGCGTATCCTGCATAATAAAAGCTGGTTTTGGTAGAGGTGAAAAGCTTTGGAGAATGATTATAAAGAAATCGATGTCGTACTAGTAAAGATGCAAGAGGTATTAGAGGCGATGCGTGAACAAGATCCTGATTTTTACGCAAAATATCCAATGCAGCTGATTACCGAAGCGGAGGAGCAGGCCATACGAGTCGTTACGGAACAATGGAGTCTGCCCCAGGAATACGTGTACTTTTTAAAGCACTACGTTCCTGAAATGGTTAGCTGGAGCACGGATGAGTATATCAATCTTGATATCTACGGGGCCAAGGACCTGCAGCAAGGTCAATTGGGATACAATTTTAATCCTGTTACAAATGAAGTCATAACAGATTGGCCGAATGACTATCTGGTTATTGCCTCGGATGAGGGCGACCCTTATTGTATCGATCTAGCTAGAGGAGATACTGTCATTTATACTGCTGAGCACGGAACAGGCACGTGGGATTTTTCCATTGCTTATGACAATCTGATTGAGTTTCTTCGTAGTGTCTTAATACCGCGTGGTTTCCAGGAGTGGGAGACAGGCGAAGAATACAATTACTACAAAGTATTTATTACAGGCGCAGGCAGCGATAAGTTAAAAACACTAATGTATATTAAAAAAACGTTCTCCTGCGATTATTCGCAAGCAAGATCGTATCTCGAAGCGGCGCCTTTGCTCGTGTATAAGGGAATTGAACTGGGCGCCGCGAAAATCGAGGAGCAGCTGAAAAGTATCGGTGCGCATTATGAAATGCGTAAAATTGGTTTAGAAGAATTTTTGTAGAGCTAGGCTTGTCGGAGATGAGGTTACGTTAAAAGTAAAAACGATTAAAACTTCGAAACGGTTTATCGCAGCGATCTTCGTACCTGCTGTTACAGCTTACCTAGATCCCGTATTACCATCTCAAGAATTGCCTCGTATCCTTCTTGAGCTCACTCCATACTATAAACGAAATCTACTATACTACGATGATCCTTTGGAAACGTATCATTTTGAAAAACATTAGTTACATTCTTTTTCACCATGTCATAATAAAAAAAACCGTATTTATTATTGTAATCTCTTCCTAAAATAAATACGCCTTCTGCATTATCCCTTGGGTAAAAAGACTTTACTTCTTTAATACCAGGAACATCAAAGTCTGTTATTTCTTTCTTGTCTAGATTCAACATTTTCAATGTTCGAGGTTCAGACGAGCCCATATGAGGATCGGTTGTCATCAAAATTCTATTTGCATCAAGTTGCCGTGTAAGTCTGACTTCAAATTGGTCTGTATGGTATATCGGCTCATAATTTCCGAAATCTAAATCCATCAAATACAAAGTTTTGGGTCTAATATGTGTAACCGCCACAACATTATAGCTTCTCATTACAGAATCGGAAGTAGTAAGACTTAATAATTTATTCGTAGAATAATTATAGGATAATGATTGACACCAGGTATCATCATCATTTGGATTCAGATAAGTAAACTGGTTAGTCTTACGATCAAACATTGCGGGTTGTGTTACCGTAGCGTATTGCGGTGCAACATTTACAAACAATTTATCATCTACTATAAACATATCATTAAAAAGATACTTACCTGAGGTTAATTGTTTGGTATCAGTTGTTTTTAAATTATACTCGTACAAATTATCAGACTCGTCACCGCTAATACTATTGCTAAAATACGCTTTATCGTTTGGAATATCTGCAAAAGCCACTGGATATCCAGCATCTATAGGTATTTTAAATAACTCAGCTATTTTATTTTCCTCAATCGAATAACGGTACAATACCAAGGAAATCCCGTCGTTATCATTTTCGCCATTCGTATATGCTGTAGCTGTTATATGTAGATATTCCCTTAATATACTTTTTTTGTTCACTTCAAGTGCATTTTTCATAGTAATAAAAGATAGTAGAATAACAAACAGAAGGCTACCATACACAATCATTTTCTTTTTCATAACCAAAGTACCCCTAAGCTAAAATTTCGCACATTAAATGTATATCAAGATCTTCAGTTAACTTAAAAAATTAATAAGGTATGCTCTGATCTGAAAATCTCTTGTGATAGCATCTGACGCTAGATAAAGAACGTTCTCCAATAGCAACAATTATTCAGTGATATATTTGAATAAATAGTAGAAAATGTAAATCTATTATGATTATATTTAACATTAAATTGAATGAGATATCAATCTATTTGCCTTTTTCTGGGGAAATCGTTGGTTCAACCTGCCTGACTGATCCCAATCTTTAAAAAAAGCGTATAAAAAGTATAGGACACTAAAACAGCCCCCCATTCTACTACTTTAATTAATTCATTGACTAATTCACCTACATAACGTAGATTTATATAAAACTACATTGCGTAGGTGGATAAAGGGTGAATGGTATGACAAAATTGCAAAGAATGTCCGAAGCGGAAAAACAGATCATGGACATCATCTGGGCTGTGGGACGTCCGATTACGACTTCAGAGCTCCTTACCTTACTACCAGAGGACAAGTCGTGGAAGCAAAATACAGTCATCACATTTTTAGCTCGACTCATGGAAAAGGAGATGATAAAGGCGGTTCGAAGTGGAAAGGCCAATTTCTATCAGCCTCGTATTTCAGAATCGGATTATCAGAAGCTAGAAACAAAACGGTTTGTAAAAGAGGTCCATCGGGGATCGATATCAGGTTTAATCAGCGCGCTTTGCGACAGTGAGGATTTAACAAAGGAAGATATCGAAGCGTTGATGAACAAGCTGAGAGAACAGGCCGAAAAATGATGCTCCAAATATACATTCCATTACTCCTTATGTCCATCGTCGCGGCTTTATTGTACCTGGTTCTCAGGCTATGCATCCGGTTCAAACAGAATCATTTTACAGCTACGTGGCTGTATTATTTGAATGTCCTGGTCTATGCCTTTTACCTCATTCCGTTTTACATGCTATACACCTACTTGGATCGGGATCATGACCTCCTGCAAGCTGCTACAAGCCATTTCGTAGATAGCCCAACCCTAAACACTGTCCTATCCGCTGCTCAACATACTATTACATATCCACCAGATTGGAAGGTCGAAATATTTACTCCCATTCATGAATCCAGCTTTTTTAGCATGCTCTTCATAGAATGGATTCCCTATATGCTTATAGCAGGAACCGTGATATTTCTTGCAGTCATCACGTTTCAAAACAATGCGTTTCACCGCCGAATTTCCCAGTTATGCGAGCAGGCTGATGACCCGATCATCATGAACGAGCTGGCGGTATGCCAACAAAAGCTGGGCATGAAAAAAGAAATCCCCGTCTATTTATCGCCCTACAGCAGTACGCCATTTCTTTATGGGGTAGGCAAGCCGCGAATTGTCTTACCTGCGACTATGGATTTTTCCGAGGAGCAATACCACCAGATTTTTCTGCATGAGCTGACCCACTATAAGCGGCATGACACCCTACTAAAATGCTTGTTCATCGTGACGAACGCCCTACATTGGTTTAATCCGCTGGCTTATTTGGCGAGACGCGATATCGACCGCTATTGTGAGCTGTCCTGCGATGAGAAGATTGTCCAATACATGAACGAGGAGGAGCGAAAACGATATGGCGAGCTATTACTGAGCGTCCTGTGGAATGCGGCTCAGCAAAAAGGCGAGATTTATTCAGCTTTCAGCAATACAAGTAAATATATGGAGAGGAGAATTCAAATGATTTGGGGAAAAAAGCTATTGAAAAGAAAAAAATCAGTCCGTGTCCTTACGATCTGTGCATTGCTTTCCGTTGCCTGCATCAGTATGGCTTTTGCTTATAGTGGAAGCCAGCACGCTATTTTCCAAACGGATGCCAGTCCAAAAGCGTCTGCCAGTAAAGCAGGAGACTATGTACCGGATGAGTCTACGGTTCTCGATGGCGAGGTTGGTACTACAATTCGTCGAGGCGACTTGATTTTTGAACGAATAGAAAACGACAGCCATGCATTTCCTGAAAAGGTAGATGCCGTATTGGCTAATACCTCGCAGAGCCATCTCATCAAAAAGAGTGAGGGAGATGAATATTGTACGATATGGATTAAAAATGAAGGTAGCCGCCATGTCATTTTTACAGAAACCAAAGCCTCTCCGTCTGGAACGGTGATTCCGGGAAGTATCGTGAAAATTCCTGCTCAGACCACATGGACGATTTCTACTCTGCAGCCTTTAACGCCAGGGGAATATTTCGCCAACTTCACATCAGGGCAGGCGATTATGTCAGGGCAGGTAGCATTCACATTTCACAAAGAAAGAGTAGGTGTAGCGTATGAATAAGAAGCCTTTAGAAGGTCAGTCTGAACTGTCCATGAACCTGGAAGAATAACTGAAGCCGTTTCTGTTGATCGAGCATGATAGTGGCAGTACGTCCGTCATTTTGAATGTGGGTACGTATAAGCATGAAGTTTTTCAGACAAGGGCGGAGGAGGGATTTGAAGGCAACGGTTACGATTGGGGCTCACTGGCAGCTGTTTTTCTAGAGGAACGAATGCCCGAGCTGGTCGATGTCGTCCGTTTTGACCCAGAAGGGAGCATGTTCTGCGCTTACTCTAAAGACAGGGAGGCTTTAAAGCAGTTTGTGATCGGATTTAAGGATGCTTGTGAGGACGACGCTCTCATCAGAGATTTATTCTCCCGCGCGGAATTGGATTGATCAAACAGAGGCTGATTATGAAGAAGACACCGGTTTATTTGTACAAAGCAGCTGAGGATCGCGATAAAATCATCGTCCACTATACGAATTTTGGCAGGAAAACCGTTATCCCCAATCATTTTGCAAGGACGGTTTGTATCTTTTCAAAATGAGTGATTTGGCAGACGAGGTTGTTTACGCATACGCGGTAAGCTCTTTTTCAGTAGGCGAGGCGGAGTTTGATAAGACGCGGCTTGAGACACGGGAGCTGGTCCCATTAAACGTAGCCGAGGGACAGGAAATCTTCCGGCGCGTGACGGAGTATTTGCAAAGCAGGATGGAGAGCAGTCAGACTGTACCAGAGCTTGATATGGTGGAAGTGCATGGTGAATATTGCGACATTGCAAGCGAGGAGCTAACCGAGGCGGATTTGCCGGGAGAGATGGCCGGGTGGGAGAGATGGCCGGGTGGGAGAGCATTGCTTGGTTTGCGATGACATTTGATGAGTTCGATTCTTTTGAGGAATGCTTTCAGGCGTCTGACCGGATCGAGCAAACGAACGAGAGCGACGGTGATTTAACTGGCTGCTCATTATGGGATTTACGGGCGTTTCTGCTTATGGAGGAGCGGGGATGTCATCATCGTGGCGATTGGCCCACACCTGAGAGTATGCAGCTTATTTACGCTGTTATTGATGCGATACGGCATAAAATCAAGGTAGCCAATGATGGGAAAACGATGGATTGAGGCTCCAAAAAAGGAAGAAAGCAACGTGCTGTTTAGCCAGTTGCTTTCTTCTCATCAAACGGATTCATGCAAATGACAAGCCAACAAAATCTGCAAAAAGTCATCCGGATTATTAAGCTCCAGCTGTAGTAATTCCTCAATCTTTTTCAGCCGATGATAAAGCGTGTTTTTATGAATATGCAGCTTCTCCGCTGTTTCGATAACGGATTTATCTGATTTTACATACGTGAAGAGCGTTTTTTCCAAATCGTTGTTTTGGGCTTTTTCTGAGCGTAGCGGTGACAAAATATCATTGGCAAAGCTCTCAATCTCAGCAAAGGGCTGTGTCAAAAATAAGCGGTTGACCCCAATTTTTTTATATGTCATGATCCCTGTCTTTTTGCGGTTGATCATAAAAGAAAGAGATTTGCTTGCTTCATCATAGCACTTGGCGATCGAATGAAAGCCTTCATAGGAGGTGCTTAAACCAGCATGGAGCGGCGTTTCCTCCCGATCACCCCATTCCAGCAGATGGGAATGCAGAGAAGATATAACCTGGTCTATTTCATGCGGTGCATTCGTTGAAAAGAGGATGGTCACCTTATTGTGAAACCCAAAGATCAGGGTCCCTTTTTTCGGAATTCGCCGTTTGATACTGGAGATTAAACGATGAATGACGGCTTCCAGAGCTTGTAAATCAGTGTAAGAGACGACCTCCACTACTAAAACCGAAAAAAAGGAATCGGTCTGTAAACCCAGAGATTCTCCTGCTTCCTCTAACAGGCGTGGGTCTTTATATTGCAGCAGGTCAGTAAATAACTCCTGCGTTTTTTTGTAGTAGACTTCCTCTTGGGTTTTCCGCTTTGTCATCTCCAGTGCTAGGACGTTGCTCGCTTGCTCGATGGTCATTTGATCATGAGACGATATCGGTGTGACGAGTGGAATCAGGAAGCATCCGAGCGAAACGCTATCCGAAATGATCGGGTATACGTAGTGATGGACTTCCTTTTGATTTCGGTCAACAATATGGATAGAAAAGGGCTTTTTCTTCGTATGAAGAATGCGGGAAAATTCATCATGACTCACACCGAGCGAGCGCAATGCCTTTTTCGGAAAAAAGGCTGCATCCAGGTTGTCGAAAAAGAAAATCTCACGGTTGATCATGCGGTTTAATTCCTGAATCATGAACGCGATGCTCTTGTTTTGCAGGGAAAATTGCGTCAAGGTTTCATGGATTTCTGCTCTTCGTAAAAGAAGCCTGTTCGTTTCCTCCAATTGCTTCGTTAATTCAGAGATTTCCTCCAGTCGTTCATTTGCTTCTTGATAAAGCTTGGCATTGTGGATCGCAATCGCGGCTTGAGCGGCAAAGCCCTCTAACAAATGCAAGTCATCCTCACTTAACTTACCTTCTGCGTCATATTGTTGTACGGTCATGACACCGATCGCTTTGTTCTCCAGTAAAAGGGGAACAGAGATGAGAGACCTTAATTTGGAGCTGTCACTGGCAGCCTGAATATGGCGGAAATTTTCCGCGGAGAGGTCAGCCATCGCTGCATATATTTCGTCACGCGAATAATAAATTACCGGGGTACTGTCTCGAAACACTTTTCCGGTGATCGATTCCCCACTTTTGACTCTGGTTTGGTCGAGCTTGGAATTAAATCCGACAGCTGCCCGAGACGTCAATTCTTCTGTTACTTCATCATACAGCTGCAAGTATCCGGCATCAGCAGCATGGATGACACTGAGGGCTTGGGTAATAATTTTATTCAAAACGTCCTGAGGCTCGAGCGACGAGGTGATGGAACGGATGCTTTCGATCATGCTTGCGAGCTCAGCGTCTTTCGCTTTCATTTTGTTTTCCATCCCTAAATAGGAAAACATGACATACATGGTCTCAAGCTCGTCGTCGGATAGAGCCATAGTAGGACTGAATAGCTGAAGCAGAGCGCAAGCATCCTCGGCATAAAAGAAGGATACACGCATTTTTTCTAAATCCGAATAAATCTGGATGTTATCGTCACCTGACTTAAAAGGGAGTGGTTCATCCGTTGGTTTTATTTTGTCATTTGTATGAAGTAGTTGAAATTTTTGGTTTCCATTTTCAGAATAAAAGAGTTGAAAAGGAATTTCTTTCATTTTTTTATTGAGATAGAAGTAAAGCTGTTGATTTTGCAGCATGAAAACACCCCCAGATAAGACTAGTATACAATAAACAAGGGGAATTATTGTGCGATCGAACATTGAGATGTTATTGTCAGATAGTTTATGATATTCCGCATAGAAGAGCACGCTTAGTCACGTTGAAGTATTGAAGAATTGGTAAAAGCTGCAGCTAGTTGAAGGAATCAGAAAGCTGTACTTTTTTTAAACAGAATTGTTTGAATATTATTTGTTTTTAAAAGGGGGAGGACGTTGTATGGAAAAGCTGTATGAATTATTGGATCAGGCTTACGGTGAAATGGTGGAAGTGCGTCGGCATTTGCATCAGCATCCAGAGCTTTCTTTTCAGGAAGTAAAAACGCCTGCGTTCATTGCTGAATATCATGAGAAATTAGGGCATGAGGTTCGCACTGGTGTAGGTGGAGGCGGTGTTGTCGCTACACTACGCGGTGGAAAGCCGGGACAGACAGTTGCACTGCGAGCTGACTTTGATGCTCTCCCCATCCAGGAGGAGACAGATGTCCCGTTCAAGTCCGTAGTAGACGGTGTGATGCATGCTTGTGGACATGACAGTCACACAGCGACACTACTGATTTTGGCTAAAGTGCTGAACAGTATGAAGGATGAAATCGAAGGCAACGTGGTATTCATCCACCAGCACGCAGAGGAAATGCTGCCAGGTGGGGCCATTGCAATGATTGAAGACGGATGCTTAGAAGGTGTCGACGTGATTTTTGGACAGCATATTTGGTCCACGGGCCCTGTTGGAACGATTGAGTACCGTCCTGGTCCGGTCATGGCAGCCGCAGACTTTTTCCATGTGAAAATTCAAGGACGTGGAGGACACGGTGCACAGCCGCACAAGACAAAGGACAGTGTCGTGATCGGAGCACAGCTCGTCGGCAATTTGCAGCAGATTGTGTCCCGCAGAGTCGATCCGCTCGATTCCGCCGTTCTCTCCATCGGTTCATTCGAAGCGAAAAACGCGCCAAACGTCATCGCCGATACTGCCAAGCTTTCGGGTACGGTGAGAACCTTCAAGGAGAGCACTCGCGCTGAGGTCGAGCAGGAAATCGAGAGAATTATTAAAGGAACGTGTTTGGCTGGCGATGTAGAGTACGAGTTTGAATATATTAAAGGCTACCCGGCAACCGTCAATCCGAAAGAAGAGATGGAATTTGTGGCCAAGCTCGCTGAAACCGTACCAGGAGTAACAGCTGTCAACGAGTGCGAGCCACAAATGGGCGGGGAAGACTTTGCGTACTATTTGCAGCACGTGAAGGGGGCATTCTTCTTTACAGGTGCGCAGAACCCGGAATTGAATGCCGTCTATCCTCATCATCACCCGAAGTTCAATATTGATGAAAAGGGTATGCTAATTGCTGCTAAAATATTAGGGCTGGCTACATTGACGTATTTGGCGGAAAACAAATAAACGACCGTTTCCTATCACGTATAAAGGTGCTTGTTCCCTGGCGAGGCGTTTCAATGACCGGGGAGCGGGTACCTACATTTTTAGTATTACTGCAACGAAAAACAGCCTAGTGAAGAAAGAATGTGATACGTATGTCTCAAATGCTTGCTTTAGTCATTCTTGTTGGTATTTTATTTATCGGGGATTGGGTTGCTGTTCGGACAAAAGCCTGGGTACCTTCTATCTTTGTCTGTGCAGTCCTGTTTCTCTTCGGTTATTGGACGTTCTTTCCGAAAGATATTGTAGCAGTGTCAGGTGTACCGCCAGTCGTTGC
This sequence comes from Brevibacillus sp. SIMBA_040, assembly GCF_046535075.1. Taxonomy (NCBI): domain Bacteria; kingdom Bacillati; phylum Bacillota; class Bacilli; order Caryophanales; family Paenibacillaceae; genus Brevibacillus; species Brevibacillus sp. SIMBA_040. The sequence goes on from NZ_JAWRXI010000013.1 coordinate 75,789, forward strand.
GACGATGATGATGTACTTGTTAATTACGAATATGGGTACGCTCTTATCTACTCAGGAACTAAAAAGACAGTGGAAGACCATTATCATTGCTTTGTCAGGTATTTTGGGAATTATCGCTATTTTATTTGGTATCGGTACGTTTCTATTCGGTTATGAAACAATCGTGGTTGCCATCCCGCCTTTGGTAGGAGGAGTAGTATCTGCGCTCATCATGTCTGAGGGTGCCAAAGAAGCAGGGCTTGTCTCGCTTTCTGTATTTGCTATCGTCATTTATGTCATGCAAGGATTTGCAGGATATCCGATCACGTCGATCATGCTGAAAAAAGAAGGCAAGAGACTTCTTGAACAATATCGCAGCCAAAAGCTGACGTCAGCGAGCACGGAAATCGCTGCTACTGCTGAGAATGCAGAGTCTGGTCCTACCTTGTTTAAAAACATGCCAGCGAAGTACAACACCGATTTCTTTAAATTTTTCAGACTGGCATTGGTAGCTTATCTGGCCTACTTGGTTTCTACGCTACTGGCGCCACTCGTGTCCGTCAGCCCGTTCGTTCTCTGCTTGTTGTTCGGGGTTATTGCCAAGAGCATCGGGTTTTTGGAAAAGCAGGTTTTGCAAAGAGCGAATGGTTTCGGTTTTGCTCTCATGGCGCTGATGCTCTTCATTTTCGACGGGTTGAAGCAGGCGACACCGGCTATGATGCTTGAGATCATTTATCCACTTGTCGGTTGTATCGTTTTAGGTGTCATCGGGATGTATCTGTTCTCCTTGGTCGCTGGAAAACTGTTAAAAACGAGCAAGGAAATGGCGTTTGCCGTATCATTGACAGCTTTGTACGGATTCCCGGCTGACTATATCATTACCGATGAAGTGATCAAGTCATTGACTGATGATGAAAAAGAAAGAGAAATGCTGACGAGCCATATGCTGCCGCCGATGCTTGTTGGTGGGTTCATTACTGTTACGATTGTTTCTGTTATTTTGGCGGGGATATTTGTTGGGTTTTTGTAGGCAGAAAGCAAAAAGACGTGTATCGGAGCTTGATTATTTGCTCCGGTCACGTCTTTTTTGTATTCTACTAGACAAATGACTTTACACAATTGAGAGGGAAAGATTATTGTTTTAGAGACTATTAAAAAAACCAAAACCACCTACAGGGAGGCTCAAGCACGCAATGAAACCCATCACCATTCTAATCGCAGACGATGAGGCGGAGATTGCCGAACTGATTGCCTTGCATGTACAAAAAGAAGGCTACAACACGATCATCGCATCAGATGGAAAAGAAGCAGTGCAAGCGGTTCAAGCCCATTCGATTGACCTCGCGATACTAGACATCATGATGCCAAATCTGAATGGATATGAAGCGACCCAACTCATCCGCGCCCAGCACAACATGCCGATCATCTTTTTAAGCGCGAAAGCATCCGACCTGGATAAAATCTCGGGACTGGTCATGGGAGCCGACGACTATATGACGAAGCCGTTCAATCCATTGGAATTGATGGCACGCGTGAATGCACAGATGCGCCGCTTCAAGCAGCTCAATCAACCGGCAGCAGCGGTCGAAAATAAGGTGTTGGAGGCAGGTGGACTCGCGATTTATCCTGATCAGCGCATCGTCACCATGTACGGCGAAACGATCGAGCTGACGCCAAAGGAATTTGATATTTTGTATCTGCTGGCGAGCTATCCGAAGAAGGTGTTCAGTGCCGAAAACATATTTGAGCATGTGTGGGGCGAGGCGTACTATGAGGGCTGCAATACGGTCATGGTGCATATTCGAACCTTGCGCAAAAAGCTTGGCGAGGAAAAGGCCAAAAACAAAGTCATAAAAACAGTCTGGGGCGTGGGGTATTCGTTTAATGGCTAAAATCATACGAAGCTTTCGCTTTAAAATGATCGCACTCCTCGGGCTTAGCATGCTCTTTTCGGGCATCATCACTTACTCGCTCTATAAAGTTCTTCAGCTTTACTACCGATCACAAGTGAGGTTTGAAAACCCGTTGAGACCCTTCCGCTATTTCATCCGAGAAGTTGGGGATATCAACTTCTTTTTGATCTTTTTCATCCCACTGGCCATTTTGTTTTTCTTTCTTTTCACCAAACGGTATGCAGCGTACTTTCAAGAGATATCAACAGGAATTCATCATCTGGCAAATGGGGATTTCACCAAAAGCGTAGAAATATCCGCCGATGACGAGTTTGGAGATATCGCCAAAGACGTGAATCTGGCAAGCCAGAAATTGCAGCAAGCAGTCCAAAGAGGAGATTTTGCAGAGAGCAGCAAGGACCAGCTTATTTTGAATTTGGCGCATGATTTGCGTACACCACTGACCTCCGTGATCGGGTATTTGGACCTCATCTTGCGTGACAAGCAGATGAGCGCGGACCAAACCAGGCATTATGCGACGATTGCTTATACCAAGTCTCAGCGTCTGGAAAAGCTGATCGATGAACTGTTCGAAATCACCCGAATGAACTACGGCATGATCACAATTGAACGGGAAATCATTGATCTTGGTGAGTTGCTTGTTCAGTTAAACGACGAGCTCTACCCTGCCTTTGAAAAAAACCATCTGGAAACAAGACTTCATGTGACCTCCCAATTGTTTATTCGTGGAGATGGAGAGCTGCTGGCACGTGTATTCGAGAATTTTCTGACCAATGCGATTCGATACGGGCAGGATGGCAGGTTTGTCGATATCAACGGCTTTCGGGAAGGCGACGAGGTTGTTGTGCAGGTTGTCAATTACGGCAACAAGATCCCGGAAGAAGAGCTACCACATCTGTTTGAAATGTTTTATACGGGCGACCAGGCGCGCACTCATCAGGGAGGAAGCACCGGACTTGGGTTATTCATCGCCAAAAATATCGTGGAGCAGCATCAAGGAACTGTTTCTGCCCAAAGTGATGTAATCCGAACGCTTTTTGAAGTGCGATTGCCAGTAGAATCTATGTAACAGACGAGATACAGCAGCCAGAACAATAACTGATTTTAGAAAAACTTTATGTTTACCCCACTTTTTCTTTTAAAAGTTTTTCCTACCCTGTTTAAGTGACGAGCTAGGGAGGAAACGACAATGAAAAAGTGGGGTTGTTTGTTTTTCATCGTGCTTTTGGTGGTCGGCTATAAGATTGTGGAGCCAATTGCATGGGGAGGACAAAAGCAGCAAGAGGGAAGCAATCAAGAGCAAGCAAGATCAGCTCAGAACTATAAAACAATCAGCGTTGAAAATGACCAGATATACCAAGGAAATTTATTATTGGTCAACAAAGACTATCCTGTTCATCAAGAGGGGGTAGCATCCGATGTAGTCAATTTGTCCAGGCATGATTACTTGATCGATGGTTATGCGCTGATTGACGGTAGCATTGAATTGTCAGAGAAAGTAGCGGAGTCCTTTTTGGAGATGGTCCAGGCAGCAAGTGCGGATCATGTGAACCATTTTATGATAAATAGCGGCTATCGAGGTTTTGAAGAGCAAAGAATGCTCTATGAAAAAATGGGGTCTGACTATGCTTTGCCAGAAGGCTATAGCGAGCACAATCTTGGTCTGTCTCTGGACATCGGATCCACACAAATGAAGATGGATCAGGCGCCAGAAGGAAAGTGGCTGAAGAAAAACGCTTGGAAATATGGATTTATTTTGCGCTATCCCGAAGATAAGGTGGCGATTACGGGTATTCAGTACGAGCCTTGGCACTATCGCTATCTCGGCTTGCCGCACAGCGCGATCATACAGGAGAAGCATTTTACGCTGGAGGAGTACCTCGATTACTTGAAAGAGGTGAAGGAGACGACAGTGACTGCTCTGGGTGAGAGCTATCGCATTTTCTATTACCCGGTTGCGCAGGACACCATGATTCAGGTACCGGCAAATCGCAAATATATGATTTCCGGGGACAATCGGGAAGGGGTCATTGTGACCGTTTATCCGTGATGAAAAACGTTGCCTTTTTGAATCGGGCAGGGAGGAATTTATGATGAAAAAGCACTGGTGGATCGTGCTCGGTGTAGGGGTGCTGGCAATCGGTCTTGGTGGAGGCTATGTGTTTCAATCAGGCGATGCACTTCGCCAAGGGGTTCCGGTCATGCTGACAGCGCCAGTAACGGCAGATATGGAAACCACGATTCTCACATCCGGGATTGTCAAAGTAAGCAATGAGCACACCTTGTTTGCGAATAGCTCTGGTGATCTACGCAATTATTCCATCCAAGACGGTGACAAAGTCAGCAAGGGACAGGTCATCGGCAACATTGATACATCGGACGTAAGCAATCAAATTATGGATATCGAAGCGCAAATCGCAATTCAGCAAGCGAATATTGCCCGATTGTCCAAAAGTGTGGAGCCGGAGGAAATCACCAAGCTTCAGGAGGAACTGGCACAGGATGAGCGCGATCATCAGACTGCCCTACAGCATTTTGAGCGTACACAATCGCTGTTTTCTTCGGGAGTGTCTACGCAGCTGGATGTAGAGCAAGCGAAGCAAAAGCTGCTGACAGCAGAATCAAAGGTAAAGGTCACCAAGCAAAACCTCTTGTTGAAGCAAAAAGGACCAGACAAGACCGAAATCCAATCGTATGAAGCTCAAATACAGAAGCTGAATCTGGAAAAAGCCAAATACGAAAAACAGCGGGTCCAGAGCAGTATCGTTTCTCCTATCGACGGGACGGTGCTCTCCACCAAAGTGAAAAGAGGAAAAGTGCTGAGTAAAGGCGAGGAAATTCTCACGATTGGTGATACCGACAGCTTGATTGTCGAGGCTGAGGTAGGCGAATCCGATCTGCGAAAAATAAAAGTCGGTCAGGAAGCTGTCGTTACAGGTATTTCATTGGGTGGCGAACAGCTGAGCGGCAAGGTGTCGCGGATCTCTCCGATAGCAGTAACGACCCAAGGGTCAGAGGGCGAAAAGACGCGGGTTACGGTCATCGTCGGTCTGGACACAACCAATGAATCTTTGAAGCCAGGCTTTCATGTTGACGTAGACATCGTTTTGCAAAAAGAAGCCAATGCTGTGCAAGTACCGAGCGAGTGTGTCATTACGGATCAGGATGGCTCGACATTCGTCTGGATCGCGGAAAATGGCAGGGCAAAGAAAAAAACCGTGACGACGGGCATCGAAAATGAGCTTTCTGTCCAAATCAAAAGCGGCTTGGATGGAACGGAAGAGCTAATTGCCAATCCGCCGGAGTCGTTGCAGGAAAATGAACCTGTCTTCCTGGGTCCGTCCGCTTGAGATCATGGAGGAGGGGAGGATACCTATGCTGCACATTGAGGGATTAACCAAGCAGTACAAGACGGATGAAGTAGAATTGTTTGCTCTGAAAAATATCAATGTCCACGTTTCCAAAGGCGAATTCGTAGCAATCGTAGGCCCGTCTGGGTCAGGGAAATCAACGTTCATGAACATGCTAGGCTGTCTGGATCGGCCAACCTCTGGCTCTTATGTTTTGGACGGAATCGAGGTCACCCGGTTAAAAGACAAGGAGCTCGCTGGCGTACGCAATCAAAAAATCGGATTTGTGTTCCAATCCTTTAACCTGCTGCCACGCGCTACTTCCCTGCGAAATGTCGAGATCCCGATGCTGTACGCTGGGGTAGGGATGGCAGAAAGGAAAAAAAGAGCGATTGCCGCATTGCAACGGGTTGGCCTCGGCCAGCGTATGGGGCATAAACCGTCACAGCTTTCTGGTGGTCAAAGACAACGGGTCGCTATTGCCAGAGCATTGGTAAACCAGCCTGCTATTGTGCTGGCGGATGAGCCGACGGGTAATCTGGATAGTCGCTCAAGTATGGAGGTTATGACGATCTTTCAGGAATTGCATGCACAAGGGGTAACGATCCTGCTGGTCACGCATGAAGCAGATATTGCCCAGCATGCTGAGCGGGTCATCACGTTTAAAGACGGTTGCATTATCAAAGACGAGCAAGTAGAATGCCGTTTGTTTGCGACAGCATCCGAAGAGGTGATTCTGACATGAATCTACTGGAGAGCCTACGCTCTGCCCTCGACGGCATTGGCGCCAACAAGCTTCGTGCCAGCCTGACGATGTCTGGAATCATCATCGGAATAACGTCTGTCATCGCTGTCATGACACTCGGCAATGGCAGTCAACAGGCCTATACCGATCAACTGGACAAAATGGGAGCGACGACTTTTAGTGTATATTACAACTGGGACGCCAGACTAGGGAGCAAAGCTACTGATTTAACCGTCGAGGATGCGGATGCACTCCCGCAGCTTTCACCTTATATCGATGCAGCTGTGCCGTTTTTCCCCAATTACGGAACGATTCACGGGTCGAAAAAGGAACAAAATGCGAGAGTGCAAGGCACCAATGGAGACTTGCTTAAAATTAAACCGAATCTAACCCTTGTCAAAGGCAGATTTTTTACCAGGCAGGAAGTCAAAGAGGCCAAGCGTGTTATCGTTTTGGATCAGGAATTGGCGCAGGGTCTGTTTGGGAATGAAGATCCGATAGGCAAAAGAGTTACGTTTAAGATGGCTGCGGCAATCGTCATCGGAGTAGTCAAGGAAGATAAGCTCTCGTTTGATCAAGGGGGAGCAATGACTGCGTACATGCCGATTACGTATATGCAAAATGTGAACGGAACAAAGTACATTTCAACCATGTCGGTGAAAGCGTCATCCAAAGCGACAATCCAGGCAGCAAAGGACCAGACGATCCAATATTTAGACCGCAAGCATGAGCACGAAAATTATTACCAAATTGAAAGTATTGAGGATTCATTAATGGGTCTTGATAGCTTTTCCGGGACGCTTACGACGACCTTCAGCGTCGCTGCCGGGATTGCACTGCTTGTTGGCGGAATCGGGGTCATGAATATCATGCTTGTATCCGTTACGGAGCGGACCAGAGAAATCGGCATTCGCAAGGCTTTAGGCGCACGTCACAGAGACATTTTGCTGCAGTTTTTGATCGAATCCGTCATCGTCTGTCTGATCGGTGGCACGCTCGGAATACTCTGTGGGATCGGCACCGCGTCCTTCGCGTCGCAATACGTCGATGTACCGCCGCTGGTTTCGTGGGACAGCATCCTCATTGCGTTTGGCTTTTCCAGTGCGATTGGTATTTTCTTTGGACTATATCCGGCGAGCAAGGCAGCCAGACTGAATCCGATTGAAGCACTGCGGTATGAATAAGATGCTTACTGAAAATCTTACGTCGATCTTAGGCGTAAGGTTTTTTGTGCGGTTTCGTAAGCGGGCAAGAGACTAGCGGTTTCCTCCCGGGATTTGTTGAATCCGGCAATTATGGAAAGCAGTCAGTTTCCATTCATCATTTTGCTTTACAAGCACATTTGTATTAATCGATCCTCTGTCGTCAGGATCGTTAGCTGGATCATCTAAGCGGGCTTCTCCAATCGCATGAACGATGGCTACTTCCGCTGCGAGGAAACGGGGCTTTAGCTCGGAAGAAGCATTATAAACCAAAGTGGAGCCTTTAAGTGGACCATTGAATAACCATTGATGGACTTCAGCGATTTGTTTTCGTCCCTTTAAATGCTGTCCCATAAAAGTCACGTAATCAGCGTCCTCCGTAAAGCAGTCGCCATAAGCTGTTCCATCGCCATTATTCCAAGCGTCGACCAGTTTTGTGAATAGAGCATGGATGGCCATCAGATCTGTTTGATTTGTCATGAGATTCAATCCCTTCTTTTTCAAATGGTGGGGGTAGACTTTGAGATGTGTTATACTGTTGCTGGAGTTAAATCTTAATCAACGAAGTATCTTTATTTGTTTTATATCTTAATTCATTAAGGTATTTAGATCATAAGCTGGAGGTTCCCTTATGTCAATAGACGATTTTCCATCTGCTTTTTCCGACCTCACGTCTTCCCAGCAGGCGTTGCTTGAAGAATTACGTCAAAACAGTGCGCGTGCCGTGATGCTGCATCAGCTTATTTCAGAAAAATTGGGCCTCAATGCCACTGACCATAAATGCCTCGATTTCCTCAATCGTACGGGTCCGGTAACAGCAGGCCAACTGGCGCAATTAACAGGACTGACAACAGGAGCCGTTACGAGTGTAATCGATCGCCTGGAAAAGGCAGGCTATGTGGTCAGGGATAAGGATCCTAATGACCGCAGACGTGTAGTTGTCAAAGCTTCACCAGAAAATGCGGCGCAGATAGCCCCCTTGTTCGAATCTGTCATGCAATCCACGATTCAGATCATGTCACGATACGATGAGCAAGAGACGCTTCTGATTCTTGGATTTATAAAGCAGTGCAATGAAATGGCGTTAGCCGAAATGAACAAAATGAAACAAAGTGAATCGTAGAGATACGGTCTCCTTAAGTCATTTTTTGTTTAGAATGGTTTGGAAAGGGTGTCATAAATGAGTAAAACACTTGTGCTGGCGGAAAAGCCTTCCGTCGGGCGAGATATCGCGAAGGTATTGCAGTGTCACAAAAAAGGAAACGGTTTTTTTGAAGGAGATAAATATATTGTGACGTGGGCTTTGGGGCATCTCGTCACGCTAGCCGATCCAGAAGTCTATGGACAGCAGTTCAGTACGTGGAAAATCGAGGATTTGCCCATCATGCCGTCTCCATTGAAGCTGGTGGTCATCAAGGAAAGCAACAAGCAGTTTCATACGGTGAAACAGCAAATGAGAAGAAATGATGTAAAAGAGCTTGTCATTGCGACCGATGCAGGACGTGAGGGAGAGCTTGTCGCGCGCTGGATCATTGAGCTGGTACACATAAATAAGCCGATCAAGCGTCTGTGGATTTCGTCTGTCACAGATAAAGCCATCAAGGAAGGCTTTCGCAATCTGAAGGATGGCAAAGCGTATGAGAACCTGTATGCATCCGCTGCGGCCCGTGCTGAGGCAGATTGGCTGGTTGGCATCAATGCGACACGTGCGCTCACAGTTAAGCATAATGCTCAATTATCCTGCGGTCGCGTACAGACACCGACATTGGCGATTGTTGCGCAAAGAGAAGAAGAAATTCGCCGCTTTACGCCCAAGCCGTTTTACGGGCTGTCCGCAGTGGCACAGGGACAGATCAAGCTCCAATGGCAGGATCAGCAAACCAAGGACTTCCGAACGTTTTCCAAGGACAAGGCGGACCAGCTACTGACGTCACTTCAGCACGTAAAAACCGCCGAAGTCATCGAGGTGAATAAGGCTCATAAAAAAACCTTTGCCCCACAGCTGTACGATTTGACCGAGCTGCAAAGAGACGCCAACAAAATATTTGGCTATTCGGCAAAAGAGACGCTATCGATTATGCAAGGTCTGTATGAGCATCACAAGGTAGTGACATACCCGCGAACAGATTCTCGCTATCTCTCAGCTGATATCGTGGAGACGTTGCCAGAGCGAATCAAGGCTGTGCAGATGAAGCCATACGCGCCCATCGCTGCCAAGCTGCTGCGAGCGCCAATTAAAGTGAACAAATCGTTCGTGGACGATAGCAAGGTATCCGATCACCATGCGATCATACCGACGGAGCAATCCGTTTTTCTAGGTGATTTGAACGATCGGGAACGAAAGATTTATGACCTTGTTGTGAAGCGTTTCCTGGCTGTTTTGTTGCCACCTTTTGAGTTTGAGCAGACGACCATTCAGGTGAAGCTGGAAAGTGAGCTGTTTATCGCAAGAGGCAAAACCGTCCTCGCACAAGGCTGGAAGGAAGCGTACGATCACGATGTGGAGGACGAGGACACCAGGGATGAGGTAGCCGAGCAGCTACTACCTGTCATTACAAAAGGCGATCGTCTGTCCATCACCGGAGTTTCACAGACAAAGGGTGAGACGAAGCCGCCGGAGCCTTTTACAGAGGCAGGTCTTCTGTCGGCGATGGAAAATCCCGTGAAATACATGGCGGGTGAAAGCAAAGAGCTGATCAAAACCATTGGCGAAACGGGCGGGCTGGGTACAGTTGCGACCCGTGCGGATGTCATCGAAAAGCTGTTCAACAGCTTCCTTTTCGAAAAGCGGGGCAAGCATATTTTTGTCACAGCAAAAGGAAAGCAGCTATTGGAGCTGGTTCCTGACGAAATGCAGTCGCCAACGTTGACCGCGCAGTGGGAACAAAAGCTGGGCGCTATTGCGAAAGGAAGCTTGAATAAACAGACCTTCATCGGAGAAATGAAAGCCTACGCCAAGGCAGTAGTCAATGAGATCAAGAACAGCGACAAATCATTCCGGCACGACAATTTGACCAGAAGCAGATGCCCGGAGTGCAACAAGTTTTTGCTGGAGGTAAACGGGAAGCGTGGCAAGATGCTGGTATGCCAGGATCGGGAATGTGGCTACCGCAAAGGTGTCGCCAAGCAGACCAATGCCAGATGTCCGCAGTGCCACAAAAGGCTGGAGCTGCGCGGCGAGGGAGAAGGGCAAACCTTTGTCTGCGTATGCGGGCATCGGGAGAAGCTGAGCACCTTCCAGCAACGTCGGGATAAGGAAAAGGGCAGCAAGGTATCCAAGAAAGAAGTCGCCAAGTACTTAAAGGGACAGGATCAGGATGACAACGATGGCTTGAACTCGGCGCTGAAGGATGCGCTGGCGAAGTTCAAATTTGATGAATAGCATTAATTAGCGAGATGACAAAACCCCCAAGGCATAGAAACTGGCTTTGGGGGTTTTTAGCTTTGGGTAATGCAATCGAGTGACAAATGTAATGTTCTGTTCATGCTGCGTTCAAAATCAGGAAAGAAATAGGTGCTATAATAGCGGGAATATAGCGCATGAGGGTGAACTTGCCGTGACGACAATTATGGTTGTGGATGATGACGCACATATCCGTGAACTGGTAGGTCTGTTTTTAAAAGGCGAAGGTTTGGAAATCGTCGAGAAGAAAAACGGTTCGGATGCATGGGAGTATTATACAAATCATTCTGTCGACTTAGTCATTGTAGATATTATGATGCCCGAGATGGATGGGTGGGAGCTTTGTAGACGGCTGCGTGAGGCAGGTGACAAACCGATACTGATGATTACCGCAAGGAATGAAGCGGAGGACAAAATAAAAGGGTTCCAGTTGGGTACCGATGATTACATGAGTAAGCCTTTCGAACCAAGGGAAATGGTTATGCGGGTCAAAGCACTACTTAAAAGATATCGCATTGCTACTTCTCACATCGTAAAACTGGGTCGGGTCATTCTGGATAAAAGAAGTTATCAGGTTCTTTTTTCAGATCGGAGCGAAGAATGGACGCTACCTTTAAAAGAGTTTGAACTGCTTTACAAGTTGGCCAGCTATCCTAGCCAAATTTTTACCCGTGATATGCTCATCCGTGACATTTGGGGCTACGAGTATTTCGGTGATGAACGGACAGTTGACACCCATATTAAGCGTCTCCGAGACAGATTTCGAGAGTATACCGAAGACTTCCAGATTATTACTTTACGCGGAATGGGTTACCGCATGGAGGTATACCGTGATTAAATCGCTGTATGCCCGCATCGTCATTACCTTTCTGACAGCTGTCATCATCAGCTTGTTCGTGGGTGGGATCACGATTAATCACCTTTTCGAAAGCCGCATCGATTTCATTGTACAAGAAAAGATGATTTCCAATGCGGAAACGATTATCCAGGCATACAAGCAATTGGAAAGCAACGATGCCAAGGCGCTCATGGAAGTTAGCTCCTCGATTCCTTTTTATGCCATACAAATTTATGACAGCCAAGGAAATCTCCTAAACCCAGGAAAAACGGTGCAGAATCAGCTGGATGTGAAGCCACACTTAGAAAAGGTGCTGAAGCAAAACAACATGTATCGCAATGAGTCGAGTGAGGATGAAAACATTACGGTTGGTCTGCCTTTTGAGCTAAATGGTTCGCCGCATGCGATTTTTATTACAACGCAAATGGATTTTTTCCTGGACGAAATTGATCAATTGATCAAGTATCTCCAGTTGTTTGTTCTCGGCTTGGGGAGTGTTCTTGTTATAATAGCGGCTAGATATATGATTAGACCGCTGCAATTGCTGACCCGAGCGACACAAAGAATGGCAAAGGGAGACTTCCGTGTGGTTCTCCATACGAATCGCAGTGATGAAATAGGCCAACTCACGAGAAGCTTTAACACCATGGCAGCAGACTTAGGCAAGTTGGATATGATCCGCAGGCGGTTTGTTTCCGATGTATCGCATGAAATTCAATCACCTTTGACATCGATTAAAGGCTTTACACAGGTGCTGATGCACAATCCTATAGATGAGCAGAGTAGGAGGCGGCTGCTGAGTATCATTGAAGAAGAGAGCAACCGTTTATCCCGCTTGTGCGGTGATTTGCTAGAATTATCAAGCCTGGAGCACGAGCATCTACGACTGTCACCGCAAACGTTTCGTCTGGATGAGCAGTTGCGCCAAGCAGTTATTCGTTTGGAACCGCAGTGGGCCGCCCACCATCTGAACATGCGGCTTCAATTGGAGTCGATATTCATATATGCGGATGAAGACAAGCTGAATCAGGTATGGATCAATCTGATTGGAAACAGTATTAAATTCAGTGACGACCAGGGAGTTATCAATATAGAGGCCGTGAGAAAAGGCCAGAATGTGCTAGTGAACATTAGAAATGGCGGCATCGGTATACCAGAGGGTGAGATCAGCCAAATTTTCAAGCCGTTCTATAAGGTAGACAAGGCGAGGGACCGAAATGTTAGTGGCAATGGAATCGGTCTTTCCATCGTAAAACAGATTGTCGATCTCCATCAGGGACAGATAGACGTCTCGAGCAAACCAGAGACTGGAACTACTTTCTCACTCACATTCCCGATAACGTGCTGCAAGCCCGAATTGTAATCCTCCGTTCACATGGAGGAAGAATTCGGGCTTTATACTGTGTTTGTGAATGCATGAGACATTCTATTCTAAGCTGAGGAGATCATGGAATCATGAGCGTAAACACACTGTTAGAAAATGTGAAAACACGGCATAAGGCCAGCGTCATTTTGCTTGCGGTTATCGTTTTTTTGCATGGCTTTTGGGGAACAAAAGCAGGCGCCGCGTCCATTTTTGATAGCTCTAAAGTGGATCAGTACATAGAGCAAGCGATGGAACGGTTGCATATTCCCGGAGCATCCATAGGAATCGTCAAAGGGGATAAGATCATGTACGTAAAAGGCTACGGGATCACAGGACCGAATCGGGAGCCGGTCACGCCCCAAACGCCTTTTGTACTCGGTTCTACGTCAAAATCAATCACCGCTTTGGCAACCATGCAGTTGGTGGATGAAGGTAAGATTAAACTGGATGCACCTGTACAACAATACTTGCCTTGGTTCCGCCTGGCAGATGAAATCGCCTCAGCCAAGATTACAGTCAAAGATTTGCTTCAGCAGACGAGTGGTATTTCCACCTATGAAGGCAAAGCAACTTTGGTGTCAGATGACATTCCCCTCGATGACTTTATTCGCAAGATGAAGGATGTTTCGCTTGCTAAACCGGTTGGAGCAGAGTATCAATATTCGAACTTGAACTATGCAATTTTGGGCGCAATTATTCAAACAATTGCGAATCAGCCCTTTGGTGATTATGTCAAGGAGCGCATATTTACACCGTTAAACATGAGAAACAGTACGGCTTATATCGAGGAAGCGAAAAGATACGGTTTGGCTACGGGTCATCAGCCTATATTTGGATTGGTCGTTCCTACCCAGATCATGAACCGAATAGCGGGGGTACCCGATGGTAGTCTGATATCGAGTGCTGAGGATATGTCCAACTATTTGATCGCTCAGATGAATGGTGGGCGTTTTGAAAATCGTATGCTGTTATCAGAAACAAGTGTACACAAAATGCATAAGCCTGCCGTTTTCACCGGTGACGAGACGTATTACGGCATGGGATGGGGTATAAAAGGAAATATCATCGAGCATAGTGGTGCAACGGAAAACTCCTCATCTTATCTCATGATTGATGGTGAGTATGGTGTCGTTTTACTATTTAACTCGATGGATTATATGGTGAGCTACGATCAAATTCCGTTGGAAATTAGTAAGGTGCTGCACGGTGGGAATCCCTCGGTAGATGAATTACCGAGCTTCAAAGCAACTTATCTGGTGATTGATGTGATTGCTTTTGTTGTAGTCGCTATGTATATAGTGTCACTCCGTAGATTGTTTCAATGGAAAGGCACTTACCACCAAATGACAAGGCTTCGAACTATAATTCAAAGTACCGCCCTTGTCTTGCTGAACATACTCGTTCCTTTCGTCATTTTACTAGGCCTTCCCGCATTTCTTGTTCCCTGGCCTGTAGCTCTGGAGTTTTTACCAGGCATAGCGCATTTTCTGCTTATCTTTCCGGTACTCTTACTAGCTGTTGGCATGATCAAGGGTGTACGTATGTTAAGCGTTGTTGTGAAAGACATTCGCACTAACCATCTGCAAAAACTGTTGTAACCCTTTGGACAGCCATCTTTCCTTGTGGTAGCAGGCATAAACATAGCGCTCTTGCGCAGGTGGCGGGAGAGGGGAAAAGGCGAGTATATGATTGTTCACTTCCTCGGTTACTGCTTGTCTGGACAGGAACGAAATGCTGTTTCCCATCATTAACGCCCGTTTGATCGACTCCAGGGAGTCCAGCTCCATACAGTAACGCAGCTGCATGTTGTGGGCAGCAGCCCACTTGGTTGTCATTTGGCTGGTGGTTGAATGGGTGCCGTGAAAAATGAAAGGCTCTTGTGCAATATCGAAAGCCTCAATGCGGCTCATGGCAGCAAATCGATGAGCAGCTGAATAAACAATGACGAGTTCATCTTCACTCATCGGTTGAATGTGAAGCCTTGGCTCATCAAACGGCTGGGAGGAAATAAATCCGAGATCAATCTGATGATCCAGAAGTAATTGCGAAATGACAGGAGCGGGCTTGATCATTAGCTTGACAGACATTCCCGGATATTCACGGCTGAATTGGCTGATCACCTGCGGCAGTATATACGTTCCCGGTACATAGCTCGCTCCGATCGTGATCGTTCCTCGCAGAGCTTCCCGGTACTCCCCAAGCACCCGCTCTGTTTCTTGCGACAGAGCGGTAATTTTGGACGCATAGTGCAGGAGGGCTTTGCCAGCCTCGGTCAATAAAATCACACCTCCGCGCTGCTCAAACAGGCGTACCCCGTAGTGTTCCTCCAGGCTTTTCATATGAAAGGTCACCGTAGGCTGTTTGATGCCCATCACTTCAGCGACAGAAGACACCTTCTTATATTTGGATAGGAGCATGACGATTTCCAGCTTCGTAATATTCATGGGCGCGCGCTCCTTATAAAGTATCTTCCTGATTCCCTCTGAACTTTTCGCCCCTATTATAGAGAAAATCTATGAGAACAAATAGATCATAATAGAAAATTTAATGATGATGAGACGAAAGGTTAACAATAGCAAAAAACTTCTAACGTACACTCATAGTAGATTCGTAGACAGGAAGGATTGCGGGAATGGATCTAATCGTAAAGCAACTAACCAAGTCCTTTGGAGCCATGCAAGCGCTCCAGCCACTTGATCTGCATATCCGATCAGGGGAATTTACAACATTGCTCGGTCCGTCTGGCTGCGGCAAGACTACGCTGCTACGAATGATTGCGGGTCTGGAAACGCCTGACAGCGGCGAAATCTGGCTCGACGACGAGTGCGTATTTTCCTCTGAGAAAGGGGTGTTCAAGCCCGTCCATAAACGTGGTCTGGGCATGGTGTTTCAAGACTTCGCGCTCTGGCCGCATTTGACTGTGTACGAGAATGTCGCCTTCGGATTGAAAGCGTCCAAGCAAACGGACGGGATGCGGGAGCGAGTGATGGACGCGATTGAGGCAGTGCGACTACAAGGCCTGGAGCAGCGCTATCCTAGTCAGCTCTCCGGTGGTCAGCAGCAGCGAGTCGCTTTCGCCAGAGCGATCGCAGTGGAGCCCAAGCTCATATTGTTTGACGAACCATTGAGCGCGTTGGATGCCCTTTTGCGAGATGAGATGCGGGCAGAGCTATTGCATCTGGTGCAATCGAGAGGACTTACAGCGATCTACGTTACTCATGATCAGCTGGAAGCGATGTCGATGTCAGACCTCATTTTGGTCATGCAGGCGGGCAAGGTGTTGCAAAAGGGAGCACCAGAGACGATCTACCATCGACCAGCAGAGCCATTCGTAGCGAAGTTTGTGGGGAAATCCAACTGGATTGAACCAGACGAGCTGATGATTCGCCCAGAAAGATTGCGCTGGACGGGACGCCCGGGAGATTTGAGCTGGTCGGCTGTGGTGAAGCGAGTAAGCTACTTGGGAGATCGGTACGAGATCACACTGGAGCTTGCGGATGGAGCCGTGTGGGTCGCTTATCATGATCAACGTTTGCAGCCAGGAGCCCATGTCCTTGTATATGCGTCATCCAATGACATTCATTCGATTCAACCACTAAAGGAGGAAGTAAACGTATGAAAGCTTCAAAAAAGATGGGGCGTGTAAGTAAGTCCGTACTCATGACCATGACGATGAGTCTCGCGTTGCTCGTAACGGCATGTGGAAGCAGTAGCACGGCTGGCAACACAGTAAGCAGCAATGCACCAAAGGAAGCGCAAACTACTACACAGACAGCACCTGCAGCGACTGCTACTACGGAAACGGCAAAACCGAAATCGGACAAGCTGACCGTTTATGTGGCTGGCCCGGGTAAGATGGCTGCCAAGATCAAGGAAGACTTCGAAGCCAAAACAGGTGTGAAGGTTGAGCAATTCGATGGCACCACGGGTAAAATCCTCGCCCGTCTGGAGGCAGAAAAAAGCAACCCGGTTGCCGACGTCGTGATTCTCGCGTCCTGGCCATCTGGACTTGCACTCAAGGAACAAGGACTGACCCAGAGCTACGAGGGCGCACAACAAGCTGACAAGCTCTACGACACATGGGTGGACAAGGATAAGCACTTGTTTGGCTACAGTGCATCTGCTCTTGGCATCACCTACAATACAAAGCTGGTAAGCAAACCGCCTGTCGAATGGGCAGATTTGGCTAAGCCAGAATGGAAGGGCGCGGTTAATATTCCAGACCCATCCTTGTCGGGTTCTGCACTTGATTTTATTTCCGGTTATTTGAATGAGCACGGAGATGGTGGTTGGACACTGTTCAAATCGTTGAAAGCGAACAACGTGGCGATGGTTGGTGCCAACAAAGAGGCGCTCGATCCTGTCATTACGGGTGCAAAAAGTGTTGTGATGGCTGGTGTCGATTACATGGCATACGAAGCGATGGCAAAGGGTGAGCATGTCAACATCATGTACCCAGCAAGCGGTACGGTAATCAATCCTCGTCCGGCTATGATCATGAAGGATGCGAAAAACCTGGAGAATGCAAAGCTGTTTATGGACTATTTGCTCTCAGACGAAGCACAGAAGGTAGTAGCAGACAACTACCTGCTGCCTGGTCGTACGGATATCGCAGCACATGAGAGCCGTAGCCAAGTGAAGGATATCAAGTTGCTGAAATATGACTGGAACTGGATGACGGAAAAAGGTCCAGCGATCACTTCTGAGTTTTTGGGAGTATTTAAATAAAACACGGGAGTCATTATGAAGCCTTCTACAAGAATAAACCTGTCGTGGGGTACGACGCTGGCACTCGTGCTGATGACACTGCTTGTCGTCGTGCCTCTTCTTTTTATTTTGATAGAGAGCGTCACACCGAATGATCAGTTGAATCTACTGGCACCGCTGCAGGTCATTCTTGATTCGGAATTAAATGTGGTGTTAACGAATTCCATCCTACTCGGCTTTTGGGTTGTGGCAGGTGCCTCTTTATTGGCGCTGCCCATGGCTTTTTTGACCGCGAAAACGAGCTTGTCCAGGCATAAATGGCTGGATGTCGTGCTGATTATTCCGTTTATGACACCGCCCTATATTGGTGCGATGGGCTGGATGCTGTTTATGCAGCGACGCGGTTTTTTGGAGCAGATGCTTCCGTCTACGGAAGAGCTGACGCCGTATTTTTTCTCCTTGTTCGGAATGGTTACGATTATGAGTCTGCATTTGTTCCCGTTTCTTTATTTAATTTTGCGCAACTCGCTGCGACGCATCGGGGCGGGTTATGAGGAAGCCGGTGCTGTGTACGGAGGCGGGTTTGTATACCGTTTCCGCAAAATATTCGTTCCGCTGCTGCTGGGCAGTTATGCGATGGGGGCTTTGCTCGTTTTTGTCAAAACGATTGCGGAGTTCGGCACACCTGCTACCTTTGGGCGCAAGATCGGCTATCACGTTTTAACCAGTGAAATCCACCGATTTACTGCCAGCTGGCCGATTGATTTTAGCAAAGCGACTGCACTTGCTTCCGTTTTATTGGCTACCTGCCTTGTTTTTTGGTATGTTCAAAATTTGATCTCGCGGCGTTACGACTATCAAACGTTAGGTGGCAAAGGCTCCAAGCTGAAAATCATTCAGCTGAAAGGGTGGGGACGCATTGCTGCCTGGGGCTACATCGTCTTTTTGCTTGGGACTTCGATTGGAATCCCGTATTTCTCGATTGTAGTTGCGTCCCTGCAAAAGCTTCGCGGTGACGGTCTTAGCTGGGGAAATTTTACGCTTGAGCATTATGGAAAGCTGCTTACGTGGGGATCACCTGGCATGGAGGCACTGCTAAACAGTCTTGGGCTCGCACTGATTACTGCCACGGTCGCGGTTGTGATCGGAACGTTTTTGGCAATGCAGATCAAGCGCGCGAATCGGGGGATTGAAAAGATTACCGATGTGTTCAGTCTTTTGCCTAATACCGTTCCGGGGATTGTAACGGTGGTCGGGCTGATTTTATTATGGAACGCCCCGTGGATGCCGATCAAAATCTACAATACGTACGGGATGGTCGTGCTCACGTATGTGGTGCTTTTCTTGCCGTATACCGTGCAATACGTAAAATCAGGCTATCAACAAATCGATGCTTCCTTAACCAATGCGGGACGTGTATTTGGCGGGACCTCATGGTATACGTTTCGTAGAGTCGTACTGCCGCTGCTTGTGCCGAGTATGCTGGCAGGCTGGATGATGACGTTTACGATCTCGATTCGCGAATTGGTCGCATCCCTACTCATTTTACCGCCGTCGATGAAGGTTTCGGCTACGTATATTTATGCGCAATTCGAGCAAGGCGAGGTTTCACTCGGGATGGCGATGGCTGTCATTTCCGTTGGACTAACGACGATTGTACTGGCTGTGATGAACTATCGAGGCGCTGACAGGACGTGATGTAATGTTTCAGGTTGAGGTTTGGGGCGGTGCAGGTGAGCATGGCCGCTCATGTTATTACGTCCAGTCTGGACAGCGAGCTGTACTGCTGGATTGTGGTGTGAAAAAGGGACAAGAAGAGATGTATCCCCTGCTGGATGCTGCCAAGGCTCGGGAGCTGAGCTGCGTTTTTTTGTCCCATGCGCATGAAGATCACTCCATGGCGATACCTATGCTGTATCGTCATGGGTATACAGGGGTAGTTTGGACGACGCGCTCCACTGCACAGCAGCTCGACAATTATTTTGCTAGCTGGCAAAGATATGTGCAGGACGCCGGGTACGAACTGCCTTATACAAAGAAACATATTGAGCAGGTGCGTTACCGATTTGTAGAGGACATGGCTGCACCCGGACAATGGTTTACAGTTGAGCCAGGGCTTCAGGCGTGCTGGGGTCCCAGCGGACATTTGGCTGGTTCGATCTGGCTTTTGATCAAGAATGAGGGCAGAACACTTTTTTACTCAGGTGATTACAGTCCGGACTCCAAGCTGCTTATTGCGGATTTGCCCAGTCCAGAGTATGTGCACGACCTTCAATTCGCGATCATGGATGCAGCCTACGCCGATGATGAAACAGGGCAGGAGCAGCTGATAAAAGAATTCGTTTCCACCTGTGAGCGAGTGCTGGAGCGGGGTGGACATGTATGGCTGCCTGTGCCGCGGTTTGGCAGGGGACATGAATTGATTGAAATACTCGCCGAGGCGTTTCCCGATACACAAATCATCTGTGATGAACGACTGGAGCAAGGATTCCAGGCCTTGTTTGGAGAGGAGCTTTGGCTAAAGGCAGAGAAGGTAGGGCCATACAAAGAGATGTGGAGCAGCCGTGTCCAGGTGCTGAGCCAGGAACAAAACAGGCAAAAAAGTATTCGTTCAGGCACGACGATCTTCCTGACTGCAGACCCGATGCTGCAATCGAAAGAATCGGCCAATTTGCTGGAAGCTTTTCAGAGCAACTCGGAAAATGCGATCATTTTGACGGGCCACGTCTATCCAGGGACTTGCGCTGCTCGCTTGTTAGCCGAGGAGGAGCCGTGTGTGCAAGTAACCCGCCACCGGTACAAAATCCATCAAGGACTCCCGGAAGTAGCAAGGATGCTCAATCAGCTAAAGCCAAAGACGACGCTGCTTGTACATTCCCCAAAAGAGAAGACAGATCGACTTCAAGCAAAGCTCGTTGCTCAAGGCTACAAAAATATTCTTTCCTGCACGCCAGGTGATCGGATTATGATTGACTAAAAAAGCTGCCAGTGGTAGCCCAAGACACTATTTTTGCGTCTGTGGCTGCCACTGCTTTCTTTTTATATGGCATCATTCATCGGGTGTGGAAAAATGAGACAGGACAGCTATCTAAGGCAAGTGGGTTTTGCTATACTCTATATTGATAATGATAACCGTTATCAAATAAAGGGAGGGTGAATCGTTTCGATGAAAAAAGAGGCGAATGGATCAGTAAATAGAGAAACCCACCGTGAACGACGAGTGCCAAAAGATAGCAACACTGCCTACATACAAACACTGGACGATTCAGACGATTCTTCCGTCAAGCGAGCGTTTATAGGTGAGATAGATGCTCCTGGAGATCGTGGATCGATTGAGATTGATACATGCACAATGAAGCTGTGGGATGCGGAGCTAATCAGCGGGAGTACCAGTTTTCGGGCCGGGAAGCAGCTGACGGTTACGTATGCACTGATTGTGATGCTTGGTGGGGAAGGAACATTGGAGCGCGACGGTCGGTCTTGCCGGATGCGCCCTGATACGGTATACGTGTGTCCCCCGAATACAACCTTTGGAATGACAACAGCGAATGGAGATGAGTTCGCTGTTGTCATTTTGCGAATCGGCTTGTTTGGCGAATCGACGCGCAGCAAACGAAAGCTGCAGGCGATAACGGCGGTGAAATGGCTGCCTGCTGGATCGGAAATCGTGGTAGAGCCTTCCGGGAAGCTGGCCAATTTATGCCGTTCTATCATCGAACATGGAGCGAGCCACGACCCGCTGCAAAGATGGCGGGCACAGCTCGGAGCACAGGAGCTCCTGTACGAAACGCTGGCGGCTGCCAAAGAGGAGCCGCGGGCGAATACAGGATGTGCGCTTGCGCGTGCGAAGGCTTACATAGAGCAGTATTACAGCCAGGAGCTGACGATTGAACAGCTGGCAGGAATTGCCGAGGTCAGCCCCAAATATTTTGTCGACCTTTTCAAAAAAACATATGGAATCAGTGCCCTTGACCATCTTACAGAAATTCGGATGGCGAATGCCAAAAGGCTGATGCTTCGCTCCAAGCGCAAGCTGAAGGATATTGCCCATGAGGTCGGCTATGATGACGAGTTTTATTTTAGCCGTAAATTCAAGAAAGTGAACGGTTTGTCTCCCACTCAGTTCTTGAGAAGACGCGAGCGGAAAATCGCAGCGTACGGCTCTGCGTCCGTAATCGGTTTTTTGCTGCCCCTGCAACTCATTCCGCACGCTGCACCGCTGCATCCAAAGTGGGCAGGCTATTATTTTGATCGGTATGGTATAGACATTCCTTATCATCTGGATGCGTATCGGCACAACCTGCATAAGCGTTCCAATCTTGAGCTTCTTGCAGAGGCAAGACCCGACCTAATCATTTGCCCGCCTGGACTGGAAGCATGGGAAAAGGAGCGTCTCGCAGCAATTGCAGAAACGTTTGAGCTTCCATCTGAAGAGGAGGCTGGCTGGAAAAAGGCTCTGCGATCTCTGGCAGACAAGCTCGGAGAGGAAACAGAGGCGAAAAGCTGGATCGATGCCTATGAGCGCAGAAGCACTCTTGCCCGGGAAGTGGTTGCTGGCGCATTGGGTGAGGAGGCTGTACTTCCCGTACGGTTTCTGAAGAACCGTTTATACGCTTCCTGCAATCAAGGCATTTCTGATGTCGTGTATGGCGACCTTGGATTACGAAGACCAGATGGAGTCCCTTCTTCCGGTGTTTTCAACCGACCGCTCACGCTGGAACAGTTGGACTCTTATGGTTCTGTCCGGGTGCTCCTGCTCGTTTGCCGCGAGACAGAAACGCTGGAGGGCTGGAAGCAGCTGCGTCAATCCCCTGAATGGCTCGCGCTGCAAGCAGTTCAGGAGGGGAAGCTGACGTTGATTGAATCGGACCCGTGGCGAGAATATTCGCCGGTAGCTATGGATCGAATTCTCAGCGATGCCGTTCGACTGTTTTCAGGAAATCGTCCATGACCATTCTGGATTTTGTCCATGGTGGAATACCTCGTCTTCCTCTATAATCCATAATGATAATCATTATCAATTGATTTGAATGGATTATTAAAAGGGGGAGCACATAAACAGATGAAAAAACTAGCGCTACGATTAGGGGTTATGGCAGCATTGATGGTTGCACTCACAGCGTGCGGAGGAAAGAGTGAAGGAAACACTACGAGCGCTCCGGCTACACCATCGACTCCAGCAGCGGGCACCAAGATCGTCAAGTATTTAGATAAAGAATATGCGCTGCCTGCATCAACAGAGCGAATCGTCATTACGGGTGCGGTGGAAGCAATGGAAGACTCTATCGTGCTGGACGTGAATCCAGTCGGTGCGATTTCATTCTCTGGTGGGTTCCCGCCGATGTTTTCTTCCATCACGAAAAACGCGGAGTCAATCGGGGAAAAAACCGAGCCGAATTTTGAGAAGATCCTGTCCCTAAAACCAGACGTTATTCTCGGTTCGTCAAAGTTTAAGCCAGAAGTCGTGGAGCAGCTCAATAAGATTGCGCCAACCATTCCATACTCGCATGTCTCGTCTAACTGGGAAGCAAACCTGACGCTGCTCGGGGAGCTGAGTGGCAAGCAAGATAAAGCTGACCAAGCAATCAAGCAGTACAAGGACGATCTGACCAAGGTAAAAAGCGAGCTAGGTGAAAAGCTGAACGGAAAGAAAGTTGTTACCTTGCGCATTCGTCAAGGGAAAATCAATATTTACCCAGAAGCCGTATTTTTCAATCCCATTCTCTACAGTGATCTTGGCTTGACTGTTCCTGCTGAAATTAAGGCTGCCAAGGCTCAGGAAGAGCTGTCGATCGAGAAATTTGCAGAGATCAATCCGGATATCATGTTCGTGCAATTCTCCCCGGATGAAAACAAGGACACACCAAACGCTTTGGAGAGCATCCAGAATAATCCGATCTTCAAGAATGTAAGCGCAGTTAAGAACGGCCGGGCATTTGTAAACATCGTTGATCCGCTCGCCCAAGGCGGTACGGCATACAGCAAAATCGAATTCTTGAAGGCTCTCGTGAGCAACCTCAAGTAAGTAGAATCCAGTGAGGCGTGTTGTATAATGCGATTGAAACATTCATTGCCTACTGCCATCCTTCTAGTAGCCCCGGTAGTGGCTGTACTGCTGATTACGCTATCCGTACTTTATGGGGCGAAAAATATTAGCGCGGAAACCGTCTGGGACGCCATCATCCGTTTCGACGATGCCAATGTCGATCATCAAATCATCATGACCTCGCGTTTGCCGCGGGTGATCGGCGCGATGTTAATTGGCATGTTCCTCGCCGTATCGGGAGCACTCATGCAGGGGATGACGAGAAACTATCTCGCATCCCCTTCGATCATGGGCGTGTCTGATGGATCGGTATTTGCCGTGACGATGTGCATGGTATTTTTGCCAAGCACGCAATCAGTCAGTCTCATCGCGATTTCCCTGATTGGTTCTGCTCTCGGCGCTGTACTCGTGTTTGGCATAGCGCGATTCATCCCGAACGGATTGTCTCCCGTCAAGCTCGCGATCCTGGGTACGATCATCGGTTTGTTTCTGAATGGTTGTGCGGATGCTATCGCAACGTATTATCAAATCTCACAAAACCTGAGCTTCTGGTATAATGCGCGGTTGAATCAGATGGACCCGGAATTAATCAAGCTGTCGATTCCATTTGCGATCGTTGGTCTGGTGCTCGCGATGGCACTATCCAAATCAATCACGGTGCTATCGCTAGGCGACGAAATTTCAGCAGGACTGGGGCAGCGGACGGCTCTTGTAAAAGGGCTGACGATGCTGGCTGTCGTTATTTTAACGGGAATCTCCGTTGCGCTTGCTGGAAAGATCGCTTTTGTCGGTTTGATCGTACCGCATATTGCCAGATTCCTCGTAGGGGTCGACTATCGCTGGATCGTGCCCGTATCCGGTGTGCTGGGTGGGCTGTTTTTGGCATTTTGCGATATTCTCTCGCGCTTCGTAAACTACCCGTTTGAAACACCGATTGGAGTCGTTACGGCGTTATTCGGTGTTCCGTTTTTCCTCTATTTGATTCGGACGAGAGGAGGCGGGAAGAATGGGTAAATCCTCATTGAAACGCTTGTGGACGGTGCTTGGCATCGGGCTGGCGATTATTTTCATCCTCGTGTATTTGAGCGTGACGAACGGTACTTTTGATATGACGGTTCTCGAGGTTGTCAAAACGCTGCTGCGCATTGATCCGGTTCCTGATCATGACCTCGTCGTTTTCGATTTCCGTTTGCCGCGTATCGTTTTGGGCGCGCTGGTCGGATTTGGGCTTGGTATCGCAGGCGCAGTCATCC
The DNA here is from genome assembly GCF_046535075.1 of Brevibacillus sp. SIMBA_040. Lineage (NCBI taxonomy): Bacteria > Bacillati > Bacillota > Bacilli > Caryophanales > Paenibacillaceae > Brevibacillus > Brevibacillus sp. SIMBA_040. Next base: position 100,591 of record NZ_JAWRXI010000013.1, read on the forward strand.
AGGGGGTTACTCGTAACGGGCTTGCTGATCCAGCCATTCTCGGCATCAATGCGGGTGCGGGATTATCCGTGGTTCTGTTCATGCTGCTTTTTCAAGGAAAAATGAATACGACAGGCTGGTTCGCTGTGATGACGATGCCGATGTTTGGGCTTGTTGGTGGTCTTTTAGCGACTGCATTGATTTATCTATTTGCGAAGCAGCATGGGCGGTTGGACCCGCAGCGTCTGATCCTCGTCGGGATCGCAATTTCTTCCGGATTTGGGGCTTTAACGATTTACGTTTCCTTGAAGATGAATCCGCAGGACTTCGAGATGGCGGTCGTATGGCTGGCGGGTAGCATATACAGCGCGAACTGGAAATTTGTCGTGACAATGCTTCCCTGGATTATCGTGCTGGCGCCTATTCTTTGCTGGAGAGCACCGATTCTCGATTTATTTCAGCTGGAGGAAGATAGTACGAAGAGTCTTGGGGTAGAGGTGGAGCGCGAAAAGAAAGCATTGCTAGTTGGCAGTATCGGGCTGGTTGCGGCAAGCGTTGCCGTGTCTGGAAGCATAGGGTTTGTCGGGTTAATCGCTCCACACATGGCAAGAAGGCTGGTCGGTTTGAAGCATCGGCATATTTTGCCGGTCAGCGGCGTAATTGGCACCGCAATGGTTGTAGCGGGGGATCTGATCGGAAAAACGATCTTTGCACCTGCACAATTAGCGGCTGGGATCGTCATCTCAATCATCGGAGTACCTTACTTTATTTACTTACTGATGCGGTCAAGAACCTAGGAAGCGTAAAAGGGAGAGAGAGTATATGAACCGTTATCAAGCCATGGAGCTTGCCGGCTGGAACCTGATCGTCTATTTACCACCCTCCTATCATGAATCGGATGTTCGGTTCCCTGTTGTCTATGTGCAGGACGGGGGAGAGCAGTTCGACCATAACATTAACCAGATTGAGATGCTGTTCCGTGAAGGGCTGCTTACAGAGCTGATTCTTGTCGGCATCGAGCCGCATAACCGAAATGATGAATATACCCCGTGGCCAGCTGCACCGCTGATAGAGGGCAACTTGCCATTTGGCGGCAAGGGAAGAATCTATGTAGATTGTGTAGCAGACGTCATTAAACCTCATATTGATGCCACCTATCGCACGAAGGCAGACAGGGAGCATACAGCGATTCTCGGAGGGTCTTTTGGTGGCTTGGTTTCCATGTTTGCTTCATACTGGCGCCCTGACACGTTTGGCAAAATCGGCATGCTCTCCGCTTCTTTTTGGTACGAAGGAGTCCTGGATTTCCTGCGAGGGCAGTCTGCTCCGTCCAAGGATCAGTGGCTGTATATGTCGGTAGGTAGCTGCGAAGGCATTTATAAGCGCAATGCCCAGAAAAAGATGGTCCGCAATACGCTAGAGGTGCGTGATTTGTGGCTGGACAAAGGCTTTCCGGCAGAACAGTTCTGCTTCGAGGTGCTGGATGGGGGGACGCATGACGCTGTATTTATGGCAGAGCGGTTCCCGAATGCTCTGAAATGGCTTTTCGAGGGAGAGAAGCTGAAAGCAAAAGACATAGAAAAACCAATTCAGCCCTCCATTCCGGGAACACATTATTTCGATATGACCTCTTCACATTCGGGCCGAAACTACCGTCTATTCGTCTATGTGCCATCGACACCAGCTCCGTCAGCGGGATATCCGATTATTTATTCGTTAGACGGCAACGCATCATTCCATTCTCTTGCAGAAGCGATGCGGCTGCAGTCGCGTCATCCTCTGGGAATTGAGCCGGCAGTCATCGTTGGCATTGGGTATGAATCGGATGAACCGATTGTGAGTGAGCAACGATTCTATGATTATACTGAGCTGGCGGACCCTTCTGTCATGCGTCAACGGCCAGATGGCTCGCCGTGGCCTGCGACTGGTGGTGCCGAGGAGTTTCTTACCTTTATCGAAGAGGAACTAAAGCCAGAAATCGAGAGCAAGTACGCCATTGACCGGAGTAGACAGGCATTGTTTGGGCATTCACTGGGCGGATGGTTTGCCCTGCACGTACTTTTTACACGACCGGAAGCTTTTCGCAGCTATATTGCCGGAAGCCCTTCTGTCTGGTGGAATGACAAAAGCGTGCTTGCCCGCTTGCCCGAGCTGGAAAATCGCCTGCAACGAGACCAAATCGATGCACAATTAATGATCGCGGTTGGTTCCGAGGAAAAGCAAATGATGGTTGAAAACGCACAGCAGGTGTACACGATGCTGCAGTCTTACGATGGACACGGTCTGCGTCTCGCATTTGAGCTGTTTGAGGGAGAAGGGCATGTGTCAGTGGTTCACCCGTTGATCAGTCGCTTGCTCCGGTTTATTTTGCAGCGGAAACAATAATAACTAATAGATGGTATTGCGAAAAGCGAACCTTCCACTGTGCAATTTTACAAGGGAGGGTTCGTTTTTTTTAGAGAATGGCAAGGGACAAACAGGAAGAGCGCTGAGGCGTAAAATTGTAAAAGTAATCTAATATGATAAAATTATCAATATCGGATGGAGGTATAAAAAACATGTCTAAATTGCCTAACTGCCCAGCATGTCAGTCGGAGTATACGTACGAGCAAGAGAGCATGCTGGTTTGCCCGGAATGTGGCCACGAGTGGAGTTTACAAGCTGATACCGAAGCGAGCAGTAATCAAAAGCTCGTGAAGGATGCCAACGGAAACATTCTGAACGACGGTGACACCGTATCGGTAATCAAGGATTTGAAAGTAAAAGGAACCTCGTCAGTCGTAAAAATCGGAACGAAAGTAAAAAATATTCGTTTGGTTGACGGTGACCATGACATAGACTGTAAAATCGATGGCTTTGGAGCAATGAAATTAAAATCAGAGTTTGTGAAAAAGATATAAACCTAAAGCGAATTCGGAGCTTTGCATGACGCGGCGACTGCTCCACAGAGTTATTGGCGCAAAAAAGAGCCACTCCTATTATTTGGAGTGGCTTTTTTGCGTATAGGATCATAGTCTCTCGAACAAACAGCGTAAGTACTACTGGAATAGATGCTTTTGAAGGACATCGAGTGCGCGTTTCATATCCTCGACATCTTCAGGGGAAGCCTTCTCGATCCGATTGTAAAACCTGGCCTGAATGCCTGCAAATGCTTTATCCATCATAAGCTGCCCTTCTTTGGAGAGGCGGATGTAATGCTTTCGCCGATCTTCGCGGTCTTCTACTTTTTCGATGAGGTGCTTCTCGGCTAGTTTTCTTAGCTCACGGCTCGTATTGGGCATGGAAATATACAGACAGTCGCTGAGCTGACTAGGAGTGACAGGCTGACTGACTGCCAGAAGTTCAAGGATACTGTACTGCATCGGAGTAATCGAGTCTGGCCTCGCATCTTTGGTTAACTCATGCGTAACACGATGCAGGGAAGCAGTGAATGCGACAAATTTATAAAAAACATCGTTATGGTCCACATTGAACACCTCTTACAGACAAGATAGCAAATAAATTATCAAATAACAATTATCATTTGATAAATAAAAGCAAAGGTGTTATGATTTACTTATCAAATGATAAATAAAGAGGTGCGCATAGTGAAGCTGTTGGTTATTTACACTCATCCGAATCATAAAAGTTTGAGCTATTCCTTTTTGGAAAAGGTCATCAAGGGAAGCAAAGAAAATCCTGCCATCGAGGAAGTACAAGTATTAGATTTGTACGAAGAAGAATTTAATCCTTTGCTCGTATTTAATGAAGAAAAACGCAGGAGAGATATGCACCGCGATCCCAATCTGGAGAAATATCGAAATCAAATCATGTGGGCGGATAAGCTTGTGTTTGTGTACCCGATTTGGTGGGGAAGGCCACCTGCGATGCTCATGGGGTATATCGATCAAATGTTTGCAGCCAATTTTGCTTACAGGGACAATGGCGGACTGCTGCCAGAGGGGCTTCTAAAGGGAAAATCTGTCGTATGCATTTCGTCGATGATGGGGCCAACGCATTATCCTTTGTTTTTCTTGAATAACGCGCACAAAATACTCATGAAAAAAGCAGTATTTCAATACGTAGGCATGAAAAAAGTGAAGTTTTTCGAGTTTGGAAATATGGAGCATCCAAAAGGAAAGCAAGCGGAAAAGCTGGAGAAGATCTATCGCTATTTCCAAAAAATCGCCAGTTAAATTCGCACGTGAAACCAGTCGACGAGCCTGTCCGGCTGGTTTTTTTGTGTTTCATGGTTTGAATCATAGAATTTTTCGAAGACCCCCATAAATCCGTTCTATTTTACTGTACCTAAGAAATCGTAGTAGTTTGAATATAGCGCAAAGAAAAACGAGCTAAGTGATGACGTTAAAGTTGTAAAGCCTGACGTAGCCAACCATGAGTGAGTTTGAAAACGTTGTCACGGCTTATGAATCAGTGATGAAAATGGATGGAGGTACATTGTGATTCAAATCAAAGAGAACATTTACAACACAGTCGAGGAATTACGGGACCTGATTATTCAGGTGAATGATTATATTCACGGCAATCCCGAGCTGGGGCATCAAGAGTTCAAGGCAGTCGAGCTGCTCACGAGCACTCTGACGAACAACGGGTTTCTAGTTGAAAAAGGAGTAGCGGGCTTGCCGACAGCTTTTACGGCTACGTATCAAAACAAACAAGGCGGTCCCGTAATTGGCCTCTTATGTGAATACGATGCCTTGGAAGGGCTTGGACACGGCTGCGGGCATAACTTGCAAGCATCCTCTATTACGGGGGCGGCGATCGCTCTGCGCAACAATCTGGGCGACTCGCCCGCTACAATTATCGTATACGGAACTCCAGCGGAAGAAACGACGAGCGGTAAAGTCCCCATGGCGGAAGCAGGCTTGTTTGACTGCCTCGATGTTGCCTTAATGATGCATGGCGGAGATCGGACGACCGTAGATGGAAAGTCGCTAGCGATCAACTCTGTAGCGTTCGTTTTTGAAGGAAAGGCTTCCCACGCGGCGGTTGCACCGGAGCAAGGAATAAGCGCTTTGGATGCAGTGCTTCTGACTTTTAATGGTATTGAATATTTACGGGAGCACGTTCGGGCTGATGTAAAAATACATGGTATAATTACCGATGGCGGAACGGCTCCTAACATTGTTCCAGAGCGTGCCGAAGCGAAATTTCTCATCAGGGCCGCGGATCGCGCCTATCTGGATACCGTTGTGGAGCGGGTGTATAACGTTGCCCGGGGAGCAGCGCTGGCAGTAGGAGCGAAGCTGACTATTCACGAAGGAAAAGCATTGGACAACAAGCTCAATGTACAGCGTTTAAACGATTTGCTGCTGGACAATGCCCGTCAGGCTGGTGCCAGAGAAATTACACCGCCGCGTCAAAGCACAGGCTCTACTGATTTCAGCACAGTTACCCATCGTGTTCCGGGGGCATGCCTGCGCGTTTCTTTTGTCCCGTTTGGCGTCTCGAATCATACACGAGCTTGGGTCGAGGCAGGAAATAGCGAAGATGGACATGCAGCAATTATTGCAGCTGCAAAAGCGATTGCCGGTACCAGCTATGATCTGATTACCCAGCCAGATGTACTCAAGGAGATTCAAAAAGAGTTTTTGGTGGCAAAAGGCAGCAGGTTGTCTTAGAGAAATAAAACAGGGGGAGATTTGTTTGAAAAAACTGATTTCATTCATGCTCGCTTCACTCATGGTGGTTCTTTCCGCTTGTGGGAACAATGCATCTGGGGGAGAAGGAAGTGCTTCGGACGGACCAAAGGATTTAGTGGTAGCTCTAGGATCTGAGCCGATCAGCTTGGACCCGCAGGATGCATCTGATGGTATTTCGCTTCATGCTACTGAACTGATTTACGATAAGCTTGTTACCTTCGACAAGGATATGAAAATCGTTCCTGAGCTTGCAAAGGAATGGAGTTCATCGGAAGACGGCAAAGCCTGGACGTTTACACTGGTAGAAGGCGCCAAGTTCCAAGACGGCACCCCGGTAAATGCGGAGGCTGTCAAAGCGAGCTTCGATCGGATTTTAGATAAGAACAATAAACTGAAAAGACGCTCTCTTTTCGCGGATTTCATCGAGAACGTGTCCATGGACAGTGAGTATAAGGTGACGTTTCACCTGAAGTTCCCGTATGCTCCGCTTCTTGCGACACTGGCTCACCCGAATGGCGGGATTCACAGTCCGAAGAATGTCGCTGAAAAAGGAAAGGGAGTCAGCAAAGCTCCTGTCGGCTCAGGTCCATACAAGTTCAAAGAGTGGATTTCCGGTGAAAAGCTGGTGCTGGAAGCCAACCCGGATTATTGGGGCGAAAAGCCAAAATTGAAATCGATTACAATCAAGCCGGTCGTGGAAAACGCCGCACGTACGCTCATGCTGGAGACGGGTGAGGCTGATGTCATTCTCCCTGTGCCTGCAACCGATATTGAGCGGTTGAAAAACAGTGATCAAGTAGCCGTCAACATGTACCCGAGCAATCGCAATCTCTACATGGGGATGAATACGCAGAAGGCTCCGTTTGACAATGTAAAAGTACGTCAAGCGCTGAACTACGCGGTGGACAAGGAAACGATTGTAAAGAAAATCATGATGGGAAATGCCAAACCGACACAAGCTGCGATTTCCGAACTGACCTGGGGCTTCTCACCAGTAGGAACGTATGAGTACAATCCGGAAAAAGCGAAGCAGCTGCTCGCCGAAGCAGGAGTCAAGCCTGGTACAACAATCAAGCTATGGACACCAGAAGGTCGATATTTGATGGATCGCCAGCTATCCGAGTTTGTTCAGGCCAATTTGCAAGCGGTTGGATTTCAGGTCGAGTTCCGTAAATGGGAATGGGGCGCGTACCAGGATGCGATCGACGATCCAAAATCAGGCTATGATCTCTTCTTGTTGAGCTGGGCAGTTCCGACGAACGATGCTGACTGGGGACTGCGACCGAACTTCTCTTCGGACGGAACCAATAACAGAACGTTGTTCGCCAATGCTGAGCTGGATAGCTTAGTGGACAAAGGCATGAAAACGACGAATGAGGAAGAACGCAAAAAAATATATGCCGAGGCTCTGAACATCATTAAAGAGGAAGCACCGTGGATTTTCCTGGTGGAAATGAACCAATTCATCGGTGTCCGCAAAAATGTAGAGGGCGTTTACGGTTCCAATACAGAACGACTGATTTTGCGTGAGGCAGTAAAAAAATAACGAATGGATGAGGCGGGGGATGGATAACCATCCTCTTCCTCTTAGATGAGGAGGCATCCAGTTGTTTAGTTATGTAGTAAAGCGGTTGCTGCAAATGATACCGACTCTGATTGGAGTCTCTATTCTTACGTTTTTGATGATTCACGCAGTGCCTGGAGACCCTGCCCGCATGATCGCGGGACCAGAAGCATCTGCCGAAGAAGTGGCCGTTGTCAGGGAAAGTCTGGGATTGGACCAGCCATTGTATGTACAGTACGGGAAGTATGTCTCCAATCTGCTTCAGGGAGACCTGGGTACTTCATTGCGCTCTGAGCGTCCTGTTTTGGACGAGATATTGGGACGTTTTCCGTCGACCATCACTTTGACCGTCATGGCGATTGTTGTCATGGTCGTGATTGGTCTTTTTGCTGGTATCTTTTCAGCTACGAGACCAAACAGTCTGATTGATAACGCGACCATGATGATCTCATTGTTTGGTATATCCTTGCCTGTTTTCTGGCTGGGTCTCATGCTCATTTTGCTATTTGCGTATTATTTGAACCTGCTCCCATCGGGGGGAAATGACGGCTTCCGCAACTTTATCCTGCCTGCCATTGCTTTAGGTTTGTCCTCTTCTGCGATTCTCGCCCGGCTGACGCGATCCAGCATGCTGGAAGTCATCAATCAGGACTTTGTACGAACGGCGAGGGCAAAAGGGGTACGGGAAAAGTTCGTCGTCTACAAGCACACGTTAAAAAATGCAATGATTCCAATCATTACGATTATTGGACTGGAGTTCGGAACATTGCTGGGTGGCGCCGTATTGACCGAAACAGTGTTTTCGATTAATGGATTGGGGCGTTTCATCATTCAATCCATCCAATTCAGGGACTACCCCTCGATTCAGGGAAGCATTTTGTTCGTCGCGGCCATCTTTGTCATCGTCAATCTGATTGTGGATCTCTGTTATGGATTGGTTGATCCGCGCGTGAAATACGATTAGAGGGGAGCACACCATGAGTCAGATGGATTTGGCACTTCAGCAGGATGAGAGCAAGGCAGAACAGACCTATGCCAGCCGTTCACAGTGGAAGCTGATGCTAGGTCGTTTCAAGAAAAACAAGCGTGCGTTGTACGGATTCTGGATGGTGATTCTCTGTTTGCTCGTTGCAGTGCTGGCAAAATGGATCGCTCCATATGATCCGATCGAGCAAAACATGGATGTCATGCTGGAAGGACCGAGCTGGAGTCATCCTTTTGGTACGGACGAGTTTGGGCGGGATATTCTTTCGCGGATCATTCACGGAACGCAAATATCATTGATGACTGGATTTGTCGGTGTACTGATTGCTGTCGTGATAGGGGTTGCTCTGGGCACGATCTCCGGTTATTTCGGCGGGCTGGCAGACTCGCTGATCATGCGCATTATGGATATTTTTATGGCGTTTCCAAGCTTTTTGTTGGCGCTGGCCATTGTCAGTGTGCTTGGGCCGGGAATGGTGAACGTAATGATTGCGATTGGTATTTTTTCTGTGCCTACCTTTGCCCGCTTGTCCCGAAGCTCGGTCATTGCCATCAAGGATAAGGAATATATCGAAGCAGTAAAAGCGATGGGTGGCAGTCACTTTCATATTATCGTCAATCACGTGATTCCGAACAGCATCGCGCCGATTATCGTCCTGTCCACTATGCGTATCGCTACTGCCATCATTACTGCAGCAGGCTTGAGCTTTCTCGGGATGGGCGCACAGCCGCCGACACCGGAATGGGGCGCCATGCTCAGTACGGGAAGAGAATATTTGAGGGTCGCTCCCCATGTAAGCACCATGCCAGGACTGGCGATTATGTTCCTGGTTTTGGGATTCAACATGCTGGGGGACGGATTACGTGATGCGCTCGACCCCAAGATGAAGCTGTAAACATGTTTGCATCTGTACAGGGGAGGGACAGCGTTGAAACCGACATTACTTGAAATCAAAGGATTGAAAACGTATTTTCAAACAGATGAAGGTGTAGTGCCAGCCGTAGACGGGGTTGATATCACTGTCTATGAGGGAGAGACCGTTGGCATTGTGGGTGAATCGGGTTGCGGCAAAAGCGTTACCTCGTTAACCACGATGAGGCTGACTCCTGGTAAAGTCGTTGACGGCTCCATTACATTTCAGGGACGAGATCTTCTGGCCTTATCGGATGAGGAAATCCGAAAAGTGAGGGGCAATGAGATGGCGATGATTTTTCAGGAGCCGATGACCTCGCTGAACCCGGTTTTCACGATCGGTCAGCAAATTGGCGAAGCCGTAGAAATCCATATGCGGTACAACAAACAGCAAGCTAGACAAAGAACGATCGAGATGCTCAAGCTGGTCGGCATTCCTCGTGCCGAGCAGATCGTAGACGAGTATCCCCATCAGTTGTCTGGCGGGATGAGGCAGCGTGTCATGATCGCCATGGCAATGTCGTGCAATCCGAAGCTATTAATTGCAGATGAGCCTACCACAGCATTGGATGTCACGATACAAGCGCAAATTCTCGATTTGATGAGAGAATTGAAGGAAAAACACAATACGGCCATTATGATGATCACCCACGATCTCGGAGTCGTGGCAGAAATGTGTGATCGCGTCGTTGTCATGTATGCAGGAAAAGTCGTCGAGGAAGCCGATGTGGTCACCCTTTTTACCAATCCGAAGCATCCGTATACACAAGGCTTGATGAAGTCGATTCCTCGCTTGGATGGAACCGAGCAACGATTGTATTCCATAAAAGGAAGCGTGCCAATACCGGGAAGCTTGCTCAAAGGCTGTACGTTTGCTCCACGCTGCGAATTCGCCACAGACATTTGCAGGGAGGGCGTTCCTGAGCTGGTAAAAGTCGAAAAAGGTCATTCCTGCAGATGCTGGCTCTACGAGGCGAAGGAGGATCAGTGATGACGAAAACACCTCTAATTGAAGTCAGGAATTTGAAAAAGTATTACCCAATCAGAAAAGGGCTCTTAAAGCGGGTCGTCAATCAGGTGAAAGCGGTAGATGGACTGGATTTTACTATCTATAAAGGAGAAACCTTGGGTCTTGTGGGAGAGAGCGGCTGTGGAAAGTCAACAACAGGGAGGACCATCCTGCAGCTGCTCCAGCCTACCGAGGGCGAGGTCATTTATGAGGGTAAAAATCTGGTTGGCATGCGTCACAGCGAGCTGCGCAAATTGCGAAAAAGCATGCAAATGGTGTTTCAGGACCCGTATGCCTCTCTCGATCCCCGACTGACGGTAGGACAAATCATCGCAGAGCCGATCGAAATTCATGGTCTATACTCGGGCAAGGAAAAAGACAGGCGAGTCGATGAGCTGCTGCATGTCGTGGGGCTCAATAGCTATCACGCCAAGCGGCATCCGCATGAATTCAGCGGCGGTCAGCGGCAGCGAATCGGGATTGCCCGGGCGCTGGCTTTAGAGCCAAAGCTGATTGTAGCAGATGAGCCTGTCTCTGCTCTCGATGTGTCTATTCAGTCGCAGGTCATCAATCTGTTGCAAGATTTGCAGGGGCAGTTTGGGCTGACATACTTGTTTATTGCTCACGATTTGAGTGTAGTCAAGCATATTAGTGATCGGGTCGGAGTCATGTATTTGGGCAGGCTGGTTGAGCTCGCGGATAAAACCGAGCTGTACGATTCTCCTTTGCATCCGTATACCAAAGCGCTTCTATCCGCGGTTCCAGTACCTGACCCGTTGGCAAAAAGAGAGCGGATTGTGCTCCAAGGAGATGTACCGAGTCCGGCAAATCCGCCACAGGGCTGCACGTTTCATCCGCGCTGCGCAGAATGTATGGACATTTGCCGAACGGAAAGACCGAAATGGAAAAACATAGACGGGCACTACGTTGCGTGCCATCTCTATTAGCGATGATCGACAGGAAAAGAAAAAGACCGAGTATGCCTGATAAGCAGGCTACTCGGTCTTTTGACAGTGCTGTGTGTTTATATACGTAACGAAGCGATCGACTGTAGACAGGGCCAGAGACGATTCGCGATAGAGCATCCATGTTTTTCGGAGTAACGCCTCACCATTTTTATAGTGCAAATCAATAGCGTAAAAATCGTCTCGATCGGTTATGGCACCACGCGGCACGATGGAGTAGCCTAGCCCGTTTGTGACCATCTCCTTGCAGGTTTCGACCTTATCTACGTTCATGATGATCATGGGTGGGTCACTAAACCGATCCAGCCACCAATTATCAATCGTTTTGGTGATTAGCGGATTGGTTGGATTCAATCGGCTCTTTGCCGGCAAATAATTGATGCGAGGGAGCAGCGGAAGTTCACCTAAGCCGATTTCCTGTTTGGAAATGATGCACAATGGTTCCTCCGTGATGAGCGACTTTTCCTCCAGCCACTTGTAATCACCAGTAACAATCCCCACATGAACATCTTCATTTTGCAGTAATTTCACTATTTCAGAGCTCCAGCCTGTATTCACATTGATTTCAACCTTTGGATACAGGACTAAAAACTGTTTGATCAACGAAGGCAGCTTATACAGGGCGAAGTTGCTCGAACACCCGATCCGCAGCGAGCCTTGTACATCATTGCTCATGCTCAGGACGTGGTCCTTTGTTTTTCGTTTTTCCAGAAGCATCTTTTTCGCGTATTTTACCAAGTATTCTCCTTCTGGAGTGAAGCTGATTTTTTTATTGGTGCGATAAATGACTTTGACTCCGAATTCAAGCTCAATTTGTTGAATCCGATAGCTTAACGCTGGTTGGGAAATGAACAGCTTTTCTGCTGCTCGCGTCAGGTTCTTTTCGTCGTAGATTGCTTCTAGTAAGGACCAGTCTTGGTCATTCACAGGTTGTCCGCCCCCTTTTCCCGTTAGGGCTATTCTACATGAGCGGTAACGAGTTGAAAAGTTTGATCAGTTCATAATTAACTGACCATTTTATTGGGTCCCATGCAGTATTTACCTTTTCCATTTAATGTTATGGTAGAAGCATGAAATGATGTAATCGAACGTAGCTAGAAAGAAGGAGAGGGAGAAGAGGATGCTAAACGAAATAAAAAGAAGCGAGATTCCGTGGCAACGACTGACAACGGCTTATGGCAGGGGGAGTGAACTGCCTCTATTGATGGATCAGGAGAAATTCGAAGAGATCGCCAACCTGATTGAGCATCAAAGCACGCTTTGGCAAGTAACGCCGTGGGTATTGCTGTTTATGCTGCGCGATCTGAAGTCAAAATCGCCAGAAGACGTGATGCCAGATGAAATCAAATGTTATCTCTGTGTTACCGACGCGTTGAGCGGCAGAGATGTAAGTGCATGGGAGCCTGTTCCCCAGATGAAGTCTCTACTGGATGATGCCTTTCTATGGCCCGAGGATGAAGAGGAGGACGAGATGTTCTGGGAAGAAGAAGAGCCGCCTGGATATGCCGAGCAGCCCTTTACCAGTTATTACTACTATAGCTATCAGCTGCTTCGAGAAGCCGTGCCAGTCTTTGAAAACATACGGATGCACAATAAAGACGTAGCTGACCTCGTTTCTGAGCTGCTGGAACAAATAAAAGAAATCGGATGAGATGGGGCAACTTACATGCTTTTCATTTCATAGGGAAGCAAAACACGGAAGCGTACACGTCCGTTGATATTCTCTGCCCGTACCTCGCCGCCATGAAACAGAATAATTTTTCGTGTGATGAACAGCCCGAGACCGAACTTGCCATTTTTGCCTTTGTAAAAATGGTTAAACAGTTGGTTCAGCTGTTCTTCTTCAATTGGTGGTCCATCGTTTTCGAGTATGATTTCCACTTGCTCCTTGCCTTGTTCGTGGACGATGCGCGTAAAAATCCAGATCGAGGATTGGGCGTAGCGCATATTGTTTTCCAGAATGTTTTCGAGCGCCACCGTCAGCTCATCCTCGTTTCCCCACACATGCAAATCGGCAAGCTGTGCGTGAATCATTACTCTGTTTTGGACGAGGAAAAAGCGTTCAATGAGATTGTGCACGACTGACTTGATGTTCATTTTTTTGAACTCGCTTTTTCTCTCCAAAATGTAGTCGAGACTGTTTAAGTACAGCAGCTTCTCCACTTTTTTCTCGAGATTTTTCGCTTCCTTGATAATGACCGCGACCGTATCATCAAATGAATCGTTCAAGTACATCTTGTCCAAAAGTGCCTGGGAGTAGCTGTGGATCACCATAATAGGTGTTTTCAAATCATGAGAGACACTCTGCAAAAAGATTTCTTCTTCCATCTCCATCTTTTTGAGCGACTCCTGCATCATGTTAATGGAGGAAGCCAGCTTGCCGATTTCGTCTCCGCGATAGAGATCAATCGGTTCTTCCCATTCTTTATTAGCGATTTTCCGAACCTTTTTTTCCAAATAGCGTAATGGCTCCGTAAGTTTGTTGGCGATCAGCTTGGCGAGGATGATGTTTATGATCGACAGGATGACGAGCAGGCGCAGCAGATTAATCAACACATCCACTGAGACATACGTTATGAGTACAACCGTGATGATCCCCGTAATAAAAGTGAGAAAAGCAGTCATGATAACCCAAATCTGGAGTCCAAACGGTTTGTCTCTCATCACTTCACCAGCCTGTACCTGTATCCGTACCCATAGACAGTCTCTATCGGCAAGCTTGCCAGCTTTTTACGAATGCGGCGAATCGTATCATCCACCACACGATCGGAACCAAAATAGTTTTTGTTCCACACGCGGTCGAGTATCTGTTCGCGGGAAAAGACACGATTCGGATGATCGATGAAAAACAGCAGCAGCTCAAATTCCTTGCTCGTCAACGAAATAAGCTCACTGTCATGATGGATCGTGTGATTTTCGCGATTGATGATATAGCCGTTGATTTTTAATGCTGAGGCCTGATGAAGCTGTGGCCCTTTTGTGCGTTCCAGCAGCTTTTGTGTTTTTAAAATGAGCTCTCTGGGCAAAAACGGTTTGGAAATGTAGTCGTCGCAGCCAAGCTCAAGGCCAACGACTCTGTCAATTTCCTGATTTTTGGCGGAAATAAAGATTACAGGAATGTTGGGGTGAATCTCTTTTATCTCTTTGAACAGCGTATATCCGGTTGTATCCGGGAGCATGATGTCCAATATCCACACATCGGGAGTCTCTTGAATTTTTTGTTGAGCGGAGAAGCCATCCAGGAATGCCTCTACCGTATAGCCTGCGTTTTCCAGGTACTTCTGCAAGATCGAATTTAAATCCTGATTATCCTCAACCAAAAAGACTGTATGCGACATTTGAGTCCCCCCTCTATATCTGACCCCACCCTCATTATACAAGAATGGAGCAAACCTCTGAATTCAGCAGAATCCAGAGGCTCAAATGGAGAAGCGGATTACAGGACCTTTTTCAGGAACTCCCGCGTTCTTTCTTGTTTCGTATGAAGGAAAAATTCTTCCGGGGTGCCTTCCTCCAGAATAATGCCTTGATCCATAAACAAAATCCGGTCAGCTACTTCTTTGGCAAAACCCATTTCGTGCGTGACGATCACCATCGTCATTCCTTCCTGGGCCAAATCCTTCATGACCTGCAATACCTCGCCAACCATCTCCGGGTCGAGCGCAGAGGTAGGCTCATCAAACAGCATGATTTCTGGTTCCATCGCTAAAGCTCTCGCAATCGCTACTCGTTGCTGCTGTCCACCGGATAAATTACGTGGATAGACGTCTGCTTTTTGGGAGAGACCTACTTTGGCTAGCAAAGCCTTTCCTTTTTCCTCTGCATCTGGCTTGCTGTACTTCTTGATTTTGGTCAGGCCCATCGTAATATTTTCTAACGAAGTCTTGTGAGGAAAGAGGTTGAATTGCTGGAACACCATTCCGGCTTTTTGGCGAATGTCGTTGATGTTTGTCTGTTTATCCATGATGTTAACGCCATCAATGACAATCTCCCCGGAGGTCGGTTCTTCGAGCAGGTTCATACAGCGCAAAAAGGTGGATTTGCCTGAGCCGGATGGACCGATGACACACACGACCTCCTGACGTTTGATGTGTGTATTGATATTTTTGAGTACCTGCAAGCTGCCGAATGATTTGGCCAGCTGTTTCACTTGAATCATCGTGCTGCCAGCCTCCTTTCCAGCCAGTGAGAGAATGCCGTGAGCACATAAATCAGAACCCAGTATATAATTCCAATCGCACCCAAAAATTCGAAAGCTTTGAAGTTTACGGCATAGATGGTTTGAGCCGTAAAGGTGAGCTCTGCGATACCGATGGTCGCCAGCAGAGACGTGTCTTTAATACTGATGATGAACTGGTTGACGATGGCGGGAATCATCCGCTTGATTGCTTGCGGCATAATGATGTAGGCCATCGTTTGTCCATGAGTAAATCCGATCGCTCGTCCTGCTTCCATCTGTCCTTTGTCAATCGACTCGATACCGGCGCGGAATATTTCTACGAGATACGCCCCGGCATTGAGGCTAAGGACAAAAATACCTGCGGATACGGCATCTGTGGCGCGTCCAAACACAAGTGGGAACAAACCAAAGTAAAAGAAAATGACTTGCACATAGAGTGGGGTACCGCGAATAATACTCACATAGACCTTGGCGATCATTTGCAATAATTTTCGTTTGGATACGCGCAAGAGACCAAAGAAAAGTCCAAGAATGGTCGCAAAAAGCAAGGAGAGAAACGCGACTTTTATGGTATTCTCAAGCCCCTGCAAGAGGAGTGGAGATGCATCTGTAATCAGGCTTAGAGTATCCATACCTCACTTCCTTTCTGGAAAGAAATAAGGTGCAAAATGCACCTATCAGTGCGTGTTCAAAAAGTTGGCTTTTCAGCACCGAGAAAATGGCGAGAACCGTACGAAGGAGGAGCGGAAGTAGTAGGCAGACTACATGAGCACCGGACTTCGAAGGTGAACGCCATTTTCGATGTCGAATAATCTTTCAGGACTCCTGCGTGATCAAAAGACGACTTTTTGAACGTATAAGAATTTATAAGCGAGAGGCTTATGAATTCTGGAGCGCATGGAAACTTTCCGCTAACCGCGGTCGCTACTCCTTGGGAATGCCTCGATAGAGGTTTTCTTAACAACCTCTCTTAGTTTGAGCCGAAGTATTTGTCGTATAATTTCTGGTACTCGCCGTTGTCCTTCATTTCTTTCAGATGCTTGTTGAATTTTTCCAGAACATCTTCTTTACCTTTGGCAATCGCGATCCCATATTCTTCACCCGTCAATTTTTCCCCGATGATTTTCAGGTTTGCCGCTGTCCCAGATTTGATTTTGTTTGCAACAAACGGGAAGTCATTGATCAGCACATCGGAGCCGCCCGCTTCTACGTCCATGTAGAGGGTTGCTTCGTCTTCCAAAATCTTGACCTTTGCGCCTTTTTCTTTCGCTAGTTCATTAGCTTTTTCAAGACCAGAGGTACCTTGTTTTGCTACAATCGTTTTATCCTTCAAATCATCGACCGTATTGATCGGGCTGTCCTTTTTCACTACCATGACGAGTCCGGAATCGAAATACGGATCAGTAAAGTTCGTAACAGCTTTACGGTCATCACGTATGGTGATGGAAGCAGCTGCGCCATCTACTTGCTTTGCTTGCAGAGCAGGAATAATTCCGTTGAACTTCATCTCTTTCCACTCTACCTTGAGGTTATCTTTGGCTGCGAGTGATTCTACGAGTTCAATGTCAAATCCGGTGAGTTTTCCGGAGCTATCTCTGGAACTGAAAGCGCCTCCATCTGGAGCGACAGCAAAAATGAGTGTGTCGTTAGCGCTGCCACCGCTTTCTTTAGCACCACATCCAACAAGGCTAATTGCGGTTAAACAGCTAACGGCTAGTGCCAACCAAGCTTTACGACGAATCATAGTAACCCTCCTCAAGAAAAATATAAGTTCGATGTGCCTATATCTTAAAAAAATAATGTAAAATAAATTTCAAAGAAATATGTGAAAATTCGTGAAAGGATGGGTTCTTTTGCTAGAGAATATTGCAAACACCGTCGTAAATATCCTGTGGGATATCCCCATGCCTTTTGCTATCCTTTTCGCAGGGGTTTTCTTTACGATCGAGAGTAGATTTTTTCAATTACGCCACTTGCAGCATATCGTCAGCCGCGTGGTGCAGGTGATTCTTCATAAACGCGAGAGCAGCAGCAAAAAAGGAACATTGTCCTCCTTTTATGCTGGTAATATAGCGATAGGCTGCCTGGTTGGAGTCGGATGTGTAGGCGGGGTGGCGAGTGCGATTGCAATAGGGGGTCCAGGTGCTGTGTTCTGGATGTGGATTGCGGCGCTGGTCGGCATGATTATTAAAATGGTAGAGGTCGCCTTATCCGTTTATTACCGGTCAAGGGATGAAGAGGGGCATATCATTGGCGGCCCGACGGTGTATATTCAAAAAGGGATTGGCGAGGAGATGAACGTCCGGAGGTGGATGGTTCTCGTCGTGTTATTTGTGATCGGCATGATTGCGCCGATTTTTCTTTCGATCCAAAACTACGTTGCCTCTACAGCGATCAGCTCCACCTTTCATTTGAATATTATCTGGGTATCGCTTTTGTTTGCCGTGCTGGTGTATTTCATCATCGTCCGTGGCACGCTGTACATGGGCAAAATATTTAAAGTCATCGTGCCTTTCATGACCTTGTCGTACCTGCTTTTGGGCTGTGTGATTATCTTGATGAATGTGGAAAAGGTCGTGCCGGTGCTTGAGCTGATTATGAAGCATGCTTTCAATGGTTCAGCGGCAATGGGCGGATTTGCTGGGGCAACCTTGGCTCAGGTCATTACAGTCGGGGTATCGCAAGCGGTATACAGCAGCGAATTTGGCTGGGGGACGACGCCGATCATTCATTCGACAGCCGATGTTGATCATCCCGTAAAGCAAGGGCTATGGGGCGGCTTTGAGGTGTTCTTTACGAGCATAGTCATGTGCAGCATCACCGCCTTTGTCGTTATCCTCTCTGATGATTGGGTATCGGGCAAAACGGGCATTGACCTGGCGCTTTATTCCTTTGAGCAAATATCGGGGACGGCGGGCAGGTACATGGTGACGGTTATTCTCTTTTTCTTTGCCTTAACGACAGCGAGTGGGTGGTACGTGAGCAGGGAAATTATGGTGAAGCATTTACTAAACAAAAAGACAGCAGCCAAAAAGCAGGCTCTTAAATATTTGAAGGTATTTTGCGCCTTTCCTGAATTTCTGTTTGTCCTCTATATTGTCACCTTTCACTTCCCCGACAAGGATGTGTGGCTGATGACCGGCATCATGACGGCTGTGCCTACTTTTATCAATATCTTTTTTCTATTGATTTTGAGCCACCAATTTAAAAAGCTGCTGCAGGATTACAAAGCGAGATATTTGAAGATTGGACATGTCGACGAAGAGGTCAGGCTGTTTTACGAGGAAAAAACGCAGTAACAGCGCACGAGGTTAATTGAGGGACATATCACATAATCTTTTGATATTTCCTCTATATTTTTTCCCTAGAATCGTTCACATAAGATCAGCAGAAGAAGGAGAATGGAACGTGATGAAGCCTTTAATCGGTTGTACAACGTACTACATCAATGCCTTTGAAGAGAACAAGCATCGGTTTGTCGTAGCTCAGGATCATTTCACTTCAGCGATTGATGATCCACTCAGCATTCACCAGGCAGGCGGAATTCCCGTACCGATCCCGCTCATTGACGATGATGCCTACATCGATTCCCTCTTGGATCGTCTCGATGGTTTGATGTTCATCGGAGGGAGCGATGTGAGTCCGAGTCTATATGGACAGCCGTATAAAAAAGGGCTGGGACAACTTGACCCCGCTCGCGACAAGTTCGAGCTGAAGCTGCTCGACAAAGCGGTGAAAAGAAATCTGCCGATCTTCGGTATTTGCCGCGGATTGCAGCTGCTGAATGTTTACTTTGGCGGGACACTGATTCAAGACATCGAGAGAGGCTACCCTACAGAGATCAACCATGCAGGGTATTTCGGACCCAAATCAAGCATCGCCCACAAAGTAAAGCTATCCAAGGAGCACATGCTCTATCCGTGCTTTGGAAAAGAAGAGCTGTACGTCAACAGCTTCCACCACCAGATGATTGACAAGCTGGGGGCTGGTCTTGAGGCAGCTGCTATTTCTGAGGACGGCATTATCGAAGCGATTGTGCACAAGGATTACCCGTTTTTAGTTGCTGTCCAATGGCATCCAGAAATGATGTTCCAAACCGATCAGGAGCAGCTCAAGCTGTTTCAACTATTTGTCGACTTCATAAAAAATAAGCAAGCGTGTGCTCAAGTGAGTAGCTAAAACCATACAAAAACGCGGGAGGCGGAAGTGCTCCCGCGTTTCATCTTCCTTGTTATTCTCTCCTCTGTGCTCCTCCCAGTTTTTACCCTTACTTTAAATCCACAATCTTGATACCCATTCACCCTTTTGTATTGCCCGTATGACAAATGTTGACTTTTTAGGTCTATCCTACTAAAATGATGGTTGGTATTGGGTATCATTCCCAATAAAACCCGGATTTTTTTGTCGGGTTTATAGGACTCTTTGCTTATTTGGAATCTTGTTATTGGAGTCTTTAATTTCATACGTAAACTTTCCATTCGAAAGGGCAAACCCACTGAAAGGTGGAGACGCAAAGCTATAGGGGCTAAGATGTATGTCAATATGCATGATGCCAGCCAGTTGCCGACGACAGACGCGAGATTTTTTGATCTGTTTTAGAACTCCTTTTAGTTGGAAAGGGGTTCTTTTTTGTTGCGTATTTTCCCTGTCTTTCACGATTTATTTAACAAAAATCGAGGTGTTCCTAAATGCGGCGATCGAAGCAGCTCGAGCCGGAGAGCAAGGAAGAGGCTTTGCCGTCGTTGCCGATGAGGTTCGGAAGCTTGCAGAGCAATCGACCCAATCTGCAGAGAAAATAGCACATCTGGTATCTACCATCAAAAATCATACACATAAGGTAGTAGAGTCGATGGAAATGGGTGTGAAAGAGGTCGATAGCGGAATTCAGGTCGCCGGACAATTATTTGAGCAAATCAAGAGCGACATCGATGCCGTTTCAGGACAGGTCCAGGAAATATCGGCTGCCTCCCAACAAATATCAGCAAGCACGGAACAAGTCGTGCACGCCATCGAAGAAATATCCCAAGGCTCAAAGGTTGTAGCGGCAGAATCGCAAAATGTATCGGCATCTGCCGAGGAACAATTAGCTGCTATAGAGGAAATTGCATCTTCTGCTTCGTCATTGACCAAAATGGCCGAGGAATTACAGCACGTAGTGGGTAAATTCAAGGTATAGTGCCTCAGCGCCTGCTTCTGGCATTACTTCGGTGAAACTTTCCGCTAAACGTGGTCGCTCCTCCTTGGAGAAGCCTCGATAGAGGTTTTCTTACAACGTCTAAAAAACAAGGTGCGTTATGGTTCAAATATCGAAAAAAAGAATACGGAAGCTATGTAAAGAGTGCAATCTCCCGTCTGTGGTTATCTATTTCGTTTTTTTGATAGGAACAGTATGGATTGATGGATATATTTATCCGGAAAAAGACTTGTTAGGCTTGTATCTGATCAATATTATTGTGGCAGGGATCGTTTTTTGGAGAACGATCGTCTTGCAAATCGTAATCGTGTGTTTGCTTACCTGGTTTTACTACCTGTATGCACCATTTCGTTTTCCACATGTAAACGTCATTGTCTTTCAAGGACTGACCCACTTTTTGGCGATTTTATCGATTTCCAGTGCCATCAGGTATTACAGGAGGGAGAAGGAAAATACTCTCAATTTAACTCTCACGTTGGCCAAGTCATTAGACGCCAGAGACAAGTACACAGCGCTGCATTCTGAAAATGTGGCCAAGTACGCGCAGCATATTGCCATGGAAATGGGGCTGCCTCGCAAAGTATGTGAGCAAATTCACTTGGGCGGTTTGTTGCACGATATCGGTAAAATCGGGATTCCAGAGTCAGTTCTGTTGAAACCAACCAAATTGTCAGACGAAGAGTACGATCTAATCAAGCAGCATCCGGTCATCGGCTATGAGATGGTAAAGCATATTACCTTTTTTAAAAAGAACGGAGTGTTGGATGCCATTTTGTTCCATCATGAACGCTTTGATGGAAAAGGGTACCCGCATGGGCTCAGGGGGAAGGAAATTCCCCTGATTGCCCGGATTTTGGCGATAGCCGACTCCTTCGACGCCATGACCTCCAATCGTGTATACCGCGGTAAATCTAATCTTACCTATGCCATTAACCAAATCAGGAGCAACATAGGGACACAGTTTGATCCTGAAATTGTGGATGTTTTTCTCAAAAGTGTAGAAGACGAAGATGACGTGGACTCCATTCTTTCACGTTAAACCCCCCGTTCTGAGTTAATAAGAGCGGGGGTTATTTGTCATTGCAAAAGAAAAGTACTGGGGGAGAGTATGTGTATGGTAGATTAGAGGTACCGTTCTTCAGACCAGTGAAGGGGATGAGCGATGTGAACCATTTTACTTTGGATGATATACACAGCTACAGTAAAGATATAGGGAGTATTCTGAGCCATGCCACGCTATATGAACGCATTGAGGATGAGCAGCGCATCCAGCTTCCCAACGTGCTAGGAACAGGCACAATCGAGCGGATGCAAATTCGAGCAGGGATGGAGATCATTATCTCCGATGTCGAGCTGTCTCAAAATCTATCCGCACAAATTGAGGAGACTTCCGGCATTTTTGAACTGAATTATTTTTTAAGCGGAGAAGCCGTATGCCACTTCCATGATCAGCAAGTAACGATTTTGGAGCCGATGAGCAATGTTTGCTTTTTTCAAGATATGGAAGTGCGTATTGAAACAAAAGCGAACACACGCTGCCAGCTTGTAGAAATTCGCATGTCGCCTGAAAATCTTCTTCATTATTTTGATCGGGAAGCGGATAAAGAAGCGATTCAACATATATTGCAGATGAAAAAAGGGCTGATCCAGTCCTACCAGCTGTCACCCATGATCAAAAAATGCGTCTATGAGATTCTGCATTGTCCCTATAAGGGGGCGTTGAAAAAGATTTATTTCGAAGCGAAGGCTATGGAGCTAATCAACCTCTTTTTTCAAGAAAATGATCTGTTATATCCAGCGATTGAGCCTTCTTTGCCAAGAGGTGACGTAGAAAAATTGAAGCAGGCAAAAGATATCGTTCTACGTCACATTGATGAGCCCTACTCCATTAAAACGCTCGCGAAAATGGTCGGATTGAATGAATACAAGCTAAAGATCGGCTTCCGGCAGCTGTTCGACACGACGATTTTTGGGCTAATCAGAAGAAGGCGGATGGAAAAAGCAGCCTGGCTCCTGGAAAGGGAAGGGGTCAATGTCAGCGAGGCAGCTGTACAGGTTGGGTACAGCAACGTGAGTAATTTTACCGTAGCTTTTCGGAAGCAGTATGGCTGCAATCCCAGTGAATATTTAAAAAGGGTCAAATTCTTTTCACAGTGATCTTCGGTTACGGAGGTCTTTTTTATATAGTCGACTCGAAATGTCTACTTCTACAGGTAAAAGAATTCCCTTAGCAGGTAGCAGAAAAAACGAGTGATAATTATTATCAGTGGTATCGGGAGCATGTAAGGCATCCATTTTTATTGGGAAAGAGGGTAAAAAAGCATGGCAGATCTACGCGCTATGGGAGAAAAAGAGAAATGGTCTACACTTATGTCGCAATTGGTTCGGGAGCGAAGGACGATTCGCAGCTTCTCCGAGCACCCCTTATCACAAGAAATCGTAATGGAGCGGCTCCAAGCGGCTGGGCAATCCGTTTTTAACGAAAAGGGAAAGCTCCCCTGCCGCTTCGTATATATCGCCAGTCGAGAGGGGAAGGAAAAGGCTGTCTCTCTCATCATGAGTGTTTACGCCGAGCACAAGCTGTACAAATGGCTGCCTAGCAAGGTCGGGCAGATGATGGCAGAGAGAATTATCAGCATCCCTGCTTTTCTCGTTGTCGTTCAGGAAATGGAAGAGAGCGAGGAAATGTGTGAACGAGACTATGCGTCGATATGCGCGATGCTCCAGAGCTTCTCCTTGCTGGCGTGGGACTGTGGGATTGGACTCGTATGGAATACAGAGCCGTATATGCGAAACCAGTCATTTGCTACAGATATGGGTTTGCAGCAGGGAGAACGTATTGTCACGATCCTGTTCATGGGAAACTACGAGCGAATACCAAAAGGCAAGCAACGTACGCCTGTTATGAAGAAAATCTCATTTTTATAAAGCAACAGCAGGAGGGGGCATGATGAACATGATTTCTTTATTCCAAGATACACGTGCAATCAGAGATTTTACGGATGAGCCTGTTCCAAGGCATATCATCATGAGTATTCTCGATGACGCGGTATTGGCACCGAATCACCGATTTCGGGAGCCGTGGCGATTTATTTACGCAGAAGGGGAAGGCAAGCAGAAACTGGCTACCAGTATCGATTGGAAGCAGCATCCACGACTTGTGAATACGATGGTCCAAGCACCGCTTTGCTTGATCGTGACGGCCAAAACAAGTAAAGACGAACACATCGCTACGGAAGATTTTGCAGCCGTATGCTGCCTGATTCAAAATATTCAGCTGCTCAGCTGGACGCATGGCTTGGGTATGTCGTGGAACTTGGGTGACTACAGTGGCTGGACCGAATTTATGAAGCTGGCAGGGATTCAGGAAAATGAGCAGATTGCCGGGATTCTCTCACTTGGTTTCTTTGCCCATATTCCGGAAAAGGCAGCTCTGGTTGGGATAAGTGGCAAAGTAGAGGTTTGGTAGTATCCACTGCGCTATCAGGTAGGAAATCGTCATGGAAAGGAGGATGGAAGGTGAAGTTTATTCCAATGGAGGGACAACCGATTTACAGGGTCAGCTCCTCATCTTCCTACACAAATGTCCTCGTATTGACGAAGAAGCTCGAGGACGTATTGAAAAAACAACAGCGGTTCGGACTCTTGCTAATACAGGAAATAACTTGGGGAGAAAAGTACACGGTTCTAGAATCCCGGGATATACTCACGAGTTGGTTATGGGAGCATAACACAGAGATGAGCATGTATTGCTTGGGGCTAGCGATCGTCATCTCGAATCAAAAGGAGCCGATTTTGTATGGGTATCCGAGAGCTGTTTTCTATAAGGAGGAAGACGCACTGGAGTGGCTGCAGCTTCAAATCAAATACTATGGAAACAAGTGGGCATTAACGAACTTCTAATCGTGGATTGTGATCATAAAATAACCTTTATCCGCTCATCCTACTAGTAGCAGTTTCCTTCCAGCAAATTTCCTAATATGGTACACTGTCATGTGAGTGTCAGGCGTTAACCATTCCTAATTATCAGGTGGTACATTCATGCGTTCAATATGGCAGATTTACAAAACAGATTGGCTTAACATTTTCAAAGTACCGACGGGCATCTTTTTGATCATCGCGATCATTCTTCTTCCTTGCTTATATGATTGGGTCAATATTAAATCGGTTTGGGACCCGTATGCCAATACGCAAGGTGTGAAAGTGGCTGTAACAAGCGAGGATCAGGGAACGACAGTCGCAGACAAACAGATCAACATCGGCGATGAGCTGATAAAAAGCTTGAAAACGAATGAAAAGCTGGGCTGGACCTTCGTGACCAAGGAGCAGGCAGAGCGTGGCGTCGATCGAGGCGAATACTATGCCAGCATCCTGATTCCGTCTGACTTTTCCTCAAAAATTACAGGAATTATTAACGGGAATCTGGAACGACCCGAGGTCATCTACACCGTAAACGAAAAAGTGAACGCGGTTGCCCCGAAAATCACTTCCTCGGGTGTATCCGCGATTACGAAGCAAATCAACGAGAATTTTACGGAAGCAGTAAGTACTGCACTATTGACGAAGCTTACGGAGATCGGGATTCAGATCGAGGAACAGCTGCCGACCATTCGCAAAGTCGAAAACGGCATTTTTACACTGGAGAAAAGACTCCCCGAGATACGGGCGGCAGGTCAGAAGGTTTTGGAGCTGGAGAAAAAGCTCCCTGAGATTCATGACAAGGCACAGATTATCATTGAAGTGGAGAAAAGGATTCCTGAGATAAATCGAGCGTCAGAGCATGTGCTCCGCATTCAGGAAAACTGGCCGCGCATCAATGAGGCTGCCTCGGTCATTATATCGCTGGAGGACAAGCTGCCCGTGATCCATCAAGCGGTCGCGCGCGTTCAAGAGCTGGATCAAGGCTTCGACAAGGTCGCAAATGCGATCACTCTCGGAACGGAGAAAGCGAGTCAGGCAATTGAAATTGTTTCTGCTGCTCAAAATGCTTTGCCCAAAATCGCTGATCTAGCGGAAAAAGGTACGGACGTTGCGAATCAGGTGAACGACTTTTTGAAGACACATGATGGGGCGTTCGAGACGATTGCGCCTGTGCTCAAGCAAAATTTGGTGCTGGCACAGCAAGCAGCTGATGCGACCGCCACACTCACCGACAAACTGCTGCAAATGAATCCGTCCCGTTTGCCAACTGCCGACGAAGTAAACGCAGTGAAGGACAGACTTGTAGGCGTAGAGAAAGTGCTTGCGCGCACCTCGTCCTTGCTTGACCGATTAAACAGCTATATTCCGGGACAGCCACTCACCAATCAATTGGAGCGCCTGCAAGCAATCCAGCAAAAAGTGACGCGGCAAATCGACATTCTCGGCGCGATTGCTGGTGCTTTGGAAGCGGGCAAGACACCTGCCAAAGACTTGGTGGATGCACTGAATCAGCTCTCTAAGGAAACGAGTACCGGACTCCAAGATATTCTCTCCCGTTACGACAGTGAAATCGTTCCTCGAATCGAGGAAGGGATTGAAAGAATGAAGCAGCTGACGAGTGATGCCTCCGCGAATCTTCAAAAGCTGGTTGATCGTCTCCCGGACATTGAAGCGATTCTAGCCGATACAAAAAGCGGCCTGGAATTTGGGCTTGCGGAGTTGAAGCGGATTGAGCAGGAGCTGCCGCGAATTCGTACGAATGTTCACGAGCTGGCGCAATCGCTGCAAAGCAAGGCTGATGCTTTTGAAAAAGCAATCAAAGTCGCAGCACCATTCCTGCGTGAAAATTTACCGGAAATCGGGAAAAAGCTCGATGAAGCTGCAGCCTTTATCAAGAATGATCTGCCTGGTGCCGAGCAGGAGCTCACCAAGCTCGCAGATTTTGTGCGCTACAAGCTCCCAGAGGTGGAGACGGGAGTTCATAAGGTAGCAGGATTGGTTCGAGATGATCTGCGCACATTGGAAAAGGCAATTGGGCAAGCAGCAGACAAGCTGAGAGAGGTTGAAGCGAACAATAACTTCGCCGATCTGGCCAAGCTGCTGCGCGGCGATATCAAAAAAGAGAGCGAGTTTCTCGCAAGTCCTGTTCAAATCAAGGAAAATCGCAAATACCCGATTCCAAACTACGGTTCTGCGATGTCACCGTTTTATGGTGTATTATCCCTATGGGTTGGCGCTACACTGCTGATTTCTTTGCTGAAGCCTGATGCGGATAATCCGGATGGGCGCTACAAGCCTTATCAGCTTTACTTAGGCCGCTTGGGTACCTTTATGACGATCGGGCTTTTGCAGGCGCTATGCGTCACCCTTGGTGATTTTTACATTCTGGACGCCTATGTCGCCGATAAGCTGCCATTTGTCCTATTCGCCATGCTGGTCAGTATGGTTTTCGTCACGATCACCTATACGCTATTGTCCGTTTTCGGCAATGTCGGAAAAGGGATTGCGATCATTTTTATGGTGTTCCAGTTTTCCAGCTCGGGCGGTACATTCCCGATTAGTATGACAGCGCCCTTTTTCCAAGCGCTCAATCCGTTCATGCCGTTCACGTACGCGATTAGCTTGCTGCGTGAAGCAGTAGGTGGGATTTTCTGGGAAACGGCCATTCGCGATATCCTCTGCCTGGTCGGATTTATCGGATTAAGTCTGTTTGTAGCACTTGCCCTGAAGCGTCCGCTAAGCGGATTGATCAAGAAGTCGACGGAGAATGCGAAGAAAACGAAGATCATTGCCTGAGAGAGTACAGCGATGTCCCCTCTTTCTAGCGAGAAAAGCCACCTTTTCGTACAGGTGGTTTTTCGTTTTCCTCGCGAGTCCATTTTGAGCTGAGATGTGTGCTTTTACGGAAAGTACGATTCCCACACCTGTGCAGAAGCCCCCAGCATTATGGCGTTTTCTTTTAACATTCCTTGGCTGAAGGTGACATTGTCTTTGTCCAATAAATAGGCATGGGCGGTTTCGATGACTTTTTCATAGTAATTCGGGTACTCATAGATCAACGAACCGTTTACAATCACTAATTCCGAGTGAAACAAATTGACAATATTCGCCAGCCCTACCCCGAAGTATTCTGCGGATTTCATGACGATATCTTTTGTAAGCTGATCCCCCTGCTTCAAAAACTCAATCACGTGATCGATTTGCGCGTTTTCCTCTAGCTGGAGCGAGGGCTGCTTTTGCTGGAGCTTCTTGAGGATGGCGTAGGGAGACGTATAGGAGATTAAGCACCCTCTTCTCCCGCACGTGCACATGGGACCGTTGATATCGATGGTCATGTGTCCGTAACCGCTCATCCCTTCCTTTACCTTGATCAGCTCACCATTGGCAATGACCCCACATCCGAGTCCCCTGCTGCTGATACAGTAAAGCAGATTGTCAACGGGTGGAGACATGTGCTTGAATTCGCCCAAAGCAGCCATATTTGCTGCATTTTCCAAAACAATGCGTACAGGAAACGCAGCTTGAAGCATGTCGACGATAGGAACATCATCCCAGCCAGGCGCAAGAGATGACTCAATATGAACGATGACCCCCTTTTTCCGATCCAGCGGTCCAATCGTTCCGATGCCGATGCCAAGGAGCTGGTCCAGCTCTATGCGATGCTTCTCCATGAAAGCGTAGATCGTTTCTGTAATTTTGGGGACGACGACCTGTGGTGTGTGCATGGACGTCATCAAAAAGGTCTTTTGTTCAATCAGTTGAAAACGCAGGTCGATCAAGCCGATTTTGACTTCTAGACGAGAGACCTGCAAGCCGATGAAATAACCGCAGGCTGGCTCGATCTGATACAAAACAGGCGGTCTCCCGCGTTCAGCATGGAAGATGGTATGCTCTCGAATGTACTTGTGTTGGACGAGCTCCTGAATGGTTCGTGCCAATGTCGTTTGTTTTACATTTGATTTCTCCAAAAGCTCTGCTCTGGAAATCGGGCCGTGCTGATAGATGAGCGAATAAATCATTTTTGGCAAATGATTTTTCGGATCGGTATCTTGAATAAATGGTTTAAACATCGTTATCACCTACGTAAATTATACCAGCAATCACTTGTTTTGCTTATACGGACGCATGATTTGTTTCCGGGAGCTGGGCTTTTTCTGCTATGGTAAAGTTACGCTTCATGAACCAGACAGCAAAAGCGAAAACGACAGAGACGAATCCAAACAGTAGTGCCCCCTCCCCC
Source organism: Brevibacillus sp. SIMBA_040 (assembly GCF_046535075.1). Lineage (NCBI taxonomy): Bacteria > Bacillati > Bacillota > Bacilli > Caryophanales > Paenibacillaceae > Brevibacillus > Brevibacillus sp. SIMBA_040. The sequence continues at coordinate 129,182 of NZ_JAWRXI010000013.1, forward strand.
CATTGATACAGGACTCCCCCAACTAGCGGACTGACCGCAATACCGAAAAAACGGAAGAAATTGTAGATTCCAACCGAGGTCGCACGTTCCTGTGAAAAGGTTCTGGATAAAAGCGTAGTCTGGACAGGCAAGGATAAGCCCAGAAACAAACCGAACAAAGCACTACATAGGACGACGAGAATAAACGAAAACTCCGCACTGACGATACTGAGTACAATCGCTGCTACATTCAGCGATGCTGTCCCAATCATATAGCGAAAAATATTGATTCTTTCCATGAGCTTTCCGCCAAAAAAGCTGCCAATGACAATACAGCACGAAAGCGGCAGGAAAGCGAGTCCCTTTTGCGCTACGGTCAATCCATAGCGTTCCACGAGAATTTGCGGAAAAAAGACCAGGTAGGTGAAAAACGTGTAGTACTGAATAAAACCAAGCAAAATGATCGATATGCCGATTGGATGGCGAAGGATTTCTTTCACGACGGCAAGCCGGAAGCGGTTGCTTACGCCTTGCAACGCCTTGGTTTCTTTTGTAAAAGCGATATTCGCAAGCAGAACGAGTACCCCCATGCCAAGTAAAAAGGTAACTAATCCGTGGTAACCACCAACGCCCCATATCACCCCGCCTAAAACGGGACCAAGTACCGGTCCGAGAGAAACAAGCATTTGATAAGTACCCATCGCCCGGCCAAGCGCTGCTCCCTTGCACAAATCGCCGATTACTGTAACAGCAATTACGGACCCGGATGCGATCCCAGCCGCTTGCAGTCCACGAAATAGCAGAAACTGCTCGATGGTAGTGGCATAGCTACAGCCGATGGTAGCGAGGACATAGAGCAGGATGCCAGGCAGTAATACCTTTCGTCTGCCCAGAGCGTCAGTCAAAGGACCATACACGATTTGCATGATCGCTAACGTAAATGTGTAGATGGAGAGACTGAAATTCACGAGCAGCTGAGGGGAAGCAAAATACTGCGCCACCTCGGGAAGGATGGGCGCATAAATGGACTGACTGAACGGGCCGAGAAACGCTACAAAGGAAACGACGAAAACGATAAGTGATCGATTCAATGCAAGCATCCCTTTCTGAGAATGAATGGTTATTTATTTTTATCCAAAACGGATATAAATATCTTGATTTATTTTACGCTCCAGGTGTGTGATGTGCAAGGAATAAAGCGATAAAAGATTGACGTGGAGAGTAGCAGGCAGCATTGGTGGAGAATTTTTGTTGCATATTTTATCTATTTTGGTTAAAAAGATAGTTGGCTGCATTTTCTGTCTCTGTACGCAAAAAAGCGAACTATCTGATGGAGATAGTCCGCAACGATCCTTTTTGTAATTACACGACGCCTTGAGCAATCATGGCATCGGCTACTTTAATAAAGCCCGCGATATTGGATCCTACGACCAAATTGCCTGGGTGACCGTATTCCGCAGCAGCCTTTACACTGTTACGATAAATCTTTTCCATGATCTCATGCAATTTCGCATCTACTTCTTCGAACGACCATGACAGTCTCATGCTGTTTTGAGCCATTTCCAGTGCCGATACGGAAACTCCCCCTGCATTGGCTGCTTTTCCCGGTCCAAACAGAACGTCGTTTGCGAGGAACAAATCAATCGCTTCCAGCGTAGAAGGCATGTTTGCGCCTTCTCCGATCGCTTTTACTCCATTGGCAATCAGGATTTTGGCGGAATCAACATTAATTTCATTTTGCGTCGCACATGGGAGCGCGATATCACAGGGAACCGTCCAAATTCCAGCGCATCCAGTATGATATTCTGCATGTGGATGTTCCTTGATATACTCGGAGATTCGCTTGCGCTCCACTTCCTTGATACGCTTCACGGTTTCGAGGTTAATGCCGTTTTTATCGAAAATATAGCCGTTGGAATCGCTGCATGCTACCACGCTTGCGCCCAGCTGGATCGCTTTTTCCATAGCATAGATGGAAACATTGCCAGAACCCGATACGACTACGGTGCTTCCTTTGAAGCTAAGCCCTTTGTCCTTGAGCATTTCCTCGACGAAATACACAGCTCCATAGCCTGTTGCTTCTGTTCTCGTCAGGCTGCCGCCGTATCCCAACCCTTTTCCAGTAAATACGCCTGCCTCGAAGCCGCCGCGAATTCGTTTGTATTGTCCAAACATAAATCCTACCTCACGCGCCCCTACGCCGATATCTCCAGCGGGTACGTCGACATCAGGACCGATATGTCTGTAGAGCTCGGTGAGAAAGCTCTGGGTGAAGCGCATGATTTCGCCGTCAGATTTACCCTTAGGATCGAAATCAGCGCCGCCCTTTCCACCACCAATAGGCTGACCAGTGAGAGAGTTTTTAAAAATTTGCTCAAAGCCTAAAAACTTGATGATGCTGCCGTTCACAGAAGGGTGAAAGCGAATGCCGCCTTTGTAAGGACCGATGGCACTGTTAAACTGTACACGGAAACCGCGATTGACCCGCACCTTACCTTGATCATCTACCCAAGGGACGCGAAACGTAATCATGCGCTCCGGCTCGGAGATGCTCTCCAGAATTCCGTGCTCCATGTATTTAGGCTGCTTCGCAAATACAGGCACGAGAGAGTCAAAGATTTCTTTGATCGCCTGATGAAACTCATATTCCCCTGGATTCCGTTTCCTTACAGCCTCATACACATCGTGCACATAATCTTTTGCCGCTTGCAGTCTGTCTTGATCGATCTCTTGTACAGTAGCCAATTTGCTCACTTTCTCCACTCTCCCCTTGATCTACTTCTGTATATATAGTCAACAGTGACGCTATGTCGGACTCATTTTTGCTTTCTTGCATGTATTTTATTATTGAAAATTAATCGAAACAATATGAAAATTAGATCAGAATCATGCCGGAATTAGATGAATGGAAAAAGGATGTGACAGCCGTGGAATTGCGACAAATTCAATACTTTATTGAAGTTGCCAAGCGAGAACATGTAACGGAGGCTGCAATCGCTCTGCACGTAGCGCAGTCTGCGGTGAGTCGACAAATTGTGAATCTGGAACAGGAGCTTGGCGTGGATTTGTTTATTCGTGAGGGGCGAAACGTGAAATTAACGCCAATCGGCAGTATGTTTCTGGAGCATATTCAGCAAGCAATGACGGTGATCGAGAATGCGAAGAGGGAAATTGAGGAGTGCCTGGACCCGAATAAAGGAACGATTCGGATCGGTTTTCCGAGTAGTCTGGCTTCGTATACGTTGCCGACAGCGATCTCTGCTTTTCGCAATTTGTATCCGTCTGTGAACTTTTTGCTCAAGCAAGGCTCGTATCACTATTTGATTGATGCAGTTAAAAAAGGCGATATCAATATGGCGTTGCTTGGTCCACTGCCAAAAGACGAGAAGCGGATCAAAGGGGATATTTTGTTTTTGGAGCATATCGTAGCGCTGCTGCCTAACAACCATCCGCTTGCGGACCGTCCAGCTCTGGAATTGGGTCAGCTGCGTAATGAATCTTTTATTTTGTTTCCCGAGGGCTATGTTTTGCGTGAAATCGTCGTAAATGCCTGTCAACAGCTCGGCTTTTACCCCAAGGTGTCCTTCGAGGGTGACGATATCGATGCGATTAAAGGGTTGGTTGCCGCTGGTCTGGGCGTGACGCTGATTCCGGAGATTACGCTCGTGGACAGCATCCCGCGCTCTACGGTAAAAGTACCGGTGATTGAGCCCCGTGTGACGCGTACTGTCGGAGTGATTATTCCGACGGAGCGCCAGCTACTGCCGACGGAGAAGCTGTTCCATCAGTTTTTAAAGGACTTTTTCACCGTGTTGGACCGTTTTCATAAATAGAGGTAAAGACGTTGGGAGATCCTGAAATAAGGGATCTCTTTGTTTTTTGGATTGTGCATCAGGGAAAATTAGCATATGCTGTGTGACATGTTGATGTATGTTTGCTTTGAAGGAGTGTGTAGCCTTGAACATTGACGTAGATAGCTTTAAAAACCTATCTGATTACGACAATATTTTAGTAACCGATGAGAACGGCACGATCATTTTTTACGATCTGGCTGATTTGAGTGTTCTGAAAGTACTTGGTTTTCGGCCTGAAGAGTTTATGGGGAAGAATGTCACCACATTCTATAGAGACCTTACTCATGAAAACAGTACAGTCATGAAGGTGCTGAAAACAGGGATTGCAGTGTGCAACGTAAAACAAGAACTGGTCAATAAAAACGGCGATCCGATCATCAGCGTCAATTCGACATACCCACTCAAAGAAAACGATAAGATTATTGGAACGATCGAATTCTCCAAGCACTTTTTTACAAAGGAAAACATCCAGTCACTCGAAAAATATGCCGAGCATAAGATTTTTCGGAAAAACAATACGATCTATACCATCGATAATATCATTACTGCTAACACAAAGATGGAGGCAATCAAGAAGAAGATTGAGAAAATCGCGAAAACAGGCTCAACCGTATTGATTTATGGGCGGACAGGCACAGGGAAAGAAGTAGTTGCGCAGGCAATACATAACTTGAGCGATCGGTATGAAAAACCATTTATCTCTTTAAATTGTGGCGCTATTCCGCTAACCTTGTTGGAAAGCACTTTGTTCGGTACGACAAAAGGGAGCTTTACAGGCGCGGAGGATACAGCAGGCTTGTTTGAGCAGGCAGATGGCGGCACGCTGTTTTTAGACGAAATCAATTCCTTGGATATTAATTTGCAAGTAAAGCTGCTGAAGGCCATCGAGGAAAAAACGATCAGGCGAGTAGGTGGCAGTAAAAATATCAATGTCGATATCCGTGTGATCTCGGCAACAAACGAAGACCCGGATCGGCTGGTCGAAGAGAAACGACTGCGTGAGGATTTGTTTTATCGACTGGGTATCGTACAGATCGATTTGCCAAACCTGGAGGAGCGACAGGAGGATATTGAGATTCTTTTGGACTATTACATCCGTTTTTATAACAGCAATATGAATATGTACATTGAGAGTGTTCAACCAGATGTGCTTCTATGTTTTAAACGGTACACATGGCCGGGGAATATCAGAGAGCTGAAAAATGCGATTGAAACGGCCTACAACAACGTCAGCTCCAATCAAATCACACTCGACGATATTCCGCGCAGAATTCGCAACTACGCTGGAGCGCCTATGAATGATCATACGGTAAGCAAAGGGCTTACGTTAAAGGACGCGGTCGACGAGTTTGAGAAGGGCATTATCGTCAGTGAGTTGAAGCTGACGGAGGGCAAATTAGCAGAAACAGCGCGTAGGTTAGGGCTTTCCAAGCAATCGTTAAAATACAAAATGGACAAGTATCAATTAAGGTAAAGATTTTTTTACGACAGAGGGGGGGAATTTTCCCCTCTCTTTTTGTTTTGCGAAACGATGTATGCTTGTTTTGCAAAGGTTCACAAGATCTTAATAATTGGCACATAACTTGCTTAAATAACAATTATGTGAAAATGTATCCCTTCCAAGCATCATGAGAAGTTTATTAGCAACTAGCAAAGAAAGGCGTGAAGCATGTATGAACAAAAGCTTTCGTGACACCCTCGTTTTGGGCTTTGCCCTCTTCGCTATATTCTTCGGTGCCGGTAACCTGATTTTTCCACCAGCCATTGGACTCGTTTCTGGGACAAACTGGGTGACTGCCTTAATCGGCTTTGTTCTTACCGGAATTGCTCTACCTCTTTTAGGTGTCATCGCGATTTTAAATGCAGAAGGAAAATTCGAGATGCTAACGAGGCCAATCAGCCCGTGGTTTTACAAGTTTTTTAACACCGTAATGATGGTCGGAATCGGTATGTGCGTGACGATTCCACGTATGGCTGCAACTACCCATGAATTGGGAGTGAAAACGCTGTTTCCTCAAGTACCATCATTCGTAACGATCCTCCTCTTCTTTGCTATCAACTTTTACTTTGCTATGGATAGATCCAACGTTGTTGATAAAATCGGCAAGATCTTGACTCCCGTCCTCGTCGTTATCCTGCTCTTTATCGTAGGAAAAGGTATTTTTGACCCGATTGGTGTTCCGATCACGACTGAACTTGCGAATCCTTTTTCAAACGCTTTCATTAACGCTTATCAAACCGGTGACGTCATGACTGCTCTCCTGTGTGCGCCCATCTTTATCGCGGCGATTGCCGGATATGGATATACAGACGCTCGCAAAATGAGGAAGATGGCCATTAATGGAACGCTGATTGCGGGTCTTGGCTTGTTGATTGTATACGGAGGTTTGCTGTATCTGGGTGCTGCGGGCAGCGGTATGTTCCCGAACAATATTGAAAATACAGCGCTTGTGACAGGTCTAATTCAAATCATGCTGGGGAATTTCGGAAGTATCGCTCTCGCCGTAGCGATCGTTCTCGCTTGTCTGACTTCAGCCATCGGTGTTACCGCTGTTACTGCAGATTTTTTGAGCAAGCTAACTAACCATAAAGTGAGCTATCGCATTTGGGCGCTCATCATTTGTATCGCGGGCGTGGCTGTTGGCTCTCTAGGTGTCGATAAAATCATTAACTATACCATGCCATTGTTTCTGGCTCTGTATCCTGTTTCCATCGTCATCGTGTTCCTTGGAGTTTTTCGCAAATATATTCCAAACGCGGGTGCGTATAAAGGCTCTGTCCTTTTGACCCTGATTGTCAGCGTGATTGAAACATTGAATACGATTGGCCTTCCGATCAGCTTTTTAGAAAATCTCATTGCCAAGCTTCCTTTGAGTGCTGATGGTTTCTCCTGGTTAATCCCGGCCATTGTCGGCTTTGTAGGTGGAGCCTTGATTCACAACGCAATGTCTCGTAAACAAGATAATGAAAACGCTTTGAATCCTGTGCGCGAATGATGAGCAGGTAAATAAAAGGAGGACTATAACATGAGTACCAATCAAAAAGGCGACGTAGTATTTTTCAATGGACAAATCTTCACCTCCAATCCAGAACAACCGTATGCAAGCGCGATGCTGGTACGTGACGGACGTATCGCGTGGATTGGCGAGCAAAAAGAGGCAGAGAACATGGAAGGCGAGCGTGTAGACTTGAAAGGTCGTCGCGTGCTGCCGGGCTTTATCGATGCTCACCTGCATCCCCTGTATCTGGCAGATGCCGAGAAGCAAATTGCATGTACATTCCCGCTCGTAAACTCCATTGAGGACATTATGGCAGAAGTCCGCAAGCAACGGGACATTCACGGAGCAGATGCATGGATTCGCGGCTGGGGTTATGACGAGGGAAAATTGACAGAAGGACGAGCTCCTACCCGCTGGGATTTGGACAAAGCGTCTGCGGATGCACCGGTCATCATCACGCGTACATGCGGTCATATCGCCGTAGCAAATAGCCGGGCTTTGGAGCTGGCTGGTATTACAAAAGATACCCCAAGCCCAGCAGGCGGAAAAATCGACAAAGACGCAAACGGAGAGCCAACAGGTGTATTGCGTGAAAGTGCCAAAGATTTGGTTCAAAAGATTATGCCTGCACAAACGCTCGAAGACAACGCAACGCTGCTCGCGGAGCTGAGTCCAAAATTGTTCGTGCACGGTATTACCGGAATCACCGATTTGATGGGAAGAACCGAGCCGATTAACTACTTGGATATGTACAATGCAGCTGTCGAAAAAGGACTCAAGCAGCGTACCGTGTTGTATTGCATGTGGGGAGATTTAGAAAAGAATCCGCAAATGACAGCGGAAGAGAAATGTTCGACCAATCAGATTCATATTGGCGGAGTGAAGCTGTTTGCAGATGGCAGCGTCTCGGGGCAAACAGCTTGGGTCGATCCGCCATTCCTGGGTGAAGAAGAAAACTACGGAATTTCTACTACCTCTGAAAAAGAGCTGCTGGATGCCTCCGAGTTCGCAGAGCGTCATCAAATTCAATTGGTTGTGCATGCGATGGGTGAGCAGGCAATTGACCAAATCATTAACACGTTTTATGGCAAAAAGGGTTGGATCGCAGATGCGCCTTCAATCCGCATTGAGCATGCCGCTATGCCTACCAAGCAAGCCATTCAACGGGCAGCAGAAATGGGCGTCGGTTTTGTTCCACAGCCAATCTTCTTGTTTGCAGAAATCGAGAGCTATTTGAACAATCTCGGATCAGAAAGAACAAAAACAACCTATCCAGTTAAAACCATGCTGGAAGCCGGCATTAAAGTAGCGTTCTCTTCTGACGCACCAGCAACGGCATGGGCTGATCCGGTCAATCCTTTTGTTGGACTAAAAGCAGCGGTAACGCGTACAGCATACAACGGTACCGATACAGGCCAGGACCAGCGTGCGGATGTGGCAACTGCGATTGGGCTGTATACGCGGGCAGCACAGGAAATGACCAGAATTCCGGATGTTGGACAGCTAAGGCCTGGTTACCACGCAGACTTCATCATTCTCGATCAGGATATTTTGACGATTGCTCCTGAGAAAATCGATCAGATCACAGTGGAAGAAACGTATATGGGTGGACAATTGGTTTACAAAAAATAAGCCAAGCCAAGCCGTTAGTAGTCTTGTGTATACAACTACTAGCGGCTTTTTCGTTTCTCCAGTTACTGCGCCATGTCGTTACGCACTTTGCACAGCGAGTGCCAAATGATGTTCACATCTTCTGCAGCAGTTCGCCAATTGCTAAAGGCCGCTCGAATGGCAGGAATTCCTTTATAGATGGTAGGCGTCATAAAGACATCGCCATCCTGCTTCAAGAGATGGAGAAAATGCTTGATGTCATCAAAAGTGATTGCTTGGTCCTGTTGCTTGAGTGTAAAGCAGACAACATTGAGCCTTGTTGGCGCGACCAGCTCAAAATGTTCGTCTCGCTCGATTTTTTCAGTCAACAGCCGCGCCATGGCTACATTTTCCTCGACGATTTGTTGATAGCCACGACGTCCGTAAGCTTTTAACGTAAACCAGGCTGGCAGGGCGCGGAAACGTCTGGAGTTCTCAGGCGTCAGGTGGGCAAACTCAGGCTGGTCGATCGCGTTTCCTAAATAAGCAGCATTGTTTTGAAATACCTCTACTTGCAGTGATTTATGCCGCGTAAATTGCATGGCGGAGTCGTAAGGAACATTCAACCATTTATGCGCGTCGATGGTAATAGAATCCGCCAGATCCATCCCGGAGGTAAGGTGATTATACGCGGGAGAGCAAGCCGCAAAGCCACCGAACGCAGCGTCAACATGGAACCAGAACGAGTACTCCTGTTTTAATTGTCCAATTGCCTGCAGGTCATCGTAATCGACGGAATTCACTGTTCCGGCATTCGCTACGACCACACAAGGCGAATCTTTATTTTCCTCCAGGAACGCGCGAAGCAGCGCGATATTAACAGCCTCCCGATGGTCGAGACAAGGAATGAGGTGCATGCTTTGTCTGCCCATCCCGAGCATGGATAGCGATTTGTAGATGCTGGAGTGTGGGGTGCCGCTTACGACTTTGATTGGCGGCAGCTGGTACAAGCCCTGTTGGGCAATATTGATGCCCTGCTGATGAGCTGCCCACTGTCTGGCCTGTGCAAGTCCGACGAAATTTGCCATGGTTGCCCCGCTGACAAAAGCTCCACTGAATTCCTCGGGGAGACAAAACAGCTCGCGGAGCATGGAAATCGCTTCCAATTCTACTTGTCCCGCAGCGGAATCCTCGATGCCTGACAAATTTTGATCGTATACACTGACTAACCAATCCCCGACAACCGAAGCAGGTGTAGCACCGCCTGTCACGAATCCTAAATAGCGAGGGCCAGCGCTGCCGCTTAATTGCTTTGCATAGCTCGCTTGAAATTGCTCCAGTGCCTCCAGGGCGCCGTATCCTTCTGCGGGCAAGCCTGCAGGCAAAATTTCTTTGGGGGCAATAGCCGCAGGATGAGAATCAATTTGCTCAAAAAAACGTTCTGCCTCCAGTACTATCTGGCCGAGAATTGCTTTTATATTTTCACTATCTGCTATCATTTTTTTCACCATAATGCTTCAACCCCTCTACCGATTTTGTACTAGTAAAACAAACAACAGCTATAACAGTACACCTGCGAATAAAACAGTTGGGCAAAAGGAGGGGGATTATGTATTTTCCGATCAGTCGCACAGGCAAACAATCGATTTCTTCCCAGATCGCGCAAACGATGATGGAGAGAATCGGTTCAGGGATGTATAAGGAAGGAGAGCCGCTGCCCTCTGTCCGCCACCTGGCAAAGGAAATCGGGGTAAGTGTCGTTACGGTAATCAAAGCGTACCGGATCTTGGAGCAAAAAGGATTTACCGTAACGCAGCATGGCAAAGGCACGTTTATTACGCGACCGAGTACGAGGCAACAGCCCACAGCAGCTCCTGTTTTTGAATGGCAAACAGCGGTTCACGATTACAGTGGCAGGTCGATGTTTGGTCAGCATCAGGCACGTTCGGGCGAGCCTGATTTCCCCTTTCATGCAGCCGCCTTGTCGGAGGAGCAGCTTCCTTTGAACGCGCTTCGCCGCGCCACTGAGCAGGCTGCACATGATCCGCGCTCGTTTGTCGGTTATTCTTCTCCGCTCGGAGATGAGGACTTGCGTGAGGCGGTGTCGGCGTATTTGCAAGCTGTCGGTGGTGGTGTTCACGCATCCGAGCTGATGATTACAATTGGCTGCCAGCAAGGGATCGATCTCGTTGTCCGTACCTTTATTGGAGCTGGAGATGTTGTTCTGATAGAGTCTCCTACGTATCCAGCGGCACTTGATTCGTTTCGTTCGCGGGGTGCCCGTATTGTCCAGATTCCATGCGATCAGCAGGGGATACGTATGGATTTGCTGACACGTCTCTTTGATGAGCAAGCGCCAAAGCTGATGTACCTCATCCCCACAGGTCAAAATCCTACAGGCAGGGTGATGGACCTCGCGACGAGGAGAAGCATATTGGATTTGGCGGAGAGCTTTCATTGCCTGATCGTTGAGGATGACCCGTGGTCGGAAATTTATTATGAACGACAGGTACCGCCAAGTATCTATAGTATGGATCAGAAGGGACACGTCATTTTTTTAAAAGGATTCAGTAAAACGCTTGCCCCTGGGTTGCGTCTGGGCTGCCTTGCCGCAAAAGGCTCCGTCTTTTCACGGCTGGCGAGTGTCAAAGCTATTGCTGATTTATCTACGCCACTTTTTAATCAGCGAAGCTTTCTGCACCTGCTACAAGGTATTTCACTGGCGGACTATTATGATTCTATCCGGCTACAGATGACCAAAAAGCGTGAGATTGTTCAGCAGCTTCTGCAAAGGCATGCCCCGACTAGTGTGAAGTGGGAAGCTCCGCAGGCTGGTCCGAATTTTTGGCTGCAAACGGCTGGCAATACAGATGCATTATTTATAGAGGCAAAACGAAAAGGCATCTCGTTCTTGCCTGGTTCAAGCTGCTTTGTTGACTTATCGGGGTCTCATTTTTTGCGAGTGGGCTTTGGGGCGACGCCGCTTGTGAAATTGGAGACAGGTATTGCGGCACTAGGTGAACTGATAGCAAATCAAGAGAAAGCAAAAGAAAGTGAACAATAATTGATTTTTCTAAAAAGTATTACTATAATCGGTTGTGGCAAGGGAATTCCTTTCTTTAGGAGAGATGAAGCTATGAAAATTTCAAAGGAACAAGCTATTCTCAACATGTCTCCCCATCATGCGCCAGTGACACGAATTCACTCTGGGAACCGTGTCGTTTTTGAAACATGTGATTGTTTTAGCAACCAGATCGAAAGTGAAGACCAGCTTTTTAGTTCGATTGGCTGGGATTTGATTAACCCGGCTACCGGTCCGTTGTATGTCGAGGATGCTGAGCCTGGGGATATTCTGCGTGTCGAAATTGTTGATATCCAGATTGCCGATCAGGGTGTCATGACGGTTGCACCAAAGGAGGGTGTACTCGGTGACTTTATAACCAAGGAAAAAACAAAAGTGATTCCGATCCGAGACGGCAAAGCACTCTTCAATGAAAAAATCGAGATCGATGTCAAACCGATGATTGGCGTGATTGGCACTGCTCCTGCCAAGGAAGAAATATCTACGGGAACACCGGGAGATCACGGTGGCAATATGGATTGCAAGCGAATCGTCAAAGGCTCCGTCCTGTATTTACCAGTGAATGTTCCGGGGGCTTTGCTGTCTATGGGAGATTTGCATGCGGTCATGGCGGATGGCGAGATTGTGCTTTGCGGATTAGAAATACCAGGGGAAGTCACCGTAGATATTGGTGTGATAAAAGGACTGAGCTTGCCGTTGCCTATGCTCAGTGAAGGCGAGCATGTGATGACAATTGCTTCCGCCCTTACATTGGAAGAGGCGGGGAAAATGGCGACTGTTCATATGCATCGCTTTTTGGTAGAGGAGGTAGGAATCCCGAGCGATGAGGCGGGTATGCTGTTATCTCTCGTCGGTGATTTGCGCATATGTCAGGTGGTCGATCCGCTGATGACTACGCGTATGGAGCTGCCCAAATGGGTACTAAAGCAATACGATTATCAGTTAAAATAAATTTGTGAAATAATATGTAATTATTTGTAACGAGAGCCTTTTTACGAGGCTCTTTTTTTTGTACTTGTCCAGCAGTATCAGCGCAAGTATTGGCTTTTTGTGAGGATTGTAAACGCCGTATGAATATGATGTGGTTCTTGTTAAGAAAGGCGTTTTATGGAGGTTTATGTAGGATATTCCCGAAATTAATTACGGTTATTACTCGAATAGAGAAGGTGAGGCCTCCATGATCGAATTCAAGCAAGTAGGCAAAACATATCCAAATGGCGTAACGGGGTTAAAAGATATCAATTTATCCATACACAAGGGTGAATTTTTGGTGATCGTAGGTTTGTCTGGTGCTGGTAAATCCACGCTGCTGCGTTCTATCAACAGACTGCATGAGATTACTACGGGAGAAATCCTGATTGATGGAAAATCGATCACTGCAGCAAAAGGCGAGAAGCTGCGCATGATGCGAAGAGATATCGGAATGATTTTTCAAAGCTTTAATCTGGTGAAACGATCGACGGTTTTGCGCAATGTTTTGTCTGGCAGGGTAGCCTACCATTCAACTCTGCGCACCTTGTTTGGGATGTTTCCGGAAAAGGACGTGCAGCTGGCGCTACAGGCGTTGGAGCGGGTCAATATCAAGGAAAAGGCGTATACGCGGGCGGATCAATTATCTGGTGGTCAGCAGCAGCGGGTGTCGATCGCCCGGGCACTGGCGCAAGAAGCCAAGATTATTTTAGCAGATGAGCCTGTGGCCTCCCTCGACCCGCTGACAACCAAGCAAGTGATGGATGATCTGAAGCGAATCAATCTGGAGCTGGGGATTACGACAGTGGTCAATCTGCATGACATTGATCTGGCGAGGGAGTACGCGACCCGGATCATCGGGATGAGGGCAGGCGAAATTGTATTTGACGGGTCTGTATCAGAGGCGACGGATGAAACATTTATGGGCATATACGGTCGTTCGTTGCGCGCTGCCGATAACCACGATTTAGAGGTGAGCAACCTATGAATCCAACGGCTCTGCGGCCCCCTTCTAAAATGAAATCGTATCTAAATGTGCTTCTCTTGCTCGTTCTGCTCATCGGCAGCTCCTATCAGACAGATGCCTCGTTGATTTTGCTCCTGACAGGGACGGGGGAGATGGGCAAACTGCTTGCAGAAATGTTTCCTCCTGACTGGTCTTATCTGGATGTGATCTGGAAGCCGATGATGCAGACGGTACAGATGGCGATTGTCGGTACGACGATTGGCGGGATCATGGCTATTCCCTTGGCGTTTTTTGCCGCAAATAACGTATTTTCGTCAAAGCTTTTGCACACGGTATCACGGTTTGTTTTGAACTTGATTCGTACTGTGCCTGAGCTATTGTTTGCTGGTATTTTTGTCGCTATTTTTGGCCTCGGTCCATTTGCTGGCGTGCTCGCGATCACCTTCTTTTCCTTTGCTCTGATATCAAAATTGACTTACGAATCGATCGAAGCCATCGATCGCGGGCCACTGGAAGCGATGACTGCGGTAGGGGCGAATAAGCTCCAGTGGATACATTTTGGGATTACTCCGCAGGTTATTGCTCACTACATTACCTTTTTTCTGTATACGTTTGAGGTAAACATCAGGGCGGCTGCGGTACTTGGTCTTGTAGGCGCGGGTGGTATCGGGCTATTTTTGGATCGGTCCTTGAATCAATTACGGTATGATCGTGCGTCGATCATCATCATCGCTACGCTGGTGATCGTTCTTGTTATTGATTTTGTCAGTTCCAGAATCCGGGAGAGAATGCTATGAAACAAAATAATCGAAAACAGGTACGGATACATAGCGGGCTCATTACAATTTTGCTGATCCTGGTCTATGTATGGGCGTTTTCCGGATTGGAGTTTAACGGGATTCAGCCAACTGCAGGTGAGATTTCACAGTCGATCTTTCGCGGGATGATTTATCCTGATTGGGGTTATGTGTATTTGCCAGAAGGCGAGGATTTGCTCAGAGGGCTGCTTGATACGTTGGCAATCGCCATTTTGGGTACGTTCATTTCAGCGTTACTCTGTGTGCCATTTGCCTTTTGGGCTGCCTCCAATATGAGCAAGCATAAGTCGATTCATGGATCAGGTAAAATTTTTCTGAGTTTCATTCGTGTGTTCCCCGAGATTGTTATGGCGATTATTTTTATTAAGGCAGTCGGGCCGGGATCATTCGCCGGTGTCTTGGCTTTGGGGCTGCACTCGATTGGGATGCTGGGCAAATTATACTCGGAGTCCATTGAAAATTTGGATATGGGCCCGTCGGAGGCACTGACCGCGTGTGGGGCAAATCGTCTGCAAACGATCTGGTATGCCGTGATTCCACAGGTGCTGCCTCATTTTTATTCGCTGATCTTGTTCCGTATTGAGATCAATGTGCGCTCTGCCTCTATTTTGGGAATGATCGGAGCGGGAGGGATTGGAACGCCGCTCATTTTCGCTCTGGAGGCACGTTCGTGGGATCGGGTCGGAATCATTTTGCTTGGGATTATTGTTACGGTGACACTGATTGATATATTATCTGGTTACATTCGCAAAAGAATTGTGTGAGCTTTTTATACGAAGCGGATACAAAACAAAAGACCGTCGCTGCCAATTTGGCGCTGACGGTCTTACTCTTTTTGCTATTTGATTTCTTGTCCGACTGCTTTCGCATAGTCACGTACTGGTGCGAAGTTTTCGTCTTTTCCTACAACATAGCCTTTGTGCGTATAAATTTCGTCGATGACTTTTCCGCCTTCTGGATCCTTGGCGATTTCGATGAACGCGTCTTGAATTTTCTTTCTCCACTCTGGAGACATGTCAGGACGTACAGCTACTGTGTCGTTTGGAATTGGAGCGGTGTAGTGCAGGACTCGCGTTACGTCAAATACGTCTGGCTTGTCTTTTTTCACAGTGTTGCGCGCATCTTCAAACACAGCTGCTGCGTCTACCTCACCGTTCAGTACAGCGAGAATGCCTTTGTCGTGGCCTTTGATGGTGATCGCTTGTACGTCTTTTTCAGGGTCTACGCCGGCTTTGCTCAGCTCAGCTGCAGGGAATACGAAGCCTGCCGAGGAGGTCACGTCTTGCCAAGCGATTTTCTTGCCTTTTAAGTCAGCCAAGGATTGGATAGGAGAATCTTTTTTAACGACGATCATGGCACGGTAGAAATCGACCAGATCCTTGGTTGGCTTGCCTGTTCCTTCCTCTACACCAAAACGCTGTGCTTGCAGGAGAAGATCGGCTGAACCCTTCACGTCATGGGCGAGTACGTAAGCATTTGGAGGCAAGAAGCCGATATCGACTTGCTTGGATGCCATTGCTTCAATGATTGTGCTGTAGCTGGTAGAAACCGAGACTTTTACAGGAATACCGAGCTTGTCTCCCAGCAGTTTCTCCAGTGGCTTTGCTTTTGCTTCCAGTGTCTCTGCGTTTTGAGACGGCACGAATTGCACCTTCAATTCAGTGGGAACATAGCTGGTTCCAGATGCAGTGCTGGAGCTTGTCCCACATCCAGCCAAGCCTGCAGCCATAACAAGAGCCATACCCATTGTTGCTACCTTTTTAAACATAGTCTTCTTCCCTCCGAAGATGATTCGTTTGAAATAGATGAATCATGTAAAAATATAACAAATCATTGTCAAGCTACTGTTAATATCATGTGAATATTGTTCTCTCTAAGTATGAATTCGCTATGATAGAAATGAATCTTTGAAACAATCCGATGAGGTAGGAGTGAATCGTATGCAAACAGCTTCAAGCAAGTGTATGTTAACGATTTTGCAGACAAGTGACCTGCATGGAAGCATATATCCTCTTTCATATGCTGCAAATGAACCGAGGGATGTGGGGTTTGCCAAAATCGCTACGTTGATCAAAGCGCAGCGAGAGCAAGCGGAGCACCTGCTGGTTATAGATAACGGCGACTTGATCCAGGGAACGCCACTGGCTTATCATCATGCCCGCCTGCATCATATGGCTCCCAATCCCATGGTCCTATGCTTAAATGAGCTCTCCTACGATGCAGCGATCATCGGCAATCACGAGTTTAATTACGGCTTGCCTTTTTTACATAAAGCGATCGGAGAAAGTCGTTTTCCCTGGTTAAGCGCCAATCTGACCAATGAGGCAGGGGATGCGTTTTTCGGAAAACCATACATGATCAAAACGTTTGAGAGCGGACTTGTTGTAGGGGTCTTTGGCTTGACCACGCCTTACATACCGAACTGGGAGCAGCCAGAAAATATCACGGGTATTCATTTTCACGATCCAGTGGAGATAGCGCGCAAATGGGTTCGTGTGATGCGAGAAGAGGAGAAGGCAGACGTCGTGATCGTCGCTTACCATGGCGGGTTGGAAAGAGACCCGGAAACAGGAGAGCCGACGGAAGCATTGACGAAAGAGAATCAGGGGTATGAGCTATGTACAGAAGTACCGGGCATCGATGTGCTATTAACTGGTCATCAGCATCGGACGATTGTATCGACGGTGAACGGGGTATGTGTGGTGCAGCCAGGTAATGAGGGCAGAGTGCTTGGAAAAGTACAGCTCTCGCTTCAGCAGGAGAACGAAGAATGGAAAGTCATGGGGTGTGATGCGCATTTGTTGTCGGTAGAGGGGGTAGAGGCAGATACGTCAATTCTGGAGATGGCGGCACCATACGAAGAGCGAACGCAGCGATGGCTGGATCAGCCGATCGGGAGATTTACAGGAGATATGCGAATCACAGACCCGATGGCCGTACGCTTAAAAGATCATGCATTTGTGGAATTCATCAATCATGTGCAAATGGAGATTTCCGGAGCATCGATATCGAGCACAGCGCTGTTTGACAATACGTCTGCCGGTTTTCCTGAGAATGTGACGATGCGTGATATTGTGAGCAACTACATTTATCCAAACACACTTGTGGTACTGCTGATAAAAGGAAAAGACATACGGGCAGCACTGGAGCAGGGGGCTGAGTATTTTGAAGTGGACGATACGGGTGAGATCGTCGTCAGTCCTGCCTTTTTACTGCCAAAGCCGCAGCACTATAATTATGATATGTGGGAAGGAATCGAGTACCGAATCGATGTAGCTAATCCGATCGGACAGCGCGTGGTTAGCTTGACGCGAAATGGAGCGCCTTTGGATATGGAAGCCAACTATGATGTGGTCATGAATAATTACCGTGCGGGCGGGGGCGGCAATTACACTATGTTTCAAAAGAAGCCCGTCGTCAAGGAAATTGCGACTGATGTATCGGAGCTGCTTGCCACCTATATTTTGGAGAAAAAGGTCGTCGAGGCTACGGTGAACGGAAATTGGGAGGTAGTAAAGGGACAAGAGGATAAGTGAGAGAAAGGACACCTGCTGAGGGTGTCCTTCATTTTTCATTGATCATTTTTTAGAGGGTCAGCACCAAAGGGATGGTCAACGATATATAGCCAGCCTCCATTCGGCTGTTTCCGTACGATCTCGGATGTATGTCCGTCGAATTGCGAGGACCTGCCGTCCGGACCGGTTCCATGAATAACAAAGTGAGCACGCAACAGGGCGAGATCTCCATATAAAATGCAATAAATATTGGTAGAAATCATGGTGCCTTTTATTTGCAGCAGCTGTTCGAGTGCTTGTCGAATCGCTTCCGTTCCGCGCATTTCATTGCTATTATGATCGATGAGAACTGCATCAGGCTCATAAAGAGCAAGAAGATTTTCTATTTGACCGGAATTGAATGCAGCGGCAAAAGCTGCGTTCATGTCTTGGGGATTCAGAACGGTATTACCTTGATTGGATTGTAGCATGGGAAAGCCCCCTTTTTGTATGTTGATGGTAGTACCAGCATACTTGGAGGGCGTGTATAGTAGGAAGTACGCACAATTAGATGACATAGTCATAAAAAACTTACCATGATGGAGGTAGAAATGCCGTATCAGGATGGGAAATTCGGTTGCCCTGTTGAGGTTGGCCTTTCGATAATCAGCGGCAAATGGAAGCCTCGGATTTTTTATGAATTGCTCCAACAAACCAGACGTTTCGGAGAACTGCATCGGTTGATTCCAGAGGTATCCAGACAGGTTCTCACCATGCAATTGAGGGAACTGGAGAAGAGCGAGATCGTCTCGCGCACAGTTTATCCTTCCGTTCCCCCAAAAGTGGAATATGCCCTAACCGAATTTGGCAAAAGCCTTGCACCTATTTTAGAGCAAATGATCAAGGTGGGTGAGCATTACATCTCGAAACAAAATAGCAGGAAAGAAAGCGATTGTAAATAAGCAAAAGGCGAGCGTATCCTCTACGCTTTTGCTTCCACACCGAGCTTTCTTTTAGGGGTGCCCCATGAACATGATGAGCAATACCAGGTGACTATTCCTGTGCAAGGGACTTGTTTTTTTACCCATGAAAACAAAGCGGTGAAGCTGCCTGCAGGCGAGGGATTGATTTTGCATCTCCGAGACAGGCATTCCTTTCATATAGGGCATGATGCCAGTGTGATTATCATCCGGGTGAAGGATCAGTGCATGCACGTGCTGCTTTTGCGGATCGGGAAAGCAAAGGAGCTCTTGCTGCGCTCTGCTACAACGGTAACGGATATCAGCTTCACATTGGGGTTTTCCAGTCCGAGTCAATTTTTTCGAATATTCGCTAAGCAGGTCGGTGCGACGCCCGAGCAGTATCGCGTCAAAAGCAGGTAAAGGACACCTATGAAGGTGTCCTTTCTGCTGATTGTTGTTTTGGTTGTGCAGCCAGCCTAGTAGCAGCAGCCAGGCTGATCATGACGGTCAAAACTTGAAGAAGTAAAGAAACCGTAATACCCAGGGAAAAAGAAAAGCCAAATGTTGTCATGACAGTGATGATTGCCCCTCCAAGTCCAATGCCAATCGCCGGAGTGAAGGTATCGGCCACAGAAATTTCTGCAGAAACCTTGCCCTCCTCGCCCGGCTTTGCCAGAGAAAATGCGATGGCACCGCTAGTCGGGTGAGCCAAACCGATCCCAAAGCCCATAATAATCTGGCTGAAAATAGCGAGTGTGACGACGACAAGATCATTTGGGATTAATGCCAGAGGTACAGAGAAGGCGACGCCCACAAGCATGATGAAAAGACCGATGACTACTCGTTTTTTTCGCCCTACCCCGAGGTCCGCTGCGTCCCATTTTGCCTGGACGTTGGCTGCAAGTGACCAACTGATCGCGGCAGAGGCAACGGCCAAGCCAGCTTTGTCGGCTGACATTCCTAAAACAGTTGTCAGTCCAAGAACCAAATACGTTTGCGTGCCGTAATAAGCAGATACAAACAAACCGCGCGAAGCAATGATGGCTGGCAGGCCCACACGAGCGACGAGTGTTCCCTTGGGCATCAGCTTATACAACGGGATGATCAGGGTAACTAGGCCAGCGACAGACAGGACGATGCCATAGGCGGTAGGCATTTTGCCGAGTCCAAACAGGAGGACACCCGTTCCCAAAGCCAAGAAGAAGGGGAGGAGCAGTCGGTTGTTGTTGTTTCCTGCATGTGCATTTGGTTTCAAGCCGCGAAAAGCAGGGGTAGTTAAGATTGCAGAAAGGACGATGAAAGGGAGGATCAACCAGAAAACATATCTCCACGACAATTGTTCAGAGATGACTCCAGCAATATAGGGTCCAAATAGTCCCGGAAGAATGTACGCACTGGAAAAGACGGCAAGAATTTGAGTGCGAAGCGAGTCAGGGTAACGTAGGGTAATCATCGTATACACGCAGTTGACCAAAGCTCCTGCTCCGAATCCTTGCATCATACGACCAAGCAATAATATCGACATGTTTGGTGCGATAGCGGCAACCACAATCCCCAAGGCAAAAAGCATAATCATCGTGATAAAAGGCTGAGCTGGCCCTTTTTTATCGACCAGTTGCCCTGTAATGACTGTTCCAATAAGCTGGGCTAACAAATAAACGCTAAATATCCAGCCGTAAAGGTTTTCCCCCTGAAATTCTCTAGAGAGGCCAGGTGCAATGGTTGTGACAGCCAAACCTTCGAAAGCCGTACAAGTGACGACAAGAATAATACCAATCGTCAAAGCACGGTAATGAGTACTCCAAATACTTTCCTTGTTCATCATACGACGCTCCTTTCAAAAAAGGTTGTTGTTTGTACAGTTGTTGCAGCAACTAAATTAGCAAAAAGAAAATTTGATATTTAGTTGCTGTTATTACTGTTGCTACAACAACTAATTATACAGAAAAAATGTTCCTGTACAATACTTTGGATTTATAAATTTTTCACGTTCTCATAAATGATATTGAGTGTTTTTCGAAACTGCTTGACCTCTTCTTCAGTCAAGCCTGCGATTGTTTTCTCATAGGCTTCAATGGAAGGGGGGAGAACCTCATCTTTTAATTGCCGTCCTTTTTCTGTCAGGTAGACATGCAGTGAGCGCCGATCCTTTTTGTCTGTCACCCGATGAATAAACCCTCGTTCTTCCATAGTAAAAAGCATTCGAGCAATGTTTGTTTTATCTTTAAAAGTGCGCTCAGCCAGCTCGTTTTGAGTCAATCCTTCTTCATCCCACAGGACGACGAGAATCATCCACTGATCAATGGTGATGTTGAAGGGATTCACTACTTTTTGATAGTAGCTGTTCAGCTTTAAATCCGTTCGTTTAACGATAACACCAATGTACTCATGTATTTTCAACGATAGTCCTCCTTTTTTACGTTTGCAGAGCAACTGTTGATAAGACAACTATACGGATGCTGATCAGACGTGTCAATTTGAGAGGAAGGCGACGAAGAATGAAAGCAGCAAATTTGCCCAAAATAACAACGACCTGCAAAGTATAAAAAAGGAGACGGATACGATGAAAGGAAAGTTTATGAAGGCCGTTTTGATCGTAATGTGTTTGGCATTGCTGGGTTCACCACTTGCTGTGCAAGCGAAAGAAGGTAGCGGAGATCCGCCGCCGCAGCAACAAGGTATAAAGCCAAAAGAAGTTAAGCTTCAGGGTGATATGCGAAGGGCATGGATCGATCATGTGATTTGGACAAGAGCTTATGTCGTAAGTGCCTTGGCAGGGCTCAAAGATCAAGACAAGGTGCTCGCTAGGTTAATGAAAAACCAAGAGGATATTGGCAATGTAATCAAGCCGTATTATGGCGAAGAAGCAGGTAATAAGCTGACGGCGCTATTAAAAGAACATATTCGCATCGCAGGCAAAATTGTAGATGCTACGAAAAAGAACAAGCAGGCGGATCTCAAAAAATACAATGCCGAGTGGTACAAAAATGCTGATGAGATTGCCAAATTTTTGAGCAGTGCAAACCCGAATTGGACTGAACAGGAACTGAAAGACCTGCTGTACAAGGATCTCGAATTGCTTACAGAAATGATTCAAGCGCGGGCGAAAAAGGATTGGGATGCGGATATCTCGGCTTTTGACAGATGGGAGGACCATATTGTCACGTTGGCTGATGCTTTGACTGAGGGGATTATCAAGCAATTTCCAAACCAGTTTTAATCGTTTGTTGTAGCAGAATGCCCAGAAATGAAAAAGGCATGGAGACTGTAAAATGTACCCTATAGAGTAGACACGTTAAAAAAGTCTACCTATAGGGTACTTTTTTGTATACTTGAGAAAAACA
>NZ_JAWRXI010000187.1:0-270 GCF_046535075.1 Brevibacillus sp. SIMBA_040
GCTCGTTCCTGTTCCTCGGGCCGACCGGCGTGGGCAAGACCGAGCTGTGCAAGGCGCTGGCGTCGTTCCTGTTCGACTCGGAAGAGCATCTGATCCGGATCGACATGAGCGAGTTCATGGAGAAGCACAGCGTCGCCCGCCTGATCGGCGCGCCGCCGGGCTATGTCGGCTACGAGGAAGGCGGCTACCTGACGGAAGCCGTGCGCCGCAAGCCGTACAGCGTGATCCTGCTCGACGAGATCGAGAAGGCGCATCCGGACGTGTTCAACG
>NZ_JAWRXI010000188.1:0-270 GCF_046535075.1 Brevibacillus sp. SIMBA_040
GTATTATAGCCGTCAATCTCATTATTAAGATTATCCGTCAGTTTGAAATTCTGTAGAGACTGGAATCTGAATGACCAGTTTTGGATAGTATATCCGATATAAGTCACCAATTTTGAAGGCGACGCATTATACACTTCCTGTTTGATCCATTCTCCATTGGTATCTACTTCAGATTTGATTAATAATCCACTGGCTCCGAAATAAACCCCGTTGTTCAGGATGTAGGATATTTCAGCTTCAATTCCCATATTTCTTAATTTCAGATCATTT
>NZ_JAWRXI010000189.1:0-270 GCF_046535075.1 Brevibacillus sp. SIMBA_040
GTCGATGACCAGCTTGTCGGTGGGCGATGCATCGTCGTGCAGCGTCGTATGGATCAGCAGCTTGCCGTTGCGGGCCGCATAGTCGCCGTTGACGACGAGCGTGCGCGGCGCGCCGGCGCCGGGCGCGGCGAACGCGATGGTCGAGTCGTTCAGCGCAACCGAGCCGACGATCGAATCGCCGGTGGCCGTCCACAGGCTGCCGCTGTCGAGCGACAGCGTGCGCACGGCATCGGTTGCGCCGGTCCAGGTTGCCCCATTGGACAGCGTGAC
>NZ_JAWRXI010000190.1:0-270 GCF_046535075.1 Brevibacillus sp. SIMBA_040
GCTGTCGCGCTTTCTCCAGGTAAGACGCTTTACCAAAACCAACCAACATACGTTCCGTCCCAGCTGAGATCAGGGACATGCGGGTATTAATAACAACGGTTCCGCGGGACACCTGTGGTGCTGGGGCCTCAGCGATTGTCGTACCGCCTTTCGCCATATCTTGCAAAATCTGCTTCATAAATCACCAACCATTAAGAGTGATAAGTGTCAACGATATATTTGATTGACTTAACGTGCTCGTTCGCAATAAAACTGAGCTTTTCTCGTGAT
>NZ_JAWRXI010000191.1:0-270 GCF_046535075.1 Brevibacillus sp. SIMBA_040
GGGTCGTTGTGCAGCACACGGGCAATCCGCTCAGCCGCTTCGTCGGTGCCGTCGCAGACGATCACCATGCCGGAGTGCTGGGAGAAGCCCATGCCTACGCCACCACCGTGGTGCAGCGAAACCCAGGTCGCGCCGCTGGCAGTGTTGAGCAAGGCGTTGAGCAGTGGCCAGTCGGACACGGCGTCAGAACCGTCCTGCATGGCTTCGGTTTCGCGGTTCGGGCTGGATACCGAGCCGGAGTCCAGATGGTCACGGCCGATCACCACCGGC
>NZ_JAWRXI010000192.1:0-270 GCF_046535075.1 Brevibacillus sp. SIMBA_040
TTTCAAATTATCTTCTTTTCGCTTAAAAAGTTTATATAATTTCCGTTTAATACTTTTATTAGAAAAGTCTATTCTCTTTTCATTTTTCTTTTTGTTTATTGTAATTCTATATTTAAATTGCTCAAAATATACTGCTGATTCGAGAACTTGAAAATATTCTTCGATTGAATTTTCAAAATAATCAAATAGAAAATCTTCAATAGATGGGTTAAAGAAATTATATCTAACTTGATTTTTATCGACAGTCCTAATAATAAATCCGCCAACTAG
>NZ_JAWRXI010000193.1:0-269 GCF_046535075.1 Brevibacillus sp. SIMBA_040
GTGATACATTAGCATATATAAGAAGCTATAAAGCTTATACAACAAATGGTAAGAGCAAAGAGTTTTTATATTACGCAATTATAATGGCTGAAAAAAATAATTACGGAAGAGCATATTATGATATTTCTAGAATTCTGGCATTAAGAACTGATGATCCATTAGTTACAAAATATAATTATTCAAGTAAGTTTGGGAATTATTCATTTCTAAAATCTTATGAATTAGGGGATGATTTTGCTAAAGATGATGTGAAAGACTTTTACATCAAT
>NZ_JAWRXI010000194.1:0-269 GCF_046535075.1 Brevibacillus sp. SIMBA_040
TATTCGAGCAACTTATATATTTGATCTTAATAACATTAAAGTACTAAATCAAATTAAAAAAATTTTATTATGAAAAATCTCAAGAAAATGTCAAGAAATGCACTAAAGATGATAACTGGAGGAGAGGTAATTTGTCCTATGCCAAGTGGCATACCCGCAATATGTCCTGGAAGTATATGTCCTGCTAATCCTTGTACAGCAGTACCTTATTGCAGAAGGGCAATTCAAGACTGCGGTCCTTCTGGAATTTTCTAAAAAACAATTCTTTA